>NZ_JBNDMQ010000068.1:0-21988 GCF_050436665.1 Paraburkholderia sp. EB58 | reverse complement strand
ATGACCAATGGACAAGCACAGCGCGGTCGGAGTGCGACGATAAGCAGCGAACGTCACACCGGAGCTTCGTCGCTCTTGCGCCGCGTCGAAACCGTGTTCGACCAACGGGCGTTGGGTCGCGCCATGTTTGCGCTCGTCCCGCTGCTCTTGCTTGCACTCGTATCAGGCAGATCCGAGTGGCTCACCGCTGCAATCGTGCCGGTCGCGATGCTCATCGCGCACGACCACTCGCAGCTTGCGCCGCTCGGCGTCTTCACGCACGCTTTGGCCATCAGCGCGGGGTTCGTGATCCTGATGGCTTCGCTCGCGCACCCGCTGCTCTTTGTCGTAGTTACGGTCCTGCTGGGCATGGGATCCGTGCTGGTGACCGCGGGCGGCAGTGCTTTGCGCTCGCTCGGCAACTTCACGTTCATTCCCTCGCTGTATCTTGCCTGCGAAAGTGCGGAAGGCGTCACGCGGCAGGCGCTTATCACCCGGAGCGTTGAGATTCTGCCGTTCTTGTTGATAGCGGCGTTACCGATCCTGCTCGTTGCGTCAGTCGAGCACTTTCGCTCGCGTGAAACCGGCCAGCCGACGCTTGCGCATTTCACGAAGTGGACTCGCCTCTCGCCAAACAGCGAGCGCAATGCATATATCGAGCTGATGATCACCGTCGCGCTCGCGGTCGCTTGCGCTGCCGCACTTGTCGAGTGGCGGCACGTCGACCATGGTCAGTGGATGATCTGGTCGGCCGCCAGCGTCGTTACCGGAAATGCGGCGAGCGCCCGGCAGAAGTTTCTCAACCGGCTCACCGGGGCTGTCGTTGGCGTTTCCTTCGGGGTGGTCGTCGGGTTGCTGATTCCTCATGCCTCGTTTTTGCGCGTGCTCGATGTGTTCGCCGCTATGCTGACGCTCATTTGCGTTCGTCCGTACACGCTCGCGTTCGGCACCCGTTGCGCCTGTGCGGCGATGGCATTTGTGTTGGCGGGGCAACCTTGGATTTTTGGAGGCGAGCGGCTGCTGAACGTGGCGACCGGTAGCGCGATCGGTCTGCTGTGCGCGCTCACCGCATCCGCCATCGCGGCACGCACCCGCTGATCCCAACACATTGTAGAGATTGAACTGAACGGAGTACGTCATGCCTGAAACGCAACAGATCGTCGCCTGTGATGCTGATTTTCGCAAGATCATCGAATGGACCGCAGCGTGGTATGAACGAGCCGTTTTTGTCAATTTAATAAGCTATCCCTATTACCATGATCGCGAGGCGCAGCCTGCAACGACAGTAAACGCGGCGTCAGCTCCCGTGCGATTCAAAACTGGCGTGGTGTCGCGCGACAGCCGGTCATTTCCTGAAGCAGTTCGATCTTTTCCTGTGCAGCTTTTACGCGAACGGAATCGTGGCGAGCGGAACTATCCTGGTCGCTTTTGTGCGCCGCGATGTGGGCATGGGCCTGTTTACCTAGTCGGCTTACATTGAACAACCTACTGCTCCAAAGGAGTGCAAGGTAATGGATCAAGTCAGAGTGTTGACTGTCGAGGATGATCCCGTTTCGGCTGGGGAGATTGTCAACCGGCTTAGCGGCCATGGGCTCGCCGTAGATTGGGTCGACAATGGACCTGATGGCATGGTGCAAGCCATGTCGGGCGATTACGACGCGATCACGCTCGACCGCATGTTGCCAGGCATGGACGGGCTGTCCGTGCTCAGGGCGATTCGTGCCGTTGGTGTGCAGACCCCGGTGATCATGCTAAGTGCGTTGGGCGACGTCGATGCGAGAATTTGCGGGCTGCGCGCCGGTGGTGACGATTATTTAACAAAGCCCTTTGATCCTGACGAACTGATCGCGCGACTCGAAGCTATGCTCCGTCGCGGGACAAAAAGTAAAGACTTCCAGGAAACCAAGCTGAGAGTCGGTTCACTCGAGATTGATTTGTTGGCGCGCTCCGTGAAGAGGGAAGGACAGGAGATAGAACTTCAACCAACTGAGTACAGGGTACTTGAGTTCATGACGCGCCACGCTGGGCGCACGATCACACGCTCAATGCTCTTTGAGGCGATTTGGGGCTATCACTTCAATCCAGGTACAAATCTTATAAACGTCCACATAGCGCGTCTTCGAAAGAAAATCGAGCGGGACGGCGAGCCACCACTCATTCAAACTGTGAGGGGTTCCGGGTATGTGCTCGGCTAGGGGGTATGTGGACGAGACCACAAGCTTTGCTCAAGAGGTATATGGGCGTGGACACGCCCATCATAGCCCTCTCTCAATTTTCTGACTTGCACGATCGAGTCGAGACACTTCGCCACGGCGCAGACGCAACACTTTGCGATCCATTCGATATCGACGAACTATCCGCAACGATCGAAGCGCTCATTCGCCGACGAGTTCGCCATCCCCCTCACGACAGCTCGTTACAAGCCCCAGATATCGAGCTCCACCTTGCAAATCGGCTGGTCACACACGGTGGACGCGTCGTACAGCTTACGCACACACAGTTCCGCTTACTCGAATACATGATGAGGAACCAGAGGCGGATTCTCACGCGGATCGAAATACTCGAGGCGATTTAGGGCGAGTGGCCCCACGACGACCGCAATCCGGTCGATCAGCAAATATGCCTTTTGCGAAGAAAGATCGACATTCCAGGTAAAGCTTCGCGCATTCGCTGCGTTCGAAAGGTTGGGTACGAGTTCCACTAGCCCAGCACGGTTGCCGTGCACGTCCGACCGCAAACGTTGCCATTTTTTAACGTTAAGCGCCGTGGCGGGCAACGTGCCAAGTACCAAAATCAAATTAAACGAGCCACTGACTTGATCCCGTGTCCCCAGGTCCGCGTCCCGAATTCCACGTATTTCTGTTTGGAGTTACTCCGATGTTGAGAATAGTCCGGTTAGCCCTCATCCGGCCGTACACATTCATTGTACTTGCTCTGCTGATATTGATCTTTGGATCACTTGCTTCGGTTCGTACACCGATCGATATCTTTCCGAATATCGGAATCCCTGTTGTGAGCGTTGTTTGGAACTACGCAGGTCTTCAACCTGACGACATGTCAGGGCGAGTTGTGACGTATTACGAGCGAACGCTCGGCACGACCGTGAACGACATTGCTCACATCGAATCGCAATCGTTCCGCGGCTTCGGTATTGTCAAGATCTTCTTTCAACCGACCGTTGACATCCGTACTGCCACCGCGCAAGTAACGTCAATTTCCCAGACCGTGCTCAAGCAGATGCCTCCTGGGACGACTCCGCCTCAAATCCTTAACTACAGTGCGTCCACCGTTCCCGTTCTGCAACTCGCGATCACAAGCGACACACTCGATGAACAGAAGCTCGCTGACTACGCAACAAACTTCATTCGACCTCAATTGCTAAGCGTCCCAGGGGTGGCCATTCCGACGCCGTATGGCGGTAAGGTTCGCGAGGTACAAATCGACCTTGATCCTCAGGCTCTTCAGTCCAAGAAACTTTCGGCTCAAGACGTCGCCAATGCGCTCGCTGCGCAAAACCAGATCATTCCGGCTGGTACGCAGAAGATTGGTCGCTTCGAGTACAACATCAAGTTGAACAACAGTCCACTGGCTATCGATCAGCTGAACCGGTTGCCTATAAAAACAGTGAATGGGGCCGTCATTTACATGCGCGACGTTGCTCACGTTCGCGACGGTTATCCGCCACAAAGCAATATCGTTCGTGTCGACGGTCACCGCGCCGTTCTGCTGAGCATCCTGAAGAACGGGTCGGCCTCCACGCTTGACATCATTGCTGGCACAAAACAGCAGCTTGTTCGAGTCCGTCAAACTCTGCCACCGGGCCTGAAACTTGTGGCTCTGGGCGATCAGTCCGTCTTCGTCAAGGGCGCAGTGAGCGGCGTCGCGCGTGAGGGCATCATTGCTGCGGTTCTCACCTCGCTGATGATCCTGCTTTTTCTCGGAAGTTGGCAGTCTACGATCGTTATCGCATCTTCCATTCCCCTTGCCGTGCTCGCAGCGATTGCGGCGCTCTCTGCGGTGGGTGAGACGCTGAATGTTATGACGCTCGGTGGGCTTGCACTAGCAGTCGGTATTCTGGTTGACGATGCCACGGTGACGATCGAAAACATCAATTGGCACCTTGAGCAAGGCAAAGACGTCCGCACGGCAATCATGGACGGCGCCGCGCAGATCGTTACCCCTGCGTTCGTGTCCCTCATGTGTATCTGTATCGTGTTCGTGCCGATGCTTCTGCTGCATGGGGTTGCACGATTCCTGTTCGTCCCGATGGCTGAGGCGGTAATTTTCGCCATGGTCTCGTCGTTTATCCTTTCACGGACCTTTGTCCCCATGATGGCGCAGTACCTGCTTCGCCCGCACAAGCATGTTGGCCAAGCCTCCGGGGAGTCCGATGGTGCCCATGAACATCGACCCGCTTCGCGCAATCCTCTTGTCCGATTCCAGCAGGGCTTTGAAAAACGCTTCGAAGGTATCCGGGCGGTCTACAGGATTGCCTTGGGTTTGGCGCTGACGAATCGCCGAATCTTTGTAGTTGCCTTCCTGGGCACCGTGGCGGTCTCCTTTTTCCTGTCTCCGTGGCTGGGCAAAAACTTCTTCCCGAATATCGACGCCGGCGAAATTGCAATCCACGTCCGCGCACCTATCGGGACCCGGATCGAGGACACGGCCGCATTGTTCGATTCTGTCGAGAACACGGTGCGTTCAACTATCCCGCCGAACCAGCTGTCAAACATCATCGACAATATGGGGTTGCCCATCAGCGGCATTAACCTGACCTATAACAACAGCGGGACGATTGGCCCGCAGGATGGTGACATTCTTGTTTCCCTCAGCAAGGAACATGGTCCGACCGCAGACTACGTGCAGAAACTGCGCACGATGCTGCCGAAAAAATATCCGGGGGTCACGTTCGCATTCTTGCCGGCGGATATCGTCAGTCAGATTCTGAACTTCGGTGCACCGGCCCCAATCGATGTCCAGGTGACCGGACCTGATCTCAAGGCCAATCAGCAATACGCACAGGAGCTCTATCGTCGACTTCGCACCATCCCTGGAATCGCCGATACGCGAATCCAGCAAGCATCAACGTACCCGCAATTTACCGTGGCCGTGGATCGTTCGCGAGCGGATGAGCTGGGTATCACCGAAAGCGACGTAACCAACTCCGTAGTTGCGAGTCTCTCAGGCACGAGCCAGGTTGCTCCGACATATTGGCTTGACACGGCTAACGGCGTGTCATATCCGATTGTTGCCCAAACGCCGCAATACCGGATGACCACTCTGTCCGACCTCAAAAATCTCCCGATTACCGGCGGCCACGGCCCCGCACAGATTTTGGGAGGCATTGCAAGCATTACTCGCGGAGTGGGTGATGCAGTCGTCTCGCACTACAACATCGAACCGCTGTACGACATATTTGCAACCACACAAGGTCGTGATTTGGGCGGGGTGTCTTCCGACATTAACAAGGCTCTTGCGCAGACGTCGAAGGATGTACCGAAGGGTTCGGTTGTAACCGTTCGTGGTCAGGTTGAAACCATGAACAGCGCGTTCACAGGGTTGATGCTCGGTCTGGTTGGCGCGATTTTGCTGATCTACCTCCTCGTCGTCGTCAACTTCCACTCCTGGGGGGACGCCTTTGTGATCATCTCAGCGCTCCCGGCCGCTCTCGCAGGAATCGTCTGGATGCTCTTTATAACCCATACACCATTGTCAGTCCCTGCATTGACTGGGGCGATTCTTTGTATGGGTGTCGCCACCGCAAACAGCATTCTGGTGGTGACCTTTGCACGCGAGCGACTTGCCGTCACTGGCAATCCGCTGGTGTCTGCGCTGGAGGCCGGCGTCACACGTTTCCGCCCGGTCCTGATGACCGCGCTCGCCATGATTATTGGCATGGCTCCGATGGCTCTCGGTATGGGCGATGGCGGTGAACAGAATGCACCGTTAGGCCGCGCCGTTATCGGTGGTCTGATCTGCGCAACTTTCGCCACGCTTCTCTTTGTCCCGGTCGTCTTCAGCCTGATTCACCGCCGCGACAAGGCCACACCAGTCAATCAAGTTATCGAACATGGAGAATCTCATGTCCAATGAATCTGAAGTGAAGTCGCCCAAGACACTCCGCCACATCAAGCTCGTGGCCTCCGTTGCTGCTCTCGCGCTCGCAGGTATCGTCGCACTCGGCATTTCGAGTCGAGTACACGCGAAGCAGAAGTTGACAAGCTGGACAAACGAGCAGGCCATACCGACAGTTGTGACGGTCTCTCCGAAGCCTATTGGAAGCAGCCAGCCGCTCGTCCTGCCTGGCACCTTGGCGGCGGAAGTAAATGCGCCAATATATGCGCGCGTTCCTGGTTACCTCCACGCGTGGTATGCAGATATAGGTACCCATGTGAAGGCCGGGCAGTTGCTGGGGGAAATCGACACTCCTGACCTCGACCAGCAACTGCAGCAAGCGCGTGGAGACTTGCAGAACTCAATCGCGAACCAAAAGCTTGCTGCCGTGACAGCGCAGCGCTGGACCCGAATGCTTGGACAGGGCTCTGTTTCTCAACAAGATACCGATGAGAAGACCAGCGACCTCACAGCGAAGCAGGCTATCGTCGACGCAAATCAGGCAAATGTGCGTCGCCTCGAGGCTCTGGAGTCGTTCAAAAAACTGGTTGCGCCCTTCGACGGAATTGTTACGGCAAGAAATACAGATGTTGGCCAACTTATCAACGTTGGGAGTGGCTCGAACCAGGCATTGTTCACCGTTTCAGATGCCCACAAGTTGCGCGTGTATGTGAGTGCACCTCAGGTAGATGCCGCAGCGATACAGTCTGGCTTGGCCGCAACCATCACTGTTCCGGAAAGGCCCGGAATGACATTCAAGGCCAAGATGGTCGACACGTCCAACGCCATCACGCCCTCGTCTGGCACGCTTCTCGTCCAGTTGACGGTTGATAACAGCGCTGGTTTGCTGTTCCCTGGCGAATACACCGCGGTTCACCTCGCGCTGCCAGGCGACACCAATACGGTTACGATCCCGGCTAGCTCACTCATCTTCAGGCAGGACGGTCTTCAGGTGGCCGTAGTCGGCAAGGATGATCGCGCTCAATTGCGATCTGTAACAATTTCCACTGACCTTGGGTCCACTGTCCAGATCTCATCGGGCCTCCGCCCTGACGACAAGGTAATCAACAATCCCCCGGACTCGCTTGTTCAAGGAGACCTGGTCAGACTCGCCACTATCCCAAGGGCGCGGGAGTCGAGCCATGGATAAGAAACTTTGTGCGCTCGCAGTAGCCTCTGCGTTCACTCTCGCTGCATGCTCGTTCGCTCCAACCTATAAGGTTCCTCCGACTGCTGTTCCGACTCAGTTTAAAGAAGCCGGGCAATGGATGCAGGCAAAACCGGCAGACGGGATTCCTCGAGATGGGTGGTGGCAAGTTTATCGGGATCCGGAGCTTGACAAGTTGGAGAAAGGACTCGTAGCCTCAAACCCTGACCTTGAGGCGGCCCTCGCACGGCACGATGAAGCGACTGCGTTGCTGCAGGAGGCACGTTCGAATCTTTACCCCACCATTGGTGCCGACGCGAACATCTCCCGCGAGCGACAATCCGCGCTTCGACCGCTTCGCGGTCCTGGGCAACCTAACGTCTACGACTCAGCTACTTTGGATGTCGGACTGAGTTACGACCTCGACCTTTGGGGGAAACTCCGTAATGAAGTCAAGGCCGGGAAGGATGCAGAGGAAGCCAGCGAAGCAGACGTTGCGTCACTTAGACTCAGTCTGGAGGCCAACTTGGCGTCAGCCTATTTCAACCTCCTTGGCCTCGATCTCCAATCACAAATCCTGTCTGAGACCATTGCAACTTACCAAAAGGCACTGGATCTGACCGTTAGTCGCCACAACGGCGAAATAGCGTCGGACCTCGATGTCTCCCGTGCGCAAACACAACTCGATTCAGCCAAGGCGCAGGCGTCGGACATTACAGCGCGTCGTGCCTTATTCGAGCATGCCATCGCTTCGCTGATCGGAGTGCCAGCCTCAAACTTCAATCTGGGCCCTACGTATGAGATATCTTATTTGCCCAACGTTCCCATTGGCGTCCCGGCCTCCCTACTCCAGCGTAGGCCCGACATCGCGGCGGCGGAACGTAGAATGGCGCAGGCAAACGCAGCGATCGGCGTTGCGAAAGCCGCATACTTCCCGGACGTCTCACTCGGCCTCGACGGGGGGTACCAGAGCGACACACTCTCGCCATGGATCGCAGCGCCAAACGAAATCTGGGCGATCGGGCCGACACTAGTGATGACACTGTTCGACGGCGGTCGTCGAACCGCGATCGTCCATCGGGCACAGGCCAAGCTTGTCGAGAATGGCGCCAAATACAAGGCAACCGTGCTCACTGCGTTCCAGCAGGTCGAGGATAACCTCGCTCTCTTGCACTACCTCGGGTCTGAAGCCGTTAGCGAAGACCGCGCGCTGGATGAATCAAGACGTACGCTCGATCTGTCCATGTCTCGCTACAAAGACGGGGTTGTCAGCTACCTCGACGTTGTGACGGCTCAAACGACAGAGCTAAGCACACAGCTTACGGATACACAATTGCAGACTCGGCGACTCGACGCAAGCGTTCGCTTGATCGACGCTTTGGGCGGCGGATGGACCGACGACCAAGGTAATGCGAAGGCAACCGACACCAAAACTCAAGTCGTCGCCGGACACTGACGTAGGAGTTGGCCGGACTCCTACGCCCACCTCGGGTATGCACAGGACAATAGGCCGATAGCCTGCTCCCAGCAGGGATCGGCCTATTCAGAAGTGGTTGCGGTTCTGATGTGACTGTGGAACAGGGATCGACTACCACATCGTCCGGTTCCGGATACCGCGTGGTTGCAGAAGTCAACCACAGCGTAATTTCCGTCGTGGCGAACTCTCCCGGGCGACCGCTAACAGGCGCGCTGGCGCACATTTTAATCTTTGGTGTTAGCGCGCACCGGTGCGATTGCGCACTCCCGGGGCGTAGACCAGCTTTCGTGCTTGGACCACACGATCAACGCCCACCACTAATCATCTTGTGGAAATCGCTTACTAGCGCAAGTACAGAAAGAAAACGGCCGCCCTCGACATGCGGTGTGCAAAAATTCCTTGGTCAGAGACTCACCGGTGAAGTCTCCCCGATCCTAAACGCCGCGGCTGGATTCGCGATTCGCGACGGAGAGGAACCGATCCAGTTTGACCATCTCGAGCGGGTAACCAGCATTGCTATGCAATGACTCACGCCCATGGCCAGATGCACCTCTTCCGCTCTACGAGGAAGCGTTCGGAAGCTGGCTTGGGCGGATCGCCAGCCGGTCCGCATCTCGTTGAAAGCGGATCTGGCTCACAGCAGATATCGACTCAGGCGACGAACACGGGACAACGCTCGAGCGACTCCCGGCAACGGTTGTGCGGCGCGCACGTAACATGGACAAGCTGCTCGTACTGGTCAGCGAGTGTCGGTGGCACCTTAAAATGCCCTCGTATAGGCCATATTTGCGGAATTAGTGCACCCAGGTGCAAAATTAGCGAACCTCAACAGCTTCGTTGTGAAGCGCAATAGATAAAGGCAGCGCGAGAGACGGTCTCATCCAGCGAGCCCTGCACCGGTGCAACGCTGCGACCGTCTCCCGCGCCGCAGGTACAACTAGCGCAGCCACGTAGTGGCCAGCTCTATCACTTCATTGCCCTTCGCGTTGAGCACGGCCCGCAGCATATACAGGCTGAAGCCCTTCGCATGGGCCCACTCAATCTTGGGCGGCAAGGCAATTTCGTGCCTGGCGACGACGACGTCCACCAGCACTGGCCACGGCCGCGAAAGCGCGTGCGCGAGTGCGCCTTCCAGCTCTTCCGAGTCCTCCACGCGTACCGCCTCGATGCCTGCTCCGCGTGCGATCGCGGCGTAGTCGGTCGAAGCAAGCTGCGTATCGTCGTCGAGATAGCCACCGGCCTTCATCTCCATCGATACGAAGCCGAGCGAACTGTTGTTGAAGACGACGACGGTCAGCGGCAACGCCTCCTGGCGCGCCGTGAGCAGATCGCCCATCAGCATCGAAAGGCCGCCATCGCCGCAAAGCGCTACCACCTGACGATCCGGTGCAGCCGCCTGGGCACCCAGCGCCTGCGGCAAAGCATTCGCCATCGAACCATGGTTGAAGGACCCCAGCAGCCTGCGTTTGCCGTTCATGCGCAGATAGCGCGCGGCCCACAGGGTCGGCGTGCCGACGTCGACGCTAAAGACCGCATCCTCTTCCGCCAGATCGCTTACGAGCTTCGTGAGATATTGCGGATGGATCGGGTTGCCCGGTGGCGACGGCCTCGCGAATGCGTCGAGACCGGCCCGCGCTTCGGCATAGTGCTTGCGCGCCGCTTCGAGAAAGCGCCGGTCCGACTTGCGCTCGAGGCGGCCCTGGAGCGCGGCCAGCGTGGCCTTGACGTCACCCACGAGCCCTAGCTCGAGGGACACGCGGCGGCCGAGCGCGGCGCCGTCGCGGTCGATCTGGACAACCTTCGCTTCGGTGGGATAGAAGTTCCGGTACGGGAAGTCAGTGCCGAGCATGACGAGCGTATCGCACGCCTTCATCGCGTGATAGCCGGAACTGAAGCCGATCAACCCGGTCATGCCCACATCGAACGGATTGTCCCACTCCACGTGTTCCTTGCCGCGCAAGGCGTGAACGATCGGCGCGCCCAGGGCGTCGGCCAGTGCCACCACTTCGTCGTGCGCGCCTTCGCAGCCGCTGCCGCACAGCAGCGTGACGGCCTCGGAGCGATTGAGCAGTTGCGCCAGCCTGTCGAGCTGCCCCGCTTCGGGAACCGTTACCGAAGCGTCGAACGAGAGCACGCCGGGTTTGTCGTCGGGCGCGCTTTCAAGTGCCACGTCGCCCGGGAGCACGATAACCGCCACGCCGCGCGATTCCAGCGCCGTGCGGATGGCGCGGTCTAGCACGCGCGGAAACTGCTGCGGATTGGTCACCAGTTCGATGAAGTGACTGCATTCGCGAAAGAGTTCCTGCGGATGCGTCTCCTGAAAGTAGCCAAGCCCGATTTCGGAGGTAGGAATATGCGCGGCAATGGCCAGCACGGGCACGTGGTTGCGCTGGCAATCGAACAACCCGTTGATGAGGTGCAGATTGCCCGGTCCGCAGCTTCCCGCACACACGGCGAGCTTCCCGGTCACCGCCGCCTCGGCGCCCGCGGCAAAGGCTGCCGACTCTTCGTGGCGCGTATGGGCCCACTCGATCTTGCCGAGCCGCCGCAAACTGTCCGATAGTCCGTTGAGGCTGTCGCCCGTCACACCCCAGATGCGCTCGACACCCGCGGCAGCAAGCGCGTTCGTGAGGTAATCGGCAATGGTTTGTCGTGTCATGATCGTAGTCCTGCGATTAGATCAGATGAAGGGCTTTGGCCTCGTCTGCGAGCGTCGCGCGGAAATCGGGGTGCGCGAGCCCGATCAGTGCCCGTGCCCGCTCCGTCGACGACAACCCCTTGAGATTCGCGACGCCGTACTCGGTCACGACGATGTGCGTGTCCGTGCGCGGCGTGGTCACCGGCCCCGAGAGCTTCGGCACGATCTTCGAAAGCGCGCCGCCCTTCGCCGTGGAATGAAACGCGATGATCGACTTGCCGCCTGCCGACCCGTAGGCACCGCGAACGAAGTCGAGCTGGCCGCCTGTCGCGCTGTACTGATGCCCGTTCACATGCTCGGAATTGCAGGCGCCGGTCAGGTCCATCTCCACGGTCGAATTCACCGAGATCATCTTCGGGTTCTGCGAGATGATCGCCGGATTGTTCACATAGTCCACCGGGTAGCTCTCGATGGAGGGGTTGTCGTTCATGAAGTCGTACATCGCCTGATCGCCCATGGCGAAGGTAAAGACCGACTTGCCGCGATTCACGGCCTTGTTGCGGTTCGTCACCACGCCGCGCCGGATCAGGTCCACGAGCCCTGGCGTCAGCAGTTCGGTATGCACGCCCAGGTCGCGGTGGCCATACAGCGCGCCGCACACGGCATTGGGCAGCGCGCCAATACCCATCTGCAGGCAGGCGCCGTCGGGAATGAGGTTTGAGATCAGATCCGCGATCACATGATCCTTTTCGCTCGCCGGCTTCGGCAGCAGTTGCGGCAGCGGATGATCCGATTCGACAATGGCGTCGACCTCGGAAATGTGCAGCAACGAATCGCCGAACACGCGCGGCATGTTCGGATTGACCTCGACCACAAGCCGGCGCGCGGAGCGCGCAACGGCGCTCGTGTAATCGTTGTTGGTACCGAACGTGAAATAGCCGTTGCTATCCATGGGCGACACCATCACCAGCATCGTATCGACCGGAATATGGTCGCTGAAAAGACGCGGTGACTGGCTGAAGGTGTTCGGCACGAAGAATACGACCTTGCGGTCGCCGTCTTCGGCGCCCTGGCGGATCAGCTTGCGCTCAGGCTCGCCGAGGAACATGCAGTGCGGCTGGATGCGCCCCATCAGTTCGTATTGCAGCAGCGTCTTGCTGAGAAACGATTCCGCGTGGAAGTAATAGACCTTCAGCGCATCGACATCGCCCGCACTCGCACGCGCCGCCAGCGCGGCCAGCAGCGAAGGCGGCTGGGACATCGCCATGCCAAGCGCCACAGTCGACTCGCTTGCAATCGACGACACCACTTCCTTAGGTGTACGAATTTTTGAGGAATAGACGGATTCGTTATTCATAGCCATGCTCCTTAGTAGTTGGCTTCCGCTTCCGGCGAATGTCCACGCCGGTAGATCAGCATCGTGCGCTCGAACGACATCACCAGCTTCCCGTCCTGATTGATACCACGCGTGAGAACCGTCACGATGCCTTGCGTGGGACGGCTTTTCGATTCGCGCTTTTCCAGCACCGTCGATTCCGCATAAAGCGTGTCGCCCGCAAAGACCGGATGCGTCGCGCGCACGTTGTTCCAGCCGAGATTGGCCACCACCTTGGCGCTCACGGTGCGAACGCTCATGCCCGTCAACAGCGCGAGCGTGAAGGTGCTGTCCACCAGCATCTTCTTCCACTCGGTGTGGCTCGCATAGGCCTGGTCGAAGTGCACCTGCTGCGTGTTCATGGTGAGCAGGGTCGTCCAGATGTTGTCGACGTCCGTGATCGTCCGGCCCGGGCGATGCTCGTAGGTGTTTCCGATCTCGAAGTCTTCGTAGTAAAGGCCGGAGACCTCGCGAAAGCGGTTCTCCGCGATCTTGCGGTAGGCAGCGATGGATTCGCTCATGACATACTCCTGGTTGAAATTGAAAAAAGCGGCGAACGCTCAGGCACGCGACAGAACACGCCGCGCCTCGCGGGCGATCGCCTCGTCGACCATGCGGCCGTCGACGACCGCCGCACCTTCTCGCGCGGCCCCGATCACGCGGTGCGCCCAGTCGATCTTTGTGGCGTCCGGCGTCATGGCCGCGTTGATGGGTCCGATGTGGGAAGGATGGATGGCCGCCTTGCCGTCGAACCCGTTCGCGGCGGCAAACCCGATTTCGTGCTCGAGTACGGCGCTATTGCCGATTTCGAAGCATGGCGCGTCGATGGCACGTATCCCGCTCGCCACGCACGCGGCCGAAATCTGCACGCGTGCGACAGAAAGCGCGAACGACGCAGGCTGCACGCCGACGTCCCCGGCATAGTCCCCCGCGCCGAACATGACCGCCGCGACACGCGAGGCCGTGGCAAGCACCTCCGGCAGCACCACGACACCCTGGCGCGATTCCACCAGCGGCACCACGCGTGCGTCGCTCGCGACCTCGCGCAGCAGCGCTTCGACCTGCAGGACCGTTTGCGCGGCCTCCACCTTGGGGATCACGATGAAAGCCGGTTGAAATTTCGCGTCGAGCAACGCGGCCAGGTCATCCAGACCGTTGCGCGAGTTCGGCGTATTGATGCGCACCGCGAGCGCGGCGGTAGAACTGAACGGCTGGCTGAGCAGGTTGCCCAGCTGGCGGCGGGCGATGGTCTTTTCTTCGGGACGCACGGCGTCCTCCAGATCCACGATCAGCACATCGGCCCCCGCCGGGCCGGCTTTGCCGAAACGCTCGGGGCGCGTCGCAGGAGTGAACAGCCAGGACCGGGTTTTCGTCTCGACGTCGCGAGCATTCATTGCTTCACCTCCAGAAGTTCGATTGCCAACGGGGTTCATTCTCTGTCCCCATCGGCTCCTGAACAATCGTTGATTGGTGAAGGCAGACTCAACCCGAACCGAATCCGGCGCTTCCCGAGCTTCTTCTCAGCCGGAGGCGGCGCCGAGGCGCGCGAGATGTTCGACGAGCCGCCGGGTGGAAGAAGGCAGCCGATCGAGGTCGTTTACGCAGATCAGGATCTTGCGCACGGCCCACGCGTCGGTGATGCGCAGCAGACGCACCCGCATCGAGCGCTGAAACCGCCGCGCCGCCGACTCAGGGAGTACCGCGACACCCACGCCGTTTTCGACCAGACGGCAGATCGACTCGAAGTTGCCAAGCTGGATGCGGTGCCGCAAGGTGCGATGCAGCCGCTTCGCGTGACTTTCCAGGAACACCTGGATCGACGAGCCGCGTTCGTGGCCTACAAAATCGATTTCGAGGAGGTCGGCAAAGGCGACCTCCTGGCGCTGCGCAAACCGCTCGTCGACCGCCGGCACGACCGCACACAGGCGGTCGGTGGCAAAGGGAAACGTCGTGAGCGCCACGCCCTCGGGCGGCGAAGCGATGATGCCGATATCGGCCGCCCCTTCCGCGATGGCCGCGATGATCTCATCGCTCGGACGCTGCTCGATCTCGATGTTGATGTTGGGGTTGTCGCAGAGAAAGCGGCTAAGCGGGCCAGGCAGCGTCTCGACAAGCGCATTCGTGTTCGAGAGGATGCGGATGGTCCCCCGCATGCCTTGGGAGAACTGCGCGAGGTCGTCCGTCATGCGCTGTAGCGCACCGAGGGTGGTCCGCGCGTGGCGCAGGAAGGTCTGCCCCGCCTCCGTGACGCGCACGCCGTGCGGCCGACGCTCCAGCAGCGGCACGCCTACCGCCTCCTCCATCTGCCGGATACGCGCACTGACCGCCGCGAGCGAAAGGTTGACGCGGGCTGCGCCGTGCGTGAGGCTACCAGCTTCGGCGACGGCAACGAAGGTTTGAAGGTCGACAAGGCCAAAATGCATCGGATAGCACACCATGAAGTGAGTCTGGACTCGAATGGACGGGCCACAAGGCTCGCCTGCGAGCAGCATACCTGGCTCAATGAACGCATGTCCATTGTGTGCCACGTGGCTCGACGTGACACGCAGATAGCCCTTCCCTCCCGTCAACCACTCTTCTCTGTTGCTCAATTGACCGTAGCTTACAAGCGGCCCGGCGAGGAGCGTGCGGCCCACGCCGCGGAAGCGCCCTCAGGCGGCGACGCCCCCCGAGCCCGTCAGCACTTCGAGCAAGCGGTCCCGAAACGGATTCAATACCGGTGTGTTGCGCAATACGCATACGCGCAGGTCGCGGCGAGCCCAGGCTTCCGCGAGTTTGAGTACAACGACGTTGATGCCTGAATCGCTCTCGATGGCCGAGAGCGCGACGATGCCAATTCCGGCACCCGATGCAACCAGTTTGACGATCGCACCATAGCTCGACACCTGCACGCGCACGTCCAGGCGCCCGCCCAGCGCGCTCGCGTGATTCATCAGGAACGTGTGAAGCGCCGCACCCGACTGGAGGCTGATGAACGGGCGCTCCAGGCACTCCCCGAAGCCGATCTCTCCCCGCGCGGCTATATCGCTGTCGAGCGCGGCGACCACGACGAGTTCGTCCTCGCGATACCGATGAAAATCCAGTTCGGGATGGTTGGCCTCCAGCGCCACCACGCCGAGGTCGGCGCGACCCGAAGCCACGGCCGCCACGATGTCGTGGCTCAGGCGCTCCTCCAGCGAAATCCGCACGTTCGGATAGCGCGAGAAAAAGCAGGCGAGATCGTCGGGCAGATGCGAGCTGATCGCATTGTTGTTAGCGAACAGCGTCACGTGCCCCACCAGACCACTCGAAAACGGCAACAGATCCGCGTTCATCTGCTCCAGTTGCGCGATGCAGCGCCGGGCGTGCTCCATCACGATGCGCCCGGCCGGCGTCGGCATCACGCCGCGCGCGAGCCGCACCAGCAAGGGTGCGCCCACCACGTCTTCCAGACCCTTGATTCTCAGGCTCACCGACGAAGGCGCAAGGTGGCAGCGGTCCGCGCCGCGCGTGACGCTGCCTTCCTCGGCAACCGCCAGGAAAACTTCCAGATCCGTCAGTTCATAGCGCATCACCACCTCCGCAGGAACGCCGATTCTGCCGCGAGCATTCGGTTTTGACAAACGCTTCGTTTGAATTATCTCGATGTATCTATTCGCGCCGAACCGCAATACTCACTGCGACCAGCCAAAAATTGCGGAGACGATCCATGAATCGCCAGACTTCAACTGAACACCCGCTGCCGCTTGCCGGGGTCACGGTCGTGGCCATCGAACAGGCGCTCGCCGCCCCCCTTTGCACGTGCCGTCTTGCCGAAATGGGCGCACGCGTCATCAAGATCGAGCGCCCCGAGGGCGATTTCGCCCGCGGCTACGACGCGGCCGCGAACGGCAACTCTTCCTATTTCCTCTGGACCAACCGCGGCAAGGAGTCGGTCGTGCTCGACTTCAAGCTGGCCGACGACGCCGCGCTGCTGCGTCGCCTCATTGCCGAGGCCGACATCTTCGTGCAGAACCTCGCACCCGGCGCGCTCTTGCGAGCAGGCTTCGATAGCGCGACCCTCCGCGAGCAGCATCCGCAGCTCATCACCTGCGACATCACCGGTTACGGAACGGGCAGCGAGACGAGCAAGCTCAAGGCTTACGACTTTCTCGTGCAATGCGAAAGCGGCCTCGTGAGCGTTAGCGGCGCGCCCGATGCGCCGGGCCGTATCGGCATTTCGATCTGCGACATCGGCGCCGGCATGAACGCCACGATCGCCGTGCTCTCCGCGCTCACGCTGCGCGATCGCACAGGCCAAGGCTCGGGCGTTTCGGTCTCGCTCTTCGACGGTGCCGCCGACTGGATGACCGTGCCCTACCTCCACGAGCGCTACGGCAAGGGCGCACCCGCGCCGCAAGGCCTCAAGCACCCGTCGATCGCACCCTACGGGGCCTATCGCACGAGCGAGGGACGTGACATCGTGATCAGCATCCAGAACGACCGTGAATGGGGCAACTTCTGCGAGGTGTTCCTCGGCAATCGCGAGATCGCCAGCGACGCGCGCTTCGCCACCAACAACGCGCGCGTGCAAAACCGCAAAGCGCTGGATGCGCTGATCGGCGACGCATTCCGTACGAAGGCACTCAATGAAGCACTCTCTCTGCTCGGCGACGCCAACATCGCCTACGCCCAGTTGCGCCAGGTCGCCGACATGACCACGCACCCTGCGCTGCGCACGTGGCCGATGGCCGCCGACGACGCGGAGTTGCAGATGATCGCACCGCCCGTGCGCGCCCCCTGGGACGCGCAGCGCTTCAAACCCGCTCCGAAGCTTGGCGAACACACCGCGCGCATTCGCGAGGAGTTCGCGGCCGAAACCGAGGAGGCAGGCGCATGAGTCAGGCCGACATTACCAAGCTGCGCGAATGGGTGGGCAAGACCATCGTGGACGAAGACGTGCTCGATGTCCGCCACGCCCGCCTGATGGCCGCCACGATCGGTCGCGGTGCCGAGGACCTCGTCACAGGCGCACCGCTGCCACCGCTGTGGCATTGGCTCTATTTTCTTGAGGGCCTGCCGCCCGAGCGCCTCGGCCGCGACGGCCATCCGCAACGCGGCGGTTTTCTGCCCCCAGTGCCGCTACCGAACCGGATGTGGGCCGGCGGCCGCGTCCGCTTTCTCGACGCATTGCCCCTTGGTGCCACGGTCGAAAAACGCTCGACGATCCTCGCGGTCGAGCACAAGCAGGGTCGCTCGGGCGAACTCGTCTTCGTCACGGTGCAGCACGAAATCGCACGCGGCGGAAAAGTCGCCGTTTCGGAAGAGCACGACATCGTCTACAAGGGAGTGTCGCCGGGCGGCCCGGTGCGCCAGAAAGTCCGGCGCGCACCGGGCGAGCATCGCGAGACCTTCGTCGCAACTTCCACGACGCTCTTTCGCTATTCCGCGCTCACCTTCAACGGGCACCGCATCCACTACGATCAGGACTACTGTCGAGAGGTGGAGGGCTACCCTGACCTGGTCATCCATGGCCCGCTGAATGCGACGCTGCTGGCTGGCCTTGCGCAGAGCATTGCCGGCAAGCCGCTGGCGACGTTCGATTATCGCGGCGTTCAGCCCGCCATTCTCGGCAATGCCCTGACACTGAACGGCGTGCGCGAGGGCGAACGTCTCGAACTCTGGACCGCGCTACCCGACGAGCGCGTGTCGATGCAGGCAAACGCCACGTTCTGACGTGGTTCCCTCGCAGTTCACCTTTTCATAAAAACATCAAGGAGACAGGCATGACAGGCAGAGCCACCATGACACCGGCGGTCCCCGGCGCGGTGTCGGGCGAAGCGGTTGAAACGCGCACGTCCGCGCGTCGTATCGAGCGGCGCGCGGCGCTTGCGGGCGTGATCGGTACAACGATCGAGTGGTACGACTTCTTCATCTACGGCACCGCAGCGGCACTCGTCTTCCCGAAGCTGTTCTTTGCGCACGGATCATCGGCAGGACTCCTCGCTTCGTTTGCGACGATCTTCGTCGGGTTCCTATCGCGCCCGCTGGGCGCCGCGCTATTCGGGCACATGGGCGACCGCGTCGGCCGCAAGTCGACGCTGATCGCCACGCTGCTCCTGATGGGCATCGCCACGTTCCTGGTTGGCTGTCTGCCCGCCGGCGGTGCGATCGGCGCGCCCGCGGCATGGCTCCTCGTCGCGCTTCGCTTCCTGCAGGGCATCGGCGTCGGTGGCGAATGGGGTGGCGCCGTGCTGCTTACCATGGAATCGCATCACGGCGAGCGGCGCGGCTTCATGGCCAGCCTGCCCCACATCGGCGTGCCGCTCGGTCTCGTGGTGTCGGTTCTCGTCTGGAGCGGCTGCGCGCGCGCCACGGGCGACCATCTGCTCGACTTCGGCTGGCGAATTCCGTTCTGGATCAGCGGCGTATTGCTCGTGATCGGACTCGTGATCCGTTTCGGCGTGCCCGAAACGCGCGAATTCCTCGAAGCGAATCGCGCCGTTGCCAGCCGCGTCGGGCGGAGGGAGACGCCTCTCGCAGAAGCCTTGCGTACCCAGTGGCGCGCCATTCTGCTCTGCGCGCTCATTCGCCCTGGCGAACAGGCGGCGTTCTATATGCTCACGACTTTCGTCGTCCTGTACGGGTCGCAGGAGTTGGGGCTTGGGCGCGAGTTCGTCCTCAACGCGGTTCTCATCGCCGCGATCGTGGCATGCTTCGCTCTGCCTTTCTTCGGCTATGTTTCCGACCGCATCGGCAGGCGCCGGACCTTCCTTTCCGCCTGCGTCTGCATGACCTTGTTCGCGTTTCCGTATTTCGCCATGCTCGATACACGAACACATGCAGTCGTGGTCATCGCCATGGTGGTGCTGATGATCATCCACGCTGCCATCTACGGCAGCGAGGCGGCCTACATTGCCGAATGCTTCCCGCCGCATATCCGGTATACCGGCGCGTCGCTCGGCTATCAGGGCGCTTCGATCATTGCCGGCGGACCCGCCCCGCTGATCTCGCTGTGGCTCTATCAGACCTTTCATAGCGGCTACGCCGTGGCTGCGTTCCTCACGGCCATGTCGTTCGTGAGCGCCTGCGCTTCGTTCTTCCTCGGACGTCCCAATCGCCCCGCACGTCGAGCTTGAAGCCGGAGCACGACTTGGGCAACCGCATCGAGCCGACGCAGCTCCAGGTGGTTAAGAGCAATGCAAACTCGCGGGCATAGTGAACTTGGCTAAATTTCACGAAAAATTCCGCTACCCGGGAAAAGTCAGTTTCCGGGGTAGACATAAATTTCCAACACCTCTCGCCCCTATACCTCAAAACTATAACTACCAATTTTGAAAAGTATGCGCGTTTCCGTTCACAAGCATTCGCGTCTCCGCTTCTTACATTTTATTAGCAATTAAGTGCACCAGGTAAAACAGTTTGACCTTCGCTAACCTGGCCGCTTCATGTTGCCGGGGTACAGGATGAAGTGGACGAGGTGGGTCGTTGAACTGAGCGAAGCCGAGGAGGTGCCGTTGCAGCAGTTGTCGATCAATCACAGGCATCGGGACACGCGCACGCGGGCCGCCGGCGTGTTGATGCTGGGGCGCGGACTCAAACGCAGGACGATCGCCGCACAGCTCGATGTGAGCGGACAGACGGTCTACAACTGGTTCCACGCGTGGCGCGACAGCGGCGTGTTTCGGCCTGATGGGCGGCCATAACGGCGGCCGTGCCCCGGCGCTGTCCGACGGGATGGTCGCCACAGCACTTGAAGTGGCGCGGACCGAGCCCTTGACCGTTGCACAGATTGCCCAGATTGCCCAGATTGCCCAGATTGCCCAGATTGCCCAGATTGCCCAGATTGCCCAGCGAGTATAGGACGTTCATGTTGAGCCGCTGCCATGCCGCATCGAAACGTTCGGCGAAGCCCTCAAGCGCGCTGGCTTCACGTTCAAGCGCAACCGCTACACGCTTAAAAAAAGCGCAACGAAGAGGAATTCGTGATGAAGCAGGCCAAGTGATTTTCTATGCCGACGCTCGACAAGCTTCGGGTAGCCGCACGCGACGGCCAGTGCCGCCTGTTCTATCTCGACGAGGCGGGCTTTTGCGCATCACCGCCCGTTCAGCGCAGCTGGTCACCACGCGGCTTGCCTTACTGCCGGACATAAGAACCAGGTGCTTACTCCAGACCATTCGAGATTGATCGAGGTATGGAGACCACCGGGTTGCCATCGGTGAAGATGTGATGCCAGTTTAAGGAGAGAGCTGCAAAGATTCAATCATGCCGTGTAGAGATTCGCTAGCGCCACGCTAACAATCGTTTCCAAAAACTTGACCAATTGGGACGACGTGCCATTGAAACAGCCCCGCGATGGCAGGTCACCCCCCTGCACGCTGCAAGTGACGCTTGAGACAATGCAATCCTGCGACGAGCCAGAGCCTCTGGCTTCTTTAACTAACCTGCCCCGCGGCTTCCAGGATTAGCCGGGTGATCTCGTCGGGATGAGAGATCAACGAGAGATGGCTTGCTTTTACCTCGATGGTCGTAGCGCCCATGCGCTTCGCCATGAAACGTTCGAGGTCGGGGTTAATTGTCCTGTCTTCCGTCGAAACAGCGTAGAAACTCGGCTTTGACCGCCAGGCAGCATGTGTGGTCTTGCCGGTTAGCAGCGCCTTGTGAAACGGCTCTTGCACTGCATAGAGGACCTTCGCCTTCGCTTCCGGTAGATCGCCCGCAAAATCGCGAAGGAACGCGGCCTCGCTCAGACGACCTTCATCGCCGTCAAAAACAATCCCCGCGGACGCCGGCGGCGCAGGAAATTTCTTGGCCAGCTCCGAGTAATCCTCGCCCGCGTCAGGCGCCCGAGCTGCCACATAGACAAGTGCAGAAACATTTGGGTGCACACCAGCCTCCGTCACGATCATCCCGGAGAAGGAATGCCCGACCAATACGGTCGGGCCGTCCTGACGCGCCAGCACGCGTTGGGCCGAAGCAACCGCGTCGGTCAACGTCGTCAGAGGGTTCTGGACAGACGTGGTATTGAGTCCTGCTGCTTGCAGTCGCGCGATCACTTCTGACCAGGACGACCCATCGGCGAACAACCCGTGCACAAGGACGACGTTCCGCGCTTTCGTCGGCGCGGGAGTTGCCGCCATACCGAGAGTAGAAACGAGTGTAGCGGCGGCTCCGGCTATCAGTGCAGCCGAGAAACTACGTCTGTTCATCGTCATAATCTGATTCTCCTTCCTTAGAGGTTCGATTCGGGTCGACACAAAGCGGTTCTAGTTCATGCTACGTCAGTTACCATCGGGCAG
>NZ_JBNDMQ010000067.1:0-23356 GCF_050436665.1 Paraburkholderia sp. EB58 | reverse complement strand
CGGATTGCCTCGCTCTTCAACATAAACCGCGTGACCGGCTTGACCTTCACCTCCAGCGTCGGATCGGAGCCCCTACCGCGCGAGCGGTTTAGTCCTTCGGCCATCTGCGGCCGTTCGTCTGTGCATTCAGATGGACATTCAAACGTCGCAATCCCCCTGGTAGCGGACATTGAGGTGCGGACTCGATCCAGCAATTCATCGGCCATCCCGGTCAATCAGGCAATCGGCGAAGCTTCCGGTGTCGAAATTCTTCTTACTGGAATGTCGAATGGGTCGAGGTCGATCCGCAGCGGAGGTCGAATGTCAGAGGACCGCCGACGTTGGTCGCGTCCAGCCCACGAGGTAGATTTTAGCAATTGGCCGATCCGTAGTCCTGCAATGTCGGCTGTGTCGGAACGCGCCGACAACCATTCGATGGTCGAAACGCCCGTCTGGCTCGCGACGCTTCATTAGCTGCCGCCTCGGTAAATATCGAGCATCAGTGCTGGGCCGCCATTTTTCTGAAAATCTTCCAGCTCGCGCATCACTTGCTCGCGTGTTTTTCCAACGGGCACGGAGGGTGCCGGTGTGACGGCCGGAACCGCGACCTCTGAAACCTGCGGGGCGTTGCCATCCGTTACCACCCCCTGCTGGTTGATCGCCGTTTGGGCGAAGCATCCGTCTGCTGTGACTCCAGCTATCATGGCAAGACAGACGGTGATCGATTGATAAAGTTTCATGAGAGTACTCCCTCGGAGTTGAAGAGATCGGCCTGTGCATCTTTCGCCGACAGCAGTCTTCGCACGAACAGAAACAGGTTCGGCTCGGTGCAACGATCAACCGATCTGGATGCACTCGACGAATGTCTTCCCAGCATTGCTGTCATATTCATTGTTGGTCAGGCGAAACGCCGTCACAACGCACATGCGTAGGCGACGGACCCGCAACGCCGACGAAAGATGTATGCATTCCCGTTGGCCGATCCCGGTGACATATCAGCTAGTTGCCTTCAATGATGGTGGAGCGCCTTGCTGAACCTTCCAGTGCAGGCAAGGACATATCCCGTTGTTGATACATTTGTGGCTGATGGTAGAAATGGCGACCTGTTATTCTGTTTTTATCTGGTTACGCACGAAGGCGTTGCGCACCCATGACCACCGGCGCCGCTTTCACTGGCATGTGCCGTCGTACTCCGTTAGCCACGTTCGGTGGGGACCTGTCTAACCCGCGGTGCGCCGATACAGCCTGTCGACGCCGCGCACTATCCGCCCACGGCGGCTTTCCTGATCAAGCAGCCTTATGAGATTGTCAGGCTTCCTGGTACGCAAGTTTGGCTCGGCGGCTGTGGAGCGTGCGTTCCGTATGGACTATGCGCGTCGCTACGCGAGCCAACGCAGGCTGGCCGGCGCCAGCCTCATACTGATATGGACCGCGGTTGTTATCCGTGATTGGTTGCTGCTGAACACGCTTGATCCCAGCATCCTCTTCCACGTTGGCTATGTGCGACTTGCAGGTGCCTTGGGTATGGCCCTGCCGCTATGGTTGATGTGGGGACCACGCGCCTTTGACGAACGCTGGGCCGTCAGATTACTTTGCGTAGTGACGCTGAGCTGCTGGTTCGCCCTATTGGGGTTGGTGAACGTTTACCCGCCAGTCCGGGTCGGACAGGAGATTTTCCCCGGCTTTTTTGTTGTCCTTTTCCTGATATTCACGATATTCCGACTTCGTACAATCACGGCAGCATGGTTAGTCGGGCTATGCGTTGTAACCTACCATCTTATAGAACTGCTCCAATACATCTGGGGTATTCCCACACCGTGGTCTCACTGGTTTACCACTGGGGCTATGGTGTTGATGATGTATTTCGTTGGTATTGGCGTCTGCATTCAGTTTGAATTCGCTGCCCGGCGCGAATTTGTGTTCCGGCGGACGTTGCGCGCAGCCAAGGCACGCGTTGAAGCCGCGTCCCGCGTAGTCAAGCAACAAAATGAACGCATGAGAGAAGTCGTCAGAGAGAAGGAGCGATTCTTTTCATCGGCCTACCACGACATCCAGCAGCCTCTCGCCGCGATCAACCTCTTTATCCGTAGCGCGCGGATAAAACTCGAAGATGAACACGCCGCAAGCCATGATCTCGACGTCATCGAGGAAACGGCACGCGACCTCCTCGACATGTTCAAGGACATTCAGGACTATAGCGAACTGGGCTCATACGTCCCGCACCTGGCGCCAGTCGATACGCAGACCGTGCTTATGGAGGTCTTCGAGCAATACCTCGAGCTGGCGAGATCGCGGGGCATCGAGTTGAGAATCAGCCTGCGTCGGCGCTCCCCGCCGCCTATTGAAAGTGACCACGCTTTGTTCAAACGGGCACTATCCAATTTCATGTCGAATGCGATCAAATACACCTCCGTGGGGGGCATCGTTGTCGGCTGGGTGGAGATCGGGGAACGGCTTCGCATAGACGTGTGGGACACAGGTGTCGGCATATCGCCCGCGCATCGGGATGTGATATTCGCCGAGTACTATCAGATTGACAACCCTGGCCGCGACCGGTCGAAAGGCCTCGGACTTGGGTTGTCTATCGTCAGTCGGGTTGTCGGGATTCTACCGAAGCACAGTATGCGTTTCTGGTCGGTCAAAGGGCGCGGGTCACGCTTCTCCCTGTACGCTCCGATATCGCAATTAGCACCGGTCATCGTGACGGAAGATCAAGCGAACGCCGCATGCACGTCCATCCTTAACGGCAGATACATCCTGCTTTGCGACGACGAACCGATCGTTCTCGAGGGCCTGCGGCGACTGTTCCTCAGTGCTGGCGCACTGGTGGATTCTGCCGGGTCAATGAAGGGATTCGAAGCGATACTGGCCGAGGACGGTCGAGCGCCAGATGTCATCATCACCGATATCCGGCTACGGGACGGGCCGAACGGCATCGAGGTCGCCGAACGGATCAGGCAGCATTTCGCCTGGGCGGGCGTGCTTCCCGTCGCGTTCATCACCGGCGAACTGGTGTCGCCTCGCGCACTTCGCGATTTCGTCGAGCCGTTTGTGCTATTACGGAAGTCTTCCACGCCAGAAAGCACGCTCGCTGAAGTCAGTCGGCTCGTTGCCGACCGACCGCCGACAGGGTTCGGTCACGTGCGGGATCCGTGAGTGGCGCGAGCCACGTTCGGTGGGGACCTGTCTAACCCGTGGTGCGCCGATAAAGCCTCTCGATGTCGCGCACTATCCGCCCACGGTGGCTTTCCGGATCAAGCAGGCTATGAGATCGTCAGGCTTCGTAGTACGCAAGTTCAGGTCGGCGGCGATGGAGCGTGCGTTCCGTATGGACTATGCGCGTCGCTACGCGGGCCAACGCAGGCTGGCCGGCGCCAGCCTCATACTGATATGGATCGCGTTTGTTTGGCGTGATTGGTGGCTGCTGAACATGCTTGATCCCAGCATCCTCCTTCACGTTGGCTATGTGCGACTCGCAGGTGCCGTGGGTATGGCCCTGCCGTTATGGTTGATGTGGGGACCACGCGCCTTTGACGAGCGCCGGTCCGTCAGATTACTTTCCGTAGTCATACTGAGTTGTTGGTTCGCCCAATTGGAGTTGATGAACGTTTACCCGGCGAGATGGGTCTTCGAGGAAACTTTCCCCGAATATTTTCTTATCATGTTCGTGATATTCACATCGTTCCGACTCCGCGCAATTACAGCAGCGTGGTTGGTCGGCCTATGCGTTGTAACCTTCCGCGTTGCTATTTACCTCTGGCTACGGAGTAATGTTTCCACGCCGAGGTTTCACTGGGTTTCCTGGGTTTCCCGTGGGAATACCGTGTCTCTCATGTATCTCGCCGGCATTGTCGTCTGCATTCAGTTTGAACTCGCCGCCCGGCGCGAATTTGTGTTCCGGCGGACGTTGCGCGCAGCCAAGGCACGAGTCGACGCCGCTTCCCGCGTGATCAAGCAACAAAATGAACGCATGAGAGAAGTCGTCAGAGAGAAGGAGCGGTTCTTTTCGTCGGCCTACCACGATATCCAGCAGCCTCTCGCCGCAATTAACCTCTTTATCCGTAGCGCACGGATAAAACTCGAAGGTGAACACGCCGCAAGCTATGATCTCGACGTCATCGAGGAAACGGCACGTGACCTCCTCGACATGTTCAAGGATATTCAGGACTATAGCGAACTGGGCTCATACGTCCCGCACCTGGCGCCAGTCGATACGCAGACCGTGCTTATGGAGGTCTTCGAGCAATACCTTGAACCGGCAAGGTCCCGAGGCATAGAATTCAGAATCAGCGAGCGTCGGCGCCACCCTCCACCCATTGAAAGCGACCGCTCCCTGTTCAAGCGGGCATTGTCCAATCTTGTATCGAATGCGATCAAGAACACCTCCGCGGGGGGAGTCGTAATCGGCTGGGTGCTGATTGGGGAACGGCTTCGCATAGACGTGTGGGACACAGGTGTCGGCATCTCGCCCGCGCATCGGGATGCGATATTCGCCGAGTACTATCAGATTAACAATCCTGGCCGCGACCGGTCGAAAGGCCTTGGACTTGGGCTGTCTATCGTCAATCGGGTTGTCGGAATTCTGCCGAAGCACAGCATGCGTTTCTGGTCGGTCGAAGGGCGTGGGTCACGTTTTTCCCTGTACGCTCCGATATCGAAAATGATACCTGTCGTCGAGACGGACGATCGAACGGACGGCAAGTGCACATCCATCCTTAAGGGCAAATACATCCTGCTTTGCGACGACGAACCGACCGTTCTCGAGGGCCTGCGCCGACTGTTCCTCAGTGCTGGCGCACTGGTGGATACCGCCGGGTCAATGGAGGGATTCGAAGCGATTCTCGCCGACGATGGCCGCGCACCCGACATCATTGTCGCCGATATCCGGCTGCGCGACGGGCCGACTGGCATTGAGGTTGCCGAGCGGATCAGGCGGCATTTCGCCTGGGCGGGCGCGCTTCCCGTCGCATTCATCACTGGCGAACTGGTGTCTCCGCATGCACTTCGCGATTTTGCCGAGCCGTTCGTGCTGTTGCGGAAGTCTTCCGCGCCGGAAAGCACGCTCGCTGAAGTCAGTCGGTTCGTTGCTGCCCAACGGCCGACGGGCTTCGATCATGTGCGGGATCCGTGACTGGCGGGACGCCGAGTTTGATCCCTTTATCCGCCAGCATGACGATGAGTTCCGTACGGCGCCGCAGATTGAAATGCGCGAGCAAATGACTGACGTATTTTCGCACCGTAACGTCTTCGAGCCCCATTCTCAGCGCAATCGCCTTGGACGGAAGCCCGCGCACCAGCCACGCCAACGTTTCGAACTCTCTCGGAGTGAGTCCCAGCTCGGATGCGCTGCTCATTTCCGAGTTACGGCTCGGCTGTGCGTTCCCAGGCACACTTACCGGAGCCTCGTCCGTGCCCATGTCACGCCTGAGTCTCGCGATGCTGGCGGCGGGCAGGAACACGCCCCCGGCAAGCACTGCGCTTATCGCTGCATGAAGCGCTTCAGGAGGTGACGACTTGGGCACGTATCCCATGGCGCGAAGTTCGATGCACCGACTGATGCTTTCCACGCTCTCATCGGCCGATATCACGATCACCGGTAACGACGGGCGCGACTCCTTCAGTTTGGCAAGCGCGCCGCAACCGTGGCCATCGGGAAGATCGAGATCGAGAAATACGATGTTCAGGAGCTCGCCAACCGCGTGCTTCACGCCTTGAGACAACGTGCTCGCGTGCAGCAACTCGATGTTCGGAAAGAGCTCTCTCAGCAGCAGCGCCAATCCGGCTCTGAACAGCTCGTGATCATCGACGATCAGTACGCGCATTTCATCGTCCCCCAGGACCGCTTTCGAGGCGAGCTGCAGTTACACAGCCGACGATGCTACATCCGTAGCAGTCGTCCGCTGTGTTCAACACGAATAGTACACGCAGGGCCCCTACGCCACGGACAGTGGCGGCTGACCCATGTGGCGTTGCCTCAAAAGTGGCGGTCTTCGCCCGTCACTCGACACCCACCGCCTGACCTGATGGGCGAACGGCCGGAGGACCTTGAAAGAAGCCGTTTAGGTCGCGCGAGAGCAGGGGGCCGCCCCGGGTCGACTTCTGCCAAATGCGGCCCGATCGACGACGTGGCATCTCGGGGTCCGCGTCCGGAAACGACCATTCGACCACCGATGATGCACGTCGCGTCCCCTCGCCTGTTCCCGACATTCGGGCAATGACTTCGTTGAGGCGGCTTGCGATACGCACGAACACTTTGTGCAGTATCAACCACTGTGGCAAAAGCTGACCGACGATACGGGATATATGGCGTGGACAATCCACAAGGAGGTCGCATTCCAGCGTAGCGTTCCTGCAACGTTCGACAGGTTCACTCACACGGACAATATCGACGCGCTCTTCAACTACATCGAGGGCGACATATGGCTTCTCGATCAGCTCGGGGGATACTACGGCACCCTGAAGAGGTTGCAGGTAGGACAGCCGAAGCTTGCAGAGACGTTCTTGGCCGATATGAAACACGTCTCTGTGGTCCTTTACCCACTGCGAGTAGAAAGCTCAAGCTTGCAGGGATACTCGAGAGATGAACGGCCGCTTTGGGGTAGCTTGAAAGGCCGAAGTGGGTCGTCATCCGCCGTACGTCCCTCGGATGCCAGCGATACTCAATTTTCGAAATGAAGCGGCGGCGCGCGAAGCGGGACACGCAGCGCGTTGACCTCCGACGTGACGTGCGGGGCGCCCCTCGCGCGCCCCGACTCCTTCAGGAAGGTCCGGAACTCGTACGATTTTCCTTCGTGTTCAAAAATCGCCACGCCATCCCTTTTGGCTTTGGCACGGAACCGGATATGGTCGCCTGCCGGCAAGCCGTAGGCCTTGAATCCCGCGTACACGGATTGATGTTCCGTTGTGACGCCGTCACAGGCCACCGTGCAGGTATGGAGTGTCTTGCGCGCTGCGCGAACGGCGTCGTCAGCCCAAGTCCGGGTGGTGGCTTCGCCCCGGGCGCTGTGTGTGTCAGGTTTTCTTCTGTCATCCATGTCTGGCCCCGTGCAGTGCAGGCAGCACTGTACCGCAGCCGGACGTAGGAGCGGGGCGCCAGGCGCCCCTTCGTTGCGCTGCGCCGGCCGCACTCAGGCGATGCGGAACACC
Source organism: Paraburkholderia sp. EB58 (assembly GCF_050436665.1). Classification (NCBI taxonomy): domain Bacteria; kingdom Pseudomonadati; phylum Pseudomonadota; class Betaproteobacteria; order Burkholderiales; family Burkholderiaceae; genus Paraburkholderia; species Paraburkholderia sp. EB58. Next base: position 16,231 of record NZ_JBNDMQ010000067.1, on the reverse strand, counting down.
GCCGCAGTCTCGCGCAGTCGCTGGGCCTGCTCGTCGAGCGCAGCGGCCGCTTCCTCGACGAGCGACGCATTCTGCTCGGTGGCGCGGTCCAGCTGTGCGCTTCCATGGGTACCAATGATGGGGACCGCCACCCACTCTGAGAAGCCGGTATATTGCGATGCGAGACATCCCTCTCAGAGATAGATAAAGGCTTATATGCTCGACGGCGTATCCCTCGACCAGCTCAGAACATTCATCGCTGCGGTGGACGAAGGAAGCTTCTCCGCGGCGGCTCGACGCTTGAACCGCGTGCAGTCCGCAGTCAGTGGCTGGGTGAGTGCTTTGGAGGAGCAGATCGGCATCACACTATTCGACAGGTCAGGGCGTTTCCCAAAACTAACGCCTGAAGGCGTGCTCCTTCTTGCGGATGCGCGGGCCATCGTCTCGGGTGTTGACACCCTCAAAGCTCGGGCAAAGCTCATGGCCTCGGGAGTCGAGGCCGAGCTCTCCGTGGTGTTCGATGTCTTCTTTCCCACTGCCGCCATCAGCGAGGCAGCCAGAGCGTTCGCCAAGCGCTTCCCGTTGACGCCGTTACGGATCTTCGTGGAGGGTTTGGGTGCTGGGTATCAGCCGGTACTGGAGGGGCGCTGCACGTTGGGCATCCTCGCCTCACTCCCAATGGACTTCCCGTCGCTGGCTGTCGACCGCCTCGGCACCGTCCCGTTGGTGATGGTTGCTGCGCGTGGCCACCCGCTTGCAAACTTCGAGGGCCATATCCCCAAGAAGGAACTCTCCAAGCACGTGCAACTGGTCTTGACCGATCGTTCACAGCTGCTCGCTGGCCGCGACTACGGGGTCCTATCGTCTACGACCTGGCGCTTGGCCGATCTGTCCACGAAATATGCGTTGCTCAAGGACTGTGTCGGCTGGGGAGGGATGCCTCTTCACATGGTGGAGAAAGACATCGCCTCCGGTGACCTGGTCGCCCTTGACGTCGATGGTGTCCCGCGCGCTGGAACCATGCTGACCATTTCTGCCGTCTACCCAGCCGCAGCGCCTCCTGGTCCCGCCGGCCGCTGGCTCGTTGAGCATCTGAAAGACTGGTCGAGCGCAAAAGAATCGCCTGAACCCGCAAAACTCTAGCGCTAGGCAGCGGCCTTAACCGAAAGTCATTCGACCTCGCGAGCCAGAAGGTAGACCACAAAGCCCGTCTTGCCGTCATCGTGCCACGACTGCACACTGCTCCACCCCGCGGCATGTGCCATCCTGACGAAATCCGAGCGCGAATACTTGTAGCGTTTTCCGTACGGATGGTTTCACCGGCCGCAAACTCAAATTCACAGCCGCTCATCCTCACCTCTTGCGCACGCTGACTGGCGAGATGCATCTCTATGCGACTGAGCACCGGGTCGTACCGAACAAGGTGGCGAAACTCGCGTCGGTCGAAGTCGCCTCCCAGTTCGCGATTGACGCGATCCAAAAGGTTGAGATTGAACTCCGCGGTGACACCAGAGGCATCGTCGTAGGCCGGGATCAGAAGGGCCGGATCTTGGGTAGTGTCGATGCCGAGGAGCAGCCGCGAATGGGAACCGAGCACATGCCAAGATGCCCGAGTAGTTCGATGGCAGCCTTCGGCGTGAAATTGCCGAGCGTCGAGCCCGGAAAGAAGCCGAGGTTTCCTGCGGCGTCGAACGAAGCCGTGAGCGAAAATGCCGCGTACAGATAAGTGCACATGAGGCAGTGCTCGATTTCGGCGGCCTCGGCAAGCATGGTGATCAGCTGGTCGCGGTGGGTTGCAGGCTGCAAGTGGTCCTCTGAGGTAATTGAATTCGAGCGATACAGGTGCTTGCGGATCCATGTCACGGTCAGCAGGACTGCAGAAAAGCAAGCAGACCACCCGTTGGCGTGCCGAGCGTCCGGTGACCGCGTGCAAGTTGGCGCCGTGAAGCTTGCCGAACGGCTGCGCAAAGTCCGTTAACGAGAGACGCGTCAAACCTGTGAACAACGAGAAGTTTGATGTGCACGGAACGCTGTTGGCGCCGCAGAAGGCGGTGCCGCCTTTCAAAGCGTTCGCTCGGCCATGAACCGGGTGGTATCGGTCTGCACGGGCAAACACCAGGCCCAGTGGCCATCAGGAACGGCCGCTTGCCCGCGAGTTCCGCCGCGCCTGCTCCGCTTATTGCCGCGCCTCAGCGGCCCGCTGACAGCACCGCAGTGGGGTAGGTCGGCTGTCACCCTTAGCCGACTCAAGACGGCGATGGTGGCCCGCCCCGCGGAGCGGTGGTATCGGGAAATCAGCATTTTTGGGTCACGCTTGGTCTGCACAGACCGGTGCGGCGGCGCCCTGGAGAAGCCAAACGAGTACTCGCGGCTATCGACGCCGCGTGTCTGCTCGCGCGTTCCGCCGCGCACGCTCGTCCGACACTCGCGGCTCGGATGCTCGCGCGAGTGCTTGCGTGTCAACGTACTCCCGGATGTTCGTCACCTTGCCATTTCGAACGGTCATGGCAAAGACGAAATAATCTTCGAACGGCCTATTCGTGGCCTTCACTTTTCCCCTAGCGAGGCCAGTCATCAACACTCGGTCTCCCTGCGCGACGAATTCTGGAGGCTCGGGGAATGACGTTTCCAGACCGGAGGCCTTCTGGAGCAAATCCTCCAGTCCGGCATGCCCGCGATGCGTCCCGGCCAAGGCCCAACCCTCGCCCGGAACGATCCACTCGATATCTTCGGCGCACAACGACAGCAGACGTCGTCTATCGCCGCTGCCCGTTGCTGCAAAGAAGTCTTTGACGACTTGGACGTTCTCTTCGATGCTCATCGAAAGCTCTCCATTTTCTGACCTATTCGAATGCTTATGGACCGGCGGCTGAGGACGCAGTGTTGTCGCTTCGAACATCGCAAATCGCCCCCTGCTTGGGCCATGATTGGGATCCGGGGATGACCTTGTTGCCGAACTCGTTCACCAGGGAAGCGAGCGATTCCGCGCCTCGCGTGTTCGCGACGCCCAGCTCGATGCCGCTGCGCGAAAACCGGCGGGCTAGCGCCATGCCGATGCTGCCCGATCCGATGACGGAATACTTCATGATCAGATCCGTTGGTTGGTAGAGACCTGGCCCCAAGCGGTAAGGGCCGCGATGTCCTCGGAAGCACGCGCAAGTGCCGCGTCCTTGGCCTCAGGCCCGATAGCCAGACCCTCGCATCAAGTTGTTTGCACCCAGTGGCGAGCTCGACATTAAGTGGGCGGCGGGACGCGTTAGGGCTTCACAAACCGATAGGCGAAGCGATCGGTCTCACCCTTGATCGAGGGGTCGAACACCTTGCTCGAGTGCGGATCGTCCTTGTTGGCGAGAACGGTGCTTTCCGCGTCCAGTACGAAGCCTGCCGCTTCCACCTCCTCGCGCACGGACACAGGGTCAATCCGATGCAGCGACTGGGCGTTGCTCATGCCCACCCCGGCGGCGGTGGCGTGATCGACGATGACATAGTACCCACCGGACTTCAGTCGCTCGTAGACGGCTCGGTTGAACTCCGCCGCCGTCGCGCCTTTGGCCTGCATAAGCGCAGTGTGGAGGTCGTGGTAGAACAGGTGCAGCCACAGGACATCAGCCGGTCGAGTGGCCTGCGGCATCGCCACGAGGTCCGCCGAAACGACCTCGACGTTCTCTCGGCCCGGCTCCTTCGCAAGCGTCCGCATGAGGCCGACCGGATCGTTCTTGAAGTGGGCGACTTCGGCCGGCACGAAGCTGTAGACCCGTCCTTCGGGTCCCACGACGTCTGAAAAGAGACGGCTCCAGTCGCCGTCGCCCGGGTAGACGTCGATGACGGTGGCGCCCGCATCGACGCGTGAGAAACGGATCAACTCCGCTAGCTTGGATTGGTCGTACATGGGATATCCTTCACGGTAGAGAATTCGATGAGCGTATGACGTGCAAGGCATCGGTCCACGGCTCATTCGCCATAGACCGCGAAGAATGCCGCTAAGGCCGGCGCTGCGCAGGCGCGGACGCGTTCCTCTGAGCCCGCGCCAGCGCCTGCATGTCAATGTACTCCGGGATGTTCGTGATCTTGCCGTCCAGGACGGCAGTGGCAAAGACGAAATGGTCATCGGCACCTCCTCGGAGGCCATCTGATATGCGGCCCCCACCCAAGCGCGTCCGCGATGCGTTCCGCCCAACGGCCAATCGCTGCCGGGGATGATCCACTCGATGTCTTCGGCAACCAGTGTCAACATGCTGTCCCTATCGCACGGCTGATCGCGACGAAGAGATTCCTCACGGTCTGGACGTTCTTTTCGGCGCTCATAGCATCGCCTTTGTTTTCTTTTCCATTTCCGCGGTCGGATCGCGCTCGATCGGTCGCATATGTCGTGTCGCTACCAATGAGAACGGCGTGCCCGTAAGTCCAGCCACAGGACCGCGTCGGGTCAGCCCTGCGCCATGCCCCCATCGACGGGAAGATCGATACCGGTGATGTAAGAACTTTCATCAGAGGCGAGGAACGTGACTGCTGCAGCGATTTCCTCGGGCATGCCCCTGCGGCCCATTGGGATCTGCGTGGTGAACTGTGCGACTGCTTGCTCGGCCTGTTCAGCGGTAAGGCCCGTCGTAGTCGCCAAGGCCGGGGTGTCGATTGCTCCGGGGCTCATACAATTCACGCGGATCTTGCGGTCTTTCAATTCCAAGGCCCAGCCGCGCGCGAAGTTGCGCACAGCCGCCTTACTCGCGGCGTAAGCAGTAAATCCTGGAAGCCCGAGCACGTTCGAGACCGAAGAGTTCAGGATAATCGAACCGCCGTCTTTGAAGAGGGGAAGGGCCTTCTGCACCGTAAAGAACATTCCCTTCACGTTCACGTCGAAGGTCTGGTCAAAATGGGCCTCACTAGCTACCGCGAGCGGTGCGATTGTCCCTGCGCCCGCGTTCGCGAAGAGAATGTCGATGTGACCATGTTTCTCTTTCACGACAGCAAAGAGGCGATCCAGATCTTCCAAGCGCGACACATCGCCCACGACCGTCGTAACGTTTTTCTTAATGAGCGTGGCGGCCTCTTTCAGCTCTTTCTCTCGGCGCCCAGTAATTACGACATGCGCACCTTCATCCACGAAGCGCTTGGCTGTGGCCAAGCCAATCCCACTGCTTCCGCCCGTGACGACTGCAATCTTGCCTTCTAAGTTTTTCATGATCTTTCATCCTTTCGTAATTGAAAAGCGGGGTCCCGCGACTGGCGGAGCCGAAGTCCAGCAACGGGACGACGACCCAAGCTCCCCGCTAGAAGCGCGAGAGCTTGCAGATCGGCCCGCTGGCCGAACACGAATGGTAGGAGCGCACCGGCCTCCTGAGAAGACGACATATTGAGATGCAATCCATCTCTTCCGTAGATGGACGCCACTTACGGGCCCGATAAACTTCATGCGCTGACTGTGACGGCGGCTCTGCGGACGAGACCGCAACGAACTGCAAGTGATCTCTCTCGCGTTGTCGACGGCAAGGATATCCAGCGCAGTCTCGATCTCTGGCATCGGCTCGGACACGTGCGCTGGCAGATGAAAGATCTGGGTCCGTGTGTCGGCTCGGCCCGCGCGATGACGACCGCCCCGTCCTACAGGCGATTTCCACGAGGCGCTCCCTGCAGGGCAGCCACGGGCGCCGGGCCGCCCGGCGAATTTGCAGTATCCGTCAGCGGAATCCGTTGGCGTAGTTACCCGTGGCTAGATGTCGACGATTTTTCGCAGTAAGGCGTAGGAAACACGCCAGTGACCATCGGTTGGCGTGTATTCGCATCGCTGCCGCAGCGAGCGTCTTCGATGACCTGCATGAGTCCCTCGCAGGAGAACGGCTTCTGCAGATAGACATCGAAGAGCCGGGGAATGTCTCCCTGACTGACAGCGTCTCAAGCGAGACTCTTCTAGCCGCTGTGTTGGAAAAAATAGCTGATGACGCGCACGGGCATCAGTAGCGACTCACGAGCCAATTGGACTCGGATGTCGATTCGGGAGGATTCGAGCGGATTCGGCGAGCTACGGCGGGCGCACCGGTGGATGTATGGCATCGCGCATCAGCTCCGGGCAAGTGCCGCGAAACCCACTTCCCCTTGCGGCTGCCTATTCGCGTTGGAAGCTTCGACCGGATTCTAAGCCTCGAGGACATCGTACAAACACGGGATACGTAGACGGACCGCATGTGTCGCGATCTAACCCACAGCGCCAGACGGAGAGTTGGATCCGACCCACCGGTCCAGCGCGCACGTCTGTCTACGAATTCGCACTGATCGTCATTAAAAATCTAATATTTTCAACTGGTTGTGCAATCGCTTACCGCCGCGCCACAGTTTGGCACGCACTTTGCCTTAATCATCATCGAGGAGTGGCGACACCCTCAAAACAAGCTCTGACATTCCCTGTCTGACGAATTTGCCCTTGGAGAATCGAAATGAACACGCTGGTAATCAAAGACATCCCCGTAGCCGTTGAGATGACTCGTACTGCAATGACCGCCGTCAGCGGTGGCACGTTGCCGCAGCAGATCGTGAACATCATCCAGGCCGTTAACGACTATGCAAATGACTCTCCTGTCCAGCACAGTTTTACTGGCAGTGGGACTTCTGTGACGTACTAACAGAAACACGGTGATTTCGTAGCTCAAGGCCCCTCCAACAAGGGGCCTCTTTGAATTCGCTTCCGGTGACTTTATCTGCGCTGCCCCGATACCGACGGTTCCGCTTCAACTCGACGGGTTGTTGTGAGCGTCAGCATTCTTTCTAAGGGCACTACGACCGTTTTCTTGATCACGATCTATGAGGTACTAGGCTTCCGGTTCCTCACCAAGCGTGCTCAACTTTTTCCTCGCAGTTCCGTCACACCCGGAACATCAAGCCTTCCACTTCATAACTGGCATTCGGTGCGCGCGAGCCCGCTGCCCGACTTCCTTGATGATTCGGAACCGCTTAACCGATGCAATTCTCGCAGGGTCTTTTCGTCTTTGAACTATAAGTGCTGGCCGGGCGCCCGGCCAGCACGATGCTGACCGCTACACCTGGGAGGACCGCAAATGCATGCCACTGCTCCATTACAGGCGACCAAACCAGAGGCGGCCGCCCGACTACTTGAGCTCATCCAGATGCGGCTCATTTCAGAAGCGATTCACGTTGTGGCGGCACTGGGAATTGCCGATTTGCTCGCCGATGGGCCCAGAAGCATCGAACAACTGGCTGAGACGGCCGGTGCCAGCGCGCCGTCTCTTGGCCGCACAATGCGAGCGCTGTCGAGCTTTTCGAGCACTGCGTGAAGACGGGTGAAAGCGCCAGCCAGAAACTCTCCGGCAGCATCAACTGTTTCGATTGGCTACTGAGCAACCCCGAGCTGGCGAAACTCTTTAACGCGACGATGACCGCGTTCTCGGCCCTTCATATGACCGGGGTGCTGGAAGCATATGATTTTTCTCCGGCCGCAGAAGTCATCGACGTGGGTGGAGGGCATGGAAGGATCATTACCGACATCCTGAAGCGAAATCCGGGCATGCACGGCAAACTATTCGATCTGCCTCACGCCTTCGCTGGCGGCCAAAGCACAATTGCCCAAGCTGGATTGGAAGGCCGCTGTGAGGTCATTTCGGGCGATTTCTTTACCAGCGTTCCTGCCGGAGGAAATACCTACCTTCTCTCCCGGGTAATCCACGATTGGGATGACGAACAGGCAACCGCAATCCTGAAGATCGTCCGTCAAGCCATCGCTGCTGACGGTAAATTGGTCTTGCTGGAAACGATGTTGCGCCCGGCCGGGAAGACCGTCTATCCCGAACTCTCCGACCTGAACATGCTTCTTATGACGGGGGGATGCGAGCGCACCGAGGCGCAATATCGTGCGCTATACCGCGCTGCTGGGTTCGAGTTGACCCAAACGGTCGAAACAGATTCGCCCACGGGAACCACCGTGATCGAGGGTAAGCCGACCTAGGATTCTCCCGCGTTTCGAACGAAGTGGGGAAGTCTACAAGCGGCTCAACCACCCCGTCTCACTTCGATCTGTAAGCCTTCGCCGCAGCAATGACGTCGGCCTGGTTGAAGTTGTTGATCTCGTCGATAAGGTCATTGGTGATGAGTTCGTTCGCCGGGACCTTCTCCTTGGTCACGGCCCACTTCTGCATGAAGTCTGAATACGCCGAGTAGTTCTTCTCGGAACTCTCGCCCCATTTGGATACTCCGGACTTCTCGAGCTTCAGATTCGCGATGCGTGCTCCAAGCGTCTTTACCGCTTCGTGTAGCGCTGTCGCTTCATCAATACCTGTCGGCTTGGTCTCGGGGTAGATCTCCCAGAGAATACGAATTGCCGCTTCCGGATTCGCGATGGTGAACACTGTACCCTTTGCGAAGCCTTGAGCAAGTGCAACGGCTTGCTTGCGATTAGTGCGCAAGGTCTCGTCGAGAGCAAGGAACCCATTCGATGGGAAACCCTCGATCTCTTTAGTGGAAAGCAGCCGAAGTTTGACGCCCGCATTTTCTACCACCGCGTACTGCGTGTCGTACTGGCTCAAGGCGTCGATCTGGCCTGCGCGCAAAAGCGCGACCGTTTGCGCTCCTTCTCCGGTTACGACGAGATGGATGTCCTGATCTGGATCGAGCCCTGCATTGGCTGCGAGCGCCCGCGCGACAACGACGCCCGCTGAACTCATCGAGATGACGCCGATACTCTTGTTCTTCAAGTCGGCGATCTTCGTGATCGAGCTGCCCTGAGGGACTGCAATACCGTAAATGTTGCCCTGGTAGGCCGTATAAAAGATCTTCGCTTTCACTCCTTGCTGACGGATGATGGCGAGTGGCTCGACCGAGGGGAGCGAGTAGGGAATTTCTTTCGTCGCGACGAGCTTGACGCAGTCGGTCGAACCTCCGATTGGTACGAGCTCGACCTTGATCCCGTCCCTCGCGTACCAGCCCATCTTCATTGCAACGGCGAAGGGGGCGGCGCCGACGCCGATTGTGCGCACGCAGAAGCCTACCCGCACGAGGGTCTGGGCGTTGGCGTCAAGCCAGGCAGTGCTCAGTAAATAGGCCGCTGCAGCAAACAGGTAGAAGCGCTTCATTGGATTTCTCCCTCGGCCGGCACATCGCGAACCCTGTCCTGTGACGTGTCCCAAAACAGGAGCCGCTTGCGGATGACGATGATGATGGTGTGAAGGAATAGCCCCAGCAGGGACAGGACGATGAGAACCGAGAACTGTCCGGCGACGTCCATCGTGTAAGTCATGCTCATGATGAGGACACCGAGTCCTCTCTGCGCACCGACGAACTCCGCGACAATGGCTCCGATCAGTGACAGCATCATGGCAATTTCGAAGCCCGCGAAAATGAATGGCATTGCGCCTGGCATGCGCAGCATCCTGAAGATCTGGATTTCCGAAGCGTCGAGCGAGCGCATGAGGGCAATACGATCCTCATCGGCAGACCGGAGGCCAACAATGGTATTGACCATGAGGGGAAAGAACGCTGTCAGGCCAGCCTGGGCGATCTTGGAGGTCAGTCCCAGACCGAACCAGATAATGATGAGAGGCGCTAACGCCACCTTCGGCATAGCCTGGAACATGAGAATGAAAGGATAGAGAAAGTATTCACAGCGCCGGCTCAGTGCAATGAGCGTGCCGAGCACAAGCGCCACAATGGAACCTCCCACGAAACCGAGCAGCGTCTCGGTGAGAGTGATCCACAGGTGGCGTATGTAGAGCATTGATGCAATGCCGTGGTACAGGGCGACGCAGACTTTCGACGGAGCCGGCACGATATAGGCGGGGATTTCGAAGAGGCGAACCGCACCCTCCCAGGCCGCGAGCACAGCGAGCACGAGAAGCAGTCGCAGCAGCGATCTGGGCGGGCGGCTCATAGTGCGAGCTCGCCTGTAGCTTTGAAATGCTCCCGAATCCGTTTCACATGCCGGCCAAAATCAGGCGTCGTCATGACATCGAGGCTGCGTGGCCGGGCTAGGTCGACGGCGACGTCATCGACAATGCGTCCGGGGCGCGGCGTCATCACCAGCACGCGGTCTGCCAGGAAGACCGCCTCGGGGATCGAGTGCGTGATAAAAAGTACGGTCTCCTTCCGATCAAGCCAGACATGCTGCAACTGCAGGTTCATCTGCTCCCGGGTCATCGCATCCAGCGCGCCAAATGGCTCGTCCATAAACAGCATGGTTGGGTCGTGAATAAGCGCTCGCACCATGGCCGCACGTTGCTGCATGCCGCCAGAAAGCTCCTGCGGAAAGCGATTTTCGAATCCCTGGAGACCGACGAGGGAGAGCAGGTTCATCGCGCGCGCCTTGAGCTTGTCACGGCCAAGACGCTGCACGTCGACAGGAAGCAGGACGTTGTCGAGTACCGTACGCCATGGAAACAGGACTGGCGATTGAAAGACGACGCCAATGTCCCGGCGCGGCCCGGCGATCGCAATGCCGCCGAGCCGAGCCTCTCCCTGTGAAGCTGGAATTAGCCCGACCAGTATCTTGAGGAGCGTGGACTTGCCGCAACCCGAGGGGCCGACAATGGCAACGAATTGCCCTTTTTCGATCGCGAAGTGAATGTCCTGCAATGCGACGACCGGGTCGACCTGCGTCCCGTAGACCTTCCTGAGGCTATTCACCGCGATGAGTTCCATGACGGTACTAGGTGCGATCAGGTACGTTGTTCAGGCCGCCCCAATTTTTATGGAAGCAGTTACCCGTGCTTCAATTCTGGTCTCAAGTCCGCGACACCATCGCCTGGCGGAGGGGCTACCCGTTAGGGTCCGATACCTGATAGATTCTAGGCGATATAACCGGATCGGCACCCGCTAAAAAAAGGAAACGCACCATGGCGAACCCGCGAACGCTTGACGAACAAATTGCCGAGAGCATCCGTCGTAGTCAGGAAAGCGGCGAACTGCAAACCGCAAAGGAGGGGAAAGCGCACGACCTACGTGGACGGCTACCAAGAAACGCCGGAAGAGTATCGGATGGCGTTCAAGGCCTTGAAGGACTCTGGATACGTGCCAGCCGAGGTCGAGATGATGAAAACGCTCACGGATATGCGAGCCCGGTTATCCACAATCGACCCATCGAGTAGCGAGGCCCTGACGTTGAAGCAGGAAATCGTTGATCTGCAACTGAAGGTGTCGGTACGGCTCGAGAGCATTGCTCGTGGCGGCTAGTCCTAGCTAAGCGCACCCAGCAAACCGTTCGGCCAACCGCTCCCGCTCGAACGCCTCGACAACGAAGTCAACAAACATTCGTGTTTTCGCCGGCAGCAGCGCTCGCGTCGCGTAGTAGAGCGAAATCGCCCCGGCGTCCGCATACCAGTGCGGTAGCAATCGCACGAGTTCCCCCCGTTCGATCGACGACAGCACGTCTGACACGGACAGCAGCGCCACGCCCAGTCCGAGAGTCGCCGCTTCACGCATCGCTGCCGGGTCGTTGACCATGATGGTCTCGCTGAGCCGTGCGGGCATCTCGTCGCCCACCGTGTCGCGCATCGTCCTGTGAAGCACGCGGCCAGTGCGGCTCGAGCGCATCACAATGCCGTCGAGTTCTGCAAGACCTCCGGGATCGCTCGGTGACACGCGGCCGGCCATGTACGCGGGGGACGCCACCGCCACGAGATGCGCAGGCGCCAATGCTCGCGACACGACGCCCGGTGCGAGATCGAACCCACCACCTAGCGCCGCATCGTATCCCTCAGCAATCAGGTCGACCTGTCGGTTCTCGAAGTGCCAATCCGGACGAACCATCGGATAGCGCGCGAGGAACGCCGGCAGCAGCGGCATGACGTACGTGATGCCGAAGGTCGGCGCCATGCTGACTTTCAGCACGCCAGCCGGTTCGCTGCGATCGGTCGAGACCGACGCGATCGCTGCCTGCAGCGCGTCCAGATTGCCGCCAATTTCCACTAGAAAGCGCTCTCCCGCCTCGGTCAGCGTGAGCTTGCGCGTCGAGCGTTGGAACAGTCGCACGCCGAGATTGCGTTCTAGCAGCGCAACGTTCCGGCTGACCGCAGCGGGCGTCAGCGCAAGACGCCGTGCGGCCGCGGAGAAGCTGCCCGTTTCGGCGCTGCGCACGAACGACTCGAGGTTGGCGAGGGTTTCCATGTGGCAATCTTAAAGCATTGCTTGAAAATAATTCAAGCAATTACCGGCTAATCATCGAGCAATTAAGTTGGCAACATCCAGTCATCAGCCTTGGGGAGTGGACGTCACATGTCCTTCCCCTTGCCGGCACAGACGTCGGCGGCTTTATCACCTGATTCACTCGATCCATCACCCTTCACCAGGAGCATCGTTATGAGCACCATCGGCATCATCGGAGCAGGCGCCATTGGGTCCGCGTTCGCGAGAGCGCTGGCCGGCAAAGGCCTCAAAGCCATCATCGCGAACAGCCGTGGCCCGGAATCGCTCGCGGAGCTCGCGCGCGAACTCGGCCCCTCAATCACGCCGGGAACGCGCGGACAGGCGGCCGCGCAGGACATCGTCCTCGTCGCAGTGAACTGGACGAAGCTGCCGTCCGCTCTAGCCGGGCTGCCGGACTTCGGCGGACGCATCGTGATTGACACGAACAACCCGATCGAGCCGCCGACGTTCGCACCTGCTGAATTGCATGGCCGGAGCTCGAGTGAAGTATTCGCGGACCTCGTGCCGGGTGCACGCGTGGTGAAGGCGTTTAATCATCTACCGGCACACCTGCTCTCCGACGATCCACTGGCCGAAGGCGGGCACCGCGTGTTGTTCTTCGCGGGAGACGACGCGTCAGCGAAATTGGCTGTGAGCGGACTGATCGAGCAGCTCGGCTTCTTCGGCATCGATCTGGGTCCGCTCGTAGGCGGGGGGAAGCTAATTCAAATCCCGGGCGGCCCGTTGCCGGTGTTCAATCTCGTCAAGTTCGGCTAGTTTGGATAGCCGATGGTCCTGAATGCCGTTCTATGACAGGGAGTGCCCAAGCTCCCTCGTCACCCTCTAGACCTCCCCATCACTCCCTTCGCCCTCCAGTATCCCTACGCCAAGCGATGCCTTTGGCAGCGCGCAGGCAGAGGAAATAATGCAGTGGTATGGTGGCGCCTCGTTCTCAGGACGGGGCTGCACGCGCCTGAGGCAAAGCGTTTTCATCACGAACCCGATGGCGCGGGTGGATTAGTACGGCAATCCGCACCAATTCAATCATTGTCCGTTAAGGGCAAACAAATCTATGTTGGTAGAAAGCAATCTGCCGGCGGGTACCCCCGCACCGGAGAAGAGTGATTCGTCGTCTCTACGTCAATGGCTTTCAGTCGGCGCCGTGGCGATCGGCGCATTTGCGTTTGTGACCACGGAATTTCTGCCGGTCGGTTTACTGCCGCATGTCGCCAAGGAACTGGATGTCTTGCCAGGCACGGCCGGTCTGATGGTCACCACGCCGGGCGTCATTGCCGCGCTCTCCGCTCCGGGGCTCATGCTGGGCGCGGGGCGCATGGACCGTCGACACGTCTTCCTGTTGCTGACGGCTCTGTTGCTGGCGTCCAATCTGTTGTCGGCATTCGCACCTAATTTCGCCGTCATGCTGGTGGGCCGAGCGCTGCTTGGCGCGGCATTGGGCGGCTTCTGGACTCTCGCGACAGCCGCGGCGGGCCGGCTTGTGCAACCCAAAGACGCAGCCAAGGCAACCGCGATGATCCTGACGGGAGTGACATGCGCCACCGTGATCGGCGTGCCTCTCGGCACGTTCATCGCCGGCTTCTCTTCCTGGCGCTTTTCGTTCATGGCCACCGGTGTGCTGGTTGCCATCGCGCTGGTCGCGCAACTGCTGCTGGTCCCGTCGCTGCCCTCGAGCGCTGCGCTGCGCTTTTCGGACCTGATCGAGCTGATACGGCGTCCTTATGCGCGCCGGAGCATGCTGATGGTGGGACTCGTATTCGGCGCCCACTTCTGTTCCTATACCTACATCACGCCGTTTCTGCTGCATGACGCGAGCTTCGGCATGTCGACCATTACCTGGTTGTTGCTAGGGTTCGGCGTGATTGGTTTCTTCTCCAATTTCGCCGTTTCGAGCACAGTCGACCGGAGCATCAAGGCGTCGGTCGCGACGATGGTGTCGCTGATGATGTTCGCGCTTTTGTCGATGCCTTTGTTGCGGCACTCGCAGCTGGCGGTTACGGTTGATGTGCTCGCATGGGGTATTTCGTTCGGCGCGCTGCCACTCTGTTTCAGCGTGTGGATTCAGCGCGCGACGCCTGATCTGCCGGAGGCGGGTTCGGCGCTATTCGTGAGCATCATTCAGGTCGCTATTGCGGTGGGGTCGCTGGTCGGTGGGACGATTGTCGATTCGATCGGCATTCCGCCTGATTTCCTGCTCGGCGGTGCGCTTGCGCTGCTCGGCCTTGCTGCCCTGGCCAGCTTCGGAAGAAGCACGGTGGCGCAGGCCGACCGTGAGTGTCTGGCGACGCCGGAATGATTAAGCGGCTGTCCCTCGCTGCTGACGCCGAACGAGGGGCGGCCGGTGGATCCACGTAGAGAGGTCTTGGATGATTCCACTCCACAGCAATCCAGCTTTCTATCAGCTCCTGGCCGACAGCTACGCCAAACTGCTTGGACATCCCCTGGTACCGCAGGCCATGCCCGCGGTCGAAGCTAGCGAATGGCTCTATGAGAGCGCACCGTTCGCGGTACTTGCGCACAACACCGATCCCGACCCGCTCTTTATTTACGGCAACAAGGCGGCGCAGCGCCGTTTTGAATATAGCTGGGATGAAATCACCCGACTGCCGTCCCGGCTCTCAGCTGAGGCCCTGAATCGCGAGGAGCGCCAGCAGTTCCTCGCACGCGTACAGCGGTTCGGCTATGAGGCTGGCTACAAAGGCGTGCGTATCACCAAGTCAGGCCAGCGTTTCATGATCGAGGAAGCAACACTGTGGCAACTTCTCGACGCGAACGGCAAACTGCACGGCCAGGCGGTTGTCATCCCGCACACGCGCGACATCTGATCGCCAGGTCCCTCACCACATATTGCTTTTGTCCTGAACCGAGCACCGTCGGCCTTCCCGGCTTCATTGGTCGCGCATTCATTCTGCGCCGCTTATAGTTTGCGAATTGCGGGGATAACCTTGTCCCCCAGAAGTTCTATCATCGCAGCGATTTTTGCAAATGGCATTCCCCCGATATCAATCTGTGCGACGAGCCTGTCCATCCCGGTAAGCTCATGAAGCAGGGAAATTTTGTCGATGATTTCGGCCGGACTTCCGACAAACGGCCCGCTGTCTTTAGTAATTGAGCGATTGAAATCCTCGCGCGGAATTCTTGGTCTGGGGGACTTTGAGGGAGTCGATTCGACCCAGTACTGACTATAGTGAGGATAGAAATCGTCGCGAGCTGCCTGTGATGTCTCGGCAATGTGAAGATGTCCATTCACGGCGACTCGCAAGGTTTGGGCGTGCCCGGCCTCCCGTCCGACGGCGCGATAGAGCGCCGCAAGCTGGGCCGCTCTGCCATATGGGCCGCCCAGCACGGCAAGGGCCATGGGTAAGCCCAGGCGGCCGGCGCGGACTGCGCTGTCCGGAGAGCCGCCTACCGCAATCCAAAGCGGAATCGTGGGTTGCAGAGCACGCGGCGCAATCTCTGCGTCATTCAAGGGGGCCCGGAAGCGACCCTTCCAGGTAACGCGCCCGGACTTATTTAGCAGGTCAAAAAGCGCCAGCTTTTCGTCGAACAATGCGTCGTAATCCTGAAGGTCGTAGCCAAACAGGGGGAATGGCTCACTGAAAACCCCGCGCCCTGCAATGATTTCGGCGCGGCCGCCCGACACCAGATCGAGCGTCGCGAATTCTTCATAAACGCGCACTGGATCAGCCGTGCTGAGAACCGTTACGGCGCTCGTCAGGCGAATGGTGCTTGTCGAAGCGGCGATGGCAGCTAGAACGACACTCGGCACCGATACGGCAAAATCGAGTCGGTGATGTTCACCAACCCCAAAGATGTCGAGGCCCGCTTGCTCCGCGAGTTTCGCCGCCGCAATGGTCTCTTTGATCCGGGTATGTGCGTCGACTCTTCGACCATTGGGACCAACGGTCGAGAGGTCTGAAAGTGTGTAAAGTCCAATCTGCATTTTGAGTACCTGAAATTCAATATCCTATGAGTCGGTGTCGTATGTAAGCTGTTGCGGAGTCACCGGCTCACAGTCTTCGCCGGTGCCTCCATTTCGTTCTGCTCGATAATCTTCGCGATCTCCGCATCGGCCTGTTCGCCGTACTGCGCAAACACATCGGTGTGATAGGTCGTG
>NZ_JBNDMQ010000066.1:0-23582 GCF_050436665.1 Paraburkholderia sp. EB58 | reverse complement strand
ATGCACCGATAAGATTCCCCTCCTGCCTCACCTCCTCGAACAACGCATCGTTCTGCCTGCTTGAGCAGTATGCCCGCGCTCGCCCCGAGTTATTGGGAACGTACTTATCCGACGCATAACCCATTGACTTTACCGATTTATTGGAGCGGATTCCTAAATTAATTCGGTCTATATCAGCCAAAAACCAACTACCAATCCAACGATGCCGTAGGCCCAATGCTTTCGTGCTCTACCTGAATTTTTTGCAAGTATGACGAATAGACCAGCAGCCAGAATCGCGATAGACATCAGAATCTGCATCACCAAACGTGGCGTATTGTCATTGCTGATCTGCCCTCGATCGCGTGTTGGCGGGGCTGCGCTGACGGGGGTTTCCGGTGGAGTATTAGGGCCTTCGAGGGTGCCGTCAGGACTCTTGTTGTCTAACTCACTGAGGATAGCTGCTGGGTTATGAAATGAGCTGTTGTTTCCATCCCGCTCGACACCCACTACAGGTGGAAGCTCGACGGCAGAGCCACCGGGTACGGCAGTGGACTCGGGAATGCCCGGTCCTGTTGGGAGTAGTTGAAGCTGCGTGAGCAGAACTCTGCTGCCGACAAGAAGGATAAGCAGCACGAACGCAACGACCAGAGCCAGTCGATATCTCATCGCACCACCCCCATCGGGGTACTTCGTTAAACGCCTAGTCACATACCTTGGCGCTTTGCTTGAGAGTTCCACTTCAGTTTAGACCAGTAGACGGCCGCGGAAAAGTGACTGCGCGTGGTAGGGCTCGCCCCCGACCATCACGACCGGAGTGGTCAGTCAATCACGCCAATTTCCCTCCGGCTGACCAGGCGGTCCCAGTCGTCGTTGGGGCACTGCAACGGCGCCCGGGCATCACCGCCGTACGCCGTGCCTGATGCAATCGGCACGCCGATGCTGGGTACATCAGCCCTGCACGGCGTGCGGTACACCAGCGGCATACTCGCCCCAAGCACGCATCTTGTCGGCAAACGCGTGCTCGTCTATGACGGCGTCCAGGACGCTTGCTGGGTCCTGGCTCCATGACATTTTCGGGTCCTGAAGGCAGCGCCTTGAGCGACGACGGATCGCTGGCGCCCGGCTGCGCACCGCGCAGGAAAAAGTTCGTTCCGCTGCGCAGCTGCGCAGACATCTTTTTTCCGCGCTGTCTGCCTTGAGCTTCGTTTGAATGTGCACTCCGTCGGGTGCGAGCTTGACGTCCATGACGGTCGCTGCCTTCACGCCGCGAAAGATGACCCTGGTATCGTCAGGTTTCATTCCGAAGGCATCGGCAAAAGTAATGGTGACCGTCTCGCCGCCATGAACCGTCGCGCGGACGCCGGGCCATCCGGCCGCGGTAGGCGCGGCGATGAATCGACAGATCCAGCCCGACCATGCCGCACCTCCCCCGGCGTACGCCGCGGACAAAGTTAATTCACGATGTCTCGCCAGCGCGTTTTTCAAACGACGCTCGCGATTCTGCACGCTCACCAGTTCGACTTCGGCGCCCGCCAATGCACATGGCCGGTAATAAATCGTATGCAACTGCCTCAGGTCACACCTGCGTGCGGGCGCATGGTGTGGAACAGCAGATGCGAGGACTTTATATCGGCCGCCCCGAGCACAGAGGAGGAGACATGAGCGACTACACCTGCCGACCCTACCGAGGTTTCGGAGTGCACGTGCGCGTTCATGAGAACGCCGCGCTCTCCTTCAATGGTCTCGAACCACGCTTTACCGTCACCTGGTATCTTCATGCGGGAGCTCACTTCCTGCCGCAGAATGTGATCGCGAGTTACTCGGAGCGGCTTGCATTCGCGTGCCCTGACGAGGCCGTCGCCTACGGTCAACGTCGGGCGCACACGTTTGTCGATTGCGCATTCGTCGTCTCAAAGGAGTGACCTCGTCACGCATAAGCCACGTATTGCCCGCCCCGGCTTGCGGACGGGCTTCGTGCGACTGTGGTCGACTGTCAGGCGAATTGGCGCTTCAGCTGATCTGCAGAAGCGAACTCTTGCATTCTCACGTCTATCAGAGGCTTGCTCTGGCGGGCGTAGGCGACCCTGCGCTGTCGGCACGAATGGCGAACGATAGCGCCGTACCGTACCGCACCGTGGCCATCGCTTCGCCGCACGGCCGACCCGCTCTCTACGGTTGCGACGTCGTTTCGAGGTCAACTTCGACGGCGAAATCGCCGACATCTTTGCGATTCCCTTCGACGTACCGCAGCGATTTAAATGGCGTGCGCCTTTTGAGTCTCGGCACCCTGGTATGATCGCCGACGCGGCCGCCGGCGAAAACCGCGAGCGTAAGCCGATTTCACCGCTGAAGTCGTGCGGGGAGAATCACGAGCTATTTTTCGGACCTCTTGCCGCCGGGCAAACTGACCAACGAGCCGCCGTCCCGACTGCGTTGCAATTGCGCACGCGCCCGGGAGAAGTGCCGCAAAAGGATCATACGCAACGCAGCTGAACTCACGTAATGACGGAAATCGCTACAATTCTCGCACTCTTTTTTTCAACTCTATCAGGCGAAGATGCTGAGTTTGGAGTTCCTTTGGCGGTTGCAGCGAATCTATCCGTTGAGTCCAATAGGCGATTGGGAACGGGCCGCAGGCGAAGTGCGGCAGCACCCTCTCGAGGAAAGAAAGCTCGTTTTCGATGTAGCGGTGATCCATTCCAGACCCTCGGGTGCTCTTGAAGGAAATTAACGGCAGCCATCATTTGGCAAAGGCGCTGCAGCAAATGCCGTGCCGAAGATGGCCCAGGCAAATCAGTGCGAGCGGACAGGACTTCGAGTGCGATACGAGCAAGGCTTTCCCGCTGGTTTCAAAGGTTACGTTCTGTATAGTCGATCGCTGCACGAACGCATACCGTACCGAATACCGATGCTCACTTGGCGCGCCGTCTTGTGTTTCCATGAAGCTCTTAGAGTTCTCCTTAAGGTTTTCTTAAGGTCCGTTTGCTAGTGGGAACTGTCGTACGGCTCGAATTATTGAATCGATTTTTCGAGTTGCCACACGCACGGAAATCAAGACCCGATGCAGCGCAGCCAAATGGCACACCCTGCTGGCGCAGGATGCTGGCGCGAGCGCGACTTTACGGCCGACGCGCGATACTTCCTCTCGAGAAAGCACGGCCCAAAATCGTCGATTTGAAGTTGCGAAAACGGACGCCTATTCTTTTAGAAGGAGGTGCCGGGATGGGCAAACATCGTACGCCGTACCCTGCGGAATTCCGGGCGCAAATGGTTGAGCTGGCGAAGGCTGGACGCAAGCCAGAGGAGCTTGAAAAGGAGTTCGAGCCGACCGCGCAGACCATCTACAACTGGGTCGCACAGGCCGATCGCGATGCGGGCGTGCGTCATGACGGGCTGACCACGGCCGAGCGGCAGGAGCTGACCAGGCTGCGTCGTGAGAACCGGCAACTGAAGATGGAGCGCGACATAATCTCTCACGCAGCGGCCTGGTTTGCCCGGGAGACGGGAGCCGTATCGCCGAAGGATACGGATTCATGAGAGCGAACCGGGCCCGCGGCCCATTGCCGCGATGGCGCGGCTGCGCAGGGTCTGACCGCGCCGAACAGGCCAGCGAACGCGAGATGCTTGCGGCGCTCGCCGGTGCGGTCTATGCAACCGTCGATCACGAGGCAGCGGCAGCGACACTTGCTGGTGTATTCATTTTTGAGTATTTTGAATACGAAAGCTATCCATGGAGAGAGCCATGCCCCGGACTACCACCACCATGACGGTTCGTCTCAGCGGAACCCTCTGTGACTTTGTTGCCACGAACGTAGGCGAACAGGGTGCCTACGAGAACGTCAGCGAATACATGCGGGACCTGATCCGTCGTGACAAGGACCGCACAGAGCAGGAGGCCTTCGAACGGCTCAAGGCCGAGTTGACCCTTGCATACGCCACCCCGGAATCCTCGTACCAGCCGTTGACGGCGGCCGATGTACTCGCGCGTAACCGGGGCTGACCACGTGGCCATGGTGCATGTCCGCGTACAGGAGTCGGCATCCTACCGGCTGGATGAGATCTACCGCTACACAAGGCATCACTGCGGAACCGAACAGGCCGAACGCTATATTACCGGCTTGTTCGAAGCCTTCAATGGCATTGCGACCCACATAACTCCTTCGAGACCCATGCCGCCGGGTTCGGCGTTGAGGGTTACTTTTTCCGCTACGAACGGCACTTCGTCTACTGGCGTTGGCTCTCGAATGGCGACCTTGGTATTGTGACGATCTTGCGGCATTCTGATGCCAGGTTAGTGTCCAGCACTCTGGCCACCGTCGACGTGCAGAATTTCGCCCGTCACGAACGGCGCTGCATCCAGATACAAGATTGCATCGACGATGTCTTTCATCTCGCCCATGTGACCCATCGGGTGAAGCGCTCCGAGCGCCGCGTGCGTTTCGGCGGCATGCATTGGCGATTTGATGATACCCGGAGCGACCGCGTTTGCACGGATGCCGGACTTTGCGTATTCGATGGCTAGTGACTTCGTGGCTGCGTTCAAGCCGCCTTTCGTCAGAGATGCCAGCACAGACGGCACGCCGTTGATGGCGTGGTCGATCAGGCTGGTCGTGATGCTGACCACATGACCGCTCTTATTCTTCTCCATTTCGGCAATTGCCAACTGCGTGATGTAGAAGAAGCCGTTCAGATTTACGCCCGTCACCGCAGAATAGTCTTCAGCGGTATAAGCGGTAAACGGCTTTGCGATGAAGATACCTGCGTTGTTGATCAGTGTGTCAATGCGGCCGAAGCGCGCCACGCCTTCCGCAATGACGCGCTTGGCAGTCGCGGGGTCGGCGATATCGCCTGCTACGGTCACAATGTTGGGATCGTCAGACGGCTTGATGCTGCGCGCTGTTGCGACGATGCGATAGTTGAGCGAGCGGAATGCCTTGACGGTTTCTGCGCCAATGCCTTGCGACGCACCTGTAACGACTATGACTTTTTGCGACGTGCTCATGAGGAACCTCGAAGATGGGATTGGGCTTACATGCCCATCGGGCCAATGGCTCCGATGCGTGCCTAATCTAGGTCCATTTACGTTCCAGACAAACACCCCCCACGGACAAACTAATTTTCTCGGACGGAACAAGTCGGATCGTGGCCCGACGATTCAGCGGGCTGATGCCGATACCCGGATCGGAGATCAGCGATCGCGAAGCAGTGGAAGGCCGTGAAGCGCGGAGAGGATGAACCACTGCGAGCCGGTCCCTTCGACCAACGCCCTCGTGCGGGTGAACCACTCCGGACGTATACTGCTCGCGTGCCGGGGCCGCGGTCGCCGGCTTCTTTCCGACGCATGGAACGAGACAGATGGTCATGGGTGCCTCGTGTTGTGGCGGAGCCTGTAACGTATGCGCTCATGAAATAACGAGCAAAGACATTTTGGGGTTACGGAAAGTCCTTGCGTGCCAGATTTTATGACACTACAATAAGTCGAATGAAAATCACATTTGACTGGGCGAAAAACGCCAGCAACGAAGGCAAGCACGGTGTATCGCTCGCCGAGGCCGCGCGGCTCGATTGGGATGGGATGCTCGTGATACCCGATACGCGGCACGCCTACGGCGAGGATCGGTACAGGGGCATTGCCCTGTTGGGCGGGCGGCTGTACAGCGTGGTTTTCACGCCCCGCGACGAGACCATGCGCATCATCAGCCTGCGCAAAGGCGAGCAATATGGAGATTGACGCATATGAGCAAGACTAAGCTGATCCGCAACGCTGCCGCCGAGGAGGCAGCAATCCAGCGTGGCATCGAAGCCGATTCGGATAACCCGGAATGGACCGCCGATGATTTCTCGAAGGCGCGCCCGTTCGCGGAAGTCATGCAGAAGCGCATGGGCCGCCCGCCGAAGGAGAACCCGAAAGAGCAGGTCACGATGCGCTATGACGCTGACGTTCTGGAGGCATTCAGGGCAACCGGATCGGGTTGGCAGACGCGCATGAATGACGCGCTGAAAACCTACCTGAAAGAGCACCCGCTGAAGGCTGCATGACCGGCGACGGTTTGGAAGCGTTCGCTTTCAGACCGCTGCCGTGGGGCAGTAGGGAAGCGCAGGCAGATGCAGGAACCTCGACGTGAGAGGCAAGCCACAAGCCATGATGCCCCTCAGTGTCCCCGGATTGGATGAAATACCTATCGGCCTTTTCAACGCCATCGGTCGTCGTTTTGGAGCATTGCGCGATGCAAGGCGTGCCGCCTCCGTCTGCCCCCGGCTTGGACGGCTTATCTAGGGGCTCTTGCGACGCCCGCCATAGCTATCTTTGGCTGCGTTTGTTCAATCAAGAATGGCAAAAGTCAAATTGAAGCTCGAGCATTTCTAGAGGCGTGTCGCCATCTACGACGCGACGAGAGAACTGATGTCGGAAATCATCTTTCACGAGGAAAAGTTCACCGAAGAAAACTTGAATAAGGCCAACGCCGGCAAAGCATTCAAGGATGCGGTCGACTGCGCGTGAGAGCGGAGGCAAGGCGTTGGTTCTATGGCCGCCGGTCCCGAAGACGCGGAAGATCCCGCTCGGGGCAACACTCAAACGACCCGGCAACAACACGGTTGCAACCTGAGCGGCGAATGACGATCGATGACACGGCCTGAAGGTCGGCGCGCCCGGACAGTAGGAGGCTTGCCCGCCGGGCAAGCGTAGTTGTAGATGGGGCCCGTCGGTAACGGCGTGGTTCCAGCGCTCTGCGCATGCGGTATGAGGTGACTGGCCTGGCGCCGGCACGGATAGATGTTGGTCCGGGGGCCGGTGCCCGGACATCAAACACTCGAACCTAACCCGTGTTTAAGTTTGGCTTTATAAGAACGACTCCGATCATCAATCAGGAACCCTTCCCCGTGCGGGTTGTCCGCCGCCGGCCAGCGTCGTGGTCGTGACAGGCGACCCGCTGGCCAGCGGTGGACAACCCGCAGCACACTCACATGGAGGTAACTAGCCCACGGAAAAAAGATCACCAAAGAGCTTGATTTCGACTGCCCCATAGAAGTACCACTGTGTCAAAAAATAAGGCATTACTCGCTTGTCTTCAGGTAAATTGTGAGGAGTGCGATGGAACGTCATTCGGAGCGGTTCGACGAGCACGTGTCCCTGATGACTCAGTCGCTCGGACACGCTGATCGTGTCGAGCCATTTCGTGGCTACTGCACGCGGTTGATGTTGCCGGTCACGCGCAAGAGCGTTGAACCTATGGCTGCGCATCTTTCACCGGACCGGGTGCGCTCGGAACACCAACGTCTGCATCACTTTGTAGCCAATGCACCGTGGTCGGATCAGGCGGCGCTTGATACAGTGCGCCGTTACGCGCTTGAGCGGATCAAGCGTCGTGCGGGACCACCTGAGGCGCTAATTATTGATGCGCGGCCGCGACGATCTACTGGATTGGCTCACGACCCGCTATGAGCGCGCGGCGCTGCCTGTCAAAGTCAATATTCGTCTGAAGAACGTTGGCGCAGAGGACAAGTCACGTAAGGCACTCACGAACGCGCCCCAAGTTACTGAGGTTTATTTGGTGCCCTCTGGCGCCTGGAGTGGCCCGAAAGGGACAAGATCCAAGGGTGTTGGCTTCCCGACCTTCTCGTCGAGGAAGGTCAGTGTGTGCTCGACCCTCTCGCTGAGCTTGAACAGGCCCGCACCTTCAAGTCGCTTGACGAGTTCGGCATGCGCGTCCCAACTGACCGCGCAGACTGCGACGTCGACATCGCGAGTGGCGCGCTCGGCGGGGATCCCGTACACGTGCCACAGCACGATATCGCGCGAGGTCGCGCCGGCCACAACGAAGTCCGATCCAAACTGCTTCTCGGCGTCCTGTACATGCCTGAGCAAGGCAAGCGTTACGGGGTGAAGCGGGCGATCCGCGCTGACTTCAAGCATGAGAGGAGGCGAGTTTGGTGTCATAGATTTCTTCTGCGATAGACAGGTTACGGCTGTCACCGGTGGCAACGAGGTCAGCATAGATCAGCAGCGGGTGGACAAGTGCCTGCCCGTATTCCCGCCAGGTCTCGACCGGTGACGGAGGCCAGAAGGCCTCGAGGATCTCAACATCGCCCCGCTCATCGGGACGCAGCCTCGCGCGAATCATGAAGTCGCTCGATATCGCGGCATGCGTATAAACGGTCGCACTTGAGGCCTTGAGTTGCTCTGTCATCACTTCGGCGCCAGCTTCGCCACCAAGCAGGGCATTGAACGAGGCGAAGTCGAATTTTCGCCACCAGCCAGGAGTTGTGCTGGCGTACCGGCGGCCGCCGAGCTTGGGTCGTAGCCTCGACGGGTAGAGGCTCACCCATTCGGCGAGGAATCTCCGCCAGTCGGGCAAGATCCGCGATCCGCTACGACTTTTGGCGACAAGCCCACGGGCAAGAAGGTCGTCCATGGACTGCTTGACGGAGTTGAGGGATACGTTCGCGAGGTCGGCGATCGCGCGGTACGGCATGGTGACAAGAGCGGGATGCGTGGCGAGCGCGAACATTACCTGAAGGCCTGTGCGCGTAGTGGACCGGGTGCTTGGTGCGGGCACGCTATGGGAGGGCTTGGGCCTGCCGGTGATCATCACCGTACCCTCAGGTTCGGCCAGATAGACGTTTCCCGCGGCGTCCAGGAAAGGGACGTTTTGCTCGATCAGACGGTTGGCGAGCTCTGGACCGACGTGCTGCGTAACCAGCATAAGGGGGCGTGCGGCCCCGCCCGCCTGCCGGGCATACATGTGGTGCTGGGCCAAAAGGCCACCCGAGGTTCCGACACGGCCCTTCACATAGACGGGCATCGCAAATTTGTGGCCGCTGATGTCGAATTGCACGGACGTGTCCGCGATTGGGATTGTCCCGACGCGAGCATTGGTTACCTTTTGCTGAACGGGCTTTGCCTTGAAGCGATGCGTTGCGGTCTGGAAGGCCGCGCACGCCTCCTCGATCAGCTGCATTTCAGCGAATGTTGGGTTGTTCGTCGATGGCATAACACGCTCAGTGTACTCTTTTCAAGAGTGTACACAAAAAACGAACATAATGAAAAAAACGAACATACGTTACGTAAATAACTGATATATAAATAAAAAATAATACTTGCATGAACCCGGTGTTCGGTTTTAATGCACCGTTCGGCAACAGCGATCGGCCAAAAGAAAGCGAACGGCCCGCGCGGGGGCGGCGACAGCCCATCGGGGATCGCTTCGACGACCTTCCCGAATCGGCATACCTCCTCCAGGAGTGTCACGTTCGTATCTGATCGGATACTAAAGACACCCGGAACGCTTCCGGAGGCAATTTGGTACCCGATCGGGTGCGAGCGATCGAAGAGCGCTGCGTCTTTCGACCGTTCGTACCCGAGCGGAATTTTCAGACCAGCATGCGGCTCCATTTTGCTATCATGTACCCGAGCGGATACGAAACGAGAGCCTATTGTGGACCAATCAGATTTCCCCATTACGGACATTGGGGTGCTTGCGAACGTCGTGCGTGCGGCTCGTATCGCGCAGGGGCTCACGCGCGACGACCTTGTTAACGTGACTGGGCTGTCACCGAAGTTCATTACGCATGTCGAGTCGGGAAAACCGACAGCCCAGATAGGTAAGGTTTTTGTCCTACTCTCCGAACTGGGCATCATGTTGCGTGCTCAGACATCCGTCGCCATTTCAGCGAAAGTAGCAGAGCAGGCCCGTCGCACGCGCAGGAGCCCGCATGCCAAATAGGCAACTTGTGGCATGGGCTAACGGTGAGCGCATGGGGGTCGTCGAAGACCAGGACGATATCTGGTCCTTCGTCTACGACGCACAATGGCTCGCTTCCAAGAACGCGTTTCCGCTGTCGCCGGTGTTCCCACTAAGGGAGGAGCCCTTCGTGGACGGGTCGAGTAACCGTCCCGTGCAGTGGTTCTTCGACAATCTGCTTCCCGAGAATGACATGCGCTCAGCGCTCGCGCGCGAGGCGAAGATCGACGGGAGCGATGCTTGGGGCCTTCTTGGTTACTACGGGCGCGAGTCGGCCGGTGCGCTCACGCTGCTCGCGCCCGACGAAAAAGAGCCGCCGGGCGGACTGCGGCCGCTGTCCTTCGAGGATCTCGAGGCTCGCATTCGCGCAATGCCACAACGGCCGCTGACGGCGGATGCGCCCAAGCGCATGTCGGCAGCGGGGGCACAGCCGAAGCTCCTCGTGACGATGCGCGGTGAGCCACCCGCCTGCGAACTCTTTGAACCCGAGGGCAGTGAACCTTCGATGCAACTGCTCAAGCCGGACTGCCGCGCGGGGGGCTATCCCCACCCGGCGATCAACGAGTTTTTCTGCATGCGCCTCGCGCGCGCCGTGGCGCTGCCCGTACCCGCGACGTACTTCGTTCGTGCTCCGACACCGTGCTACCTAGTAAACCGCTTTGACCGGGATACGACGACGCAGCCCACATGTAGACTGCATGTCATTGACGCGGCTCAGTTGCTGAACTTCTCCAAGGATTTCAAGTACGACGGCGCCAACGCGCAAAAACTGCGAGAGGCCATAGAAGGCACCCAATACTCGGGCCCACGCCCGTCTAGAGATTTTCCGGTGGGCCGTCTTCAACGTGCTTGTCGGTAACGGCGACGCGCACCTCAAAAACCTGTCGCTTTTCGTAACGCCCCTCGGCTACATGCTGGCGCCGTTCTATGACATCATGAGCACGGTCGTGTATCACACTAAAACATATCAGCCCGAGCGAGGAGATCAGTGGCCGAATTGCGAACTGACAATGCCTGTCGGCGATGCCACGCACTTCGGGGACATGTCTAGGCAGAATATGTTGAAGCTCGCGGACGAGCTTGGGCTGCCTGCCCGGGGCGCGGAGCGCCTGCTCGACGCGATGCTTGAGTCGTTCCGTGCGCGGGTCGACGAGACGTTCAACGCAGTCGTGGGCATTGCGACGCCAGACGCGGAAGAGACGCGCCTGCTCAATTCGATACTTGTAATGCCGATTCGTGAGATGTCGAGGGCACTTGCGCGCTGAGTTACGCATCGCCTCGATAGCTCGTGGCTCAGTCGCGCTATCTATCGCGCCGCCGCTCGCGATCGCTACAGGGCGGTGCCGTCTGGCAGTATCGCAGGCGTGCTTGCGACCCACGCCAAGATTCCGTAGAATCGACTGAGCCGTTCGATCGGCATCTTTTTCAAAGCACCTCGCCGCGGGCTCCGACCGTTGGCCGAGTCCAGTACCCCCTTCATGCGCGTTTAGCTGAACATCTCAACCGTTCACCTGAGCGCAGTGCTCTCTCCTTTTCAAAACGCCCCACGGGCAAAGAGGAGAAAATCGATGAATAACAAGCCATCCGTCGACACTGAACAGGATATCAACCTGCGGCCTTTCCTTGCAGGTATGGTCAACATTTCGACTGCGCACATCCCGGAACACACGGCGATCGCGCTCGGACAGGATGAGGGCAAGAGCGGTTCGCCGGCTCTCTGGAGCAGGCTGTCCTATGTGTACTTCCACGAGTACGGATGGATCGTGTCGTGCAGCGACGATGCCGCAGAAGCCGTTCGCGAGGATCATCCGGAACTGTCGGACCTGATCAAGCGTTGTCGTGGGGTCTGGGCAAATTTCCTGAAGCTCGACTGCGACGCGGAAAAAGTACTCGGCCTTCCAACGTTTGAATGGTAATTCAGCGATAGATCCGCCCGCGCCACCTCTCTCGAGGTGTGCGCCGGCAGACTCGCCTGGCGAGCGCAGGCTCACGTCAAAAGCGAATCTCTTCCGGTCAGCCATACGGCTCACCGGAGCATCGCGCACTCTCCTTATCAACGCCTTGTACAGGCACGAATGGAGAACATTATGAAAGAGAGACCAAAGCCACTGCGGGCACTTCTGGACGCAGGTGATATCACACTGCGCTGGCTCGGAACAGAAACCTGCGGTGAGTTCGCGCCAACGGCCGAACAATTCGCGATCGCTGCGGACGTGCTGCGTGAGGGCTGGACGCAACGCGCGCTCGAACGGGGGGCAGCAAGAACCGGTGAATCTGGACGGTTCCTGCAAATTTGCGAGCCTCTTCGTGAAGATTGCCTTCGGCGGAGTGGCGGAGGGTGCATGGGGTCACCAGTACAACAAGGTCGGCGGGGAACGTGTGGACCTGTCAGCAGAGGAGTTCAGCGACATGCAGCATGACGAAGAGTTCTTTGGCAACGAAGAACACCTCGACAGTTTGCGCAGCTGCCTGCCACGGGTGCTGCAGCGGATTCACATGCTGGAGCGCGAGCTGTTTGAGCGGAACTATCCGGATCTCTTCCGCGGCAAGGCACTGACGACGCAGCGGCGCGATCGCGATGCGGAGTACAGATGGGCGGAGAAGGCGCAGGGGACGTATGGCGAGCGCTATCGCATGCTGCACGAAGCGTTGCTAGAGGCGGGCGTTCGCGACGACTTGCGCCACGCGTGCTTCCATCTCACTGGCGTCAGGGTCTGGCACCGATCGGCAGACCTGTCGATCCAGCGTCGGGTCGGTCTGATGAAGCCGCTATCAGAGTTCACCGTCAAGGCAGAGACGACGATCCACGACACGATGTCGCACTCTTTCCCAGAAGAAAAATGTTTCTCGGTGATGTGAATCGGGCCAAGTGACAAGATGTCACTTTCGTACAGCTTGGTGCCGTTGCGGCGGACGAGATAGGCTGCTACATAAATATACTTATCACTATTGGCTGTCCGAACGACGCGCGTCGGCATCGCGAACTGACGGTTGCGCGTCTCGGCGAAATCTACCGCGAGAACGGTGCGCATCCCACGATGACATGCGCCCCTAAAATTCGCCTGCTCAACGGGCCGGAACCTACGCGAGCGCATAAGGCGGCTGCCGTTTCTGGAATCCGCCGCGCTTTCGTTGCGCAGATCTGGGTTGGTGTCTGGTTGGTAGCTAACCGGTACCATACGGAATCCAAAATTGATTCGGCCTATATCAGCCAAAAACCAACTACCAATCCAACGATGCCGTAGGCCCAATGCTTTCGTGCTGTACCTGCGTCTTTCGCAAGTATGACGAATAGACCAGCAGCCAGAATGGCCACAGACATCAGAATTTGCATTACTAAACGTGGCGTGTTGTCATCGCTGAACTGCCTCGAGCGCGTGTTTGCGGGGCTGCGCTGACGGTGGCCTCTGGTGGAGCATTAGGTCCTTCGAGGGTGGCGTCAGGACTCTTGTTGTCTAACTCATTGAGGATAGCTGCTGGGTTACGAAATGAGCTGTTGTTTCCATTCCACTCGACACCCACTACACGTCGAGACTCGACGGGAGAGCCAATGGATACGGCAGTGGACTCGGGAACGTTTGATTCTGTTGGGAGTAGTTGAAGTTGCGTGAGCAGAACTCTACTGCTGACAAGAAGGATAAGCAGCACGAACGCAACGACCAGAGCCACTCGATATCTCATCGCACCACCCGCATCGGGGTAATTCGTTAAACGTCTAGTCACATACCTCGGCGCGCTGCTTGAGAGTTCCACTTCAGTTTAGACCAGTAGGCGGCCGCGGAAAAGTCGATGCCTATAGTAGGGTTCGCCCCGACCATCACGCCCAGATGTTCCACTCAGGCAGCGAGGTAAATCGAATGACGATGTGGGATAGAACCGACCCCGGCGCAGCCCCAGTCATCGATTCAGTGGAAGTTGTAGCAGAAGCGGTTACACCAGTCGTCGAAGCTGCGACGACCGCAACACCAAGCTTCGACGCGTTCTCCTCCCCCTCGTCCGGCTCACACCCGAAGGTGCGCGATCGCATCGATCTCAACCATCACCCCCTGCAGTCCGCACTGCACGGTCGTGCGAGCTGGTTTGAAGTCGGGAAAGTAAGTCGCATAGACGATATTGAACTGCGGGAACAGCGTCAAATCCGTCAGGTAGATTGTGGTCTTCACTATGTCTTCCAGCGAGGCGCCGGCCACGGCCAGTACCCTGATCACATTGTCAAGCGCCGCAGCGGTCTGCGTTTCGATCGAATCGCCAATGACACACCGGTCGGCATCGCGCGGCGTCTGTCCCGACACGAATACAAATCCTCCGGCGACTACTGCGGCGGAGTAACACCCGCCCGTCTTTCGGCCCGAAACATCGATCATACGAGTTTTCGCATTCGACTGGTCGTTCATTTCGTCATCCTCTATGCATTTAGCAATCCGTTGTATCTTTGCGGCGCCGTCACGGCCTCGTCTGATCCGCGGCCTACCGGCGGTTGCCGAGCTGATCGCGAAACGACCATTCTCCATCGCTGCCGAGCACCAGCGCCTCGTCGTAGAGATAAGCCGTTGTACATGCGTGGCGAGGCATCAGCAGGAGTCTGTCGCCGACCGTCAAGCCTACATTTTCGACCACAACATGCTCTTCGCTCATCATCAGAATCTTGCTGTCCCAACGAAAGCGCTCGCTCAATGGTTTGTCCGGGGAAATGGCCTTGGATCCCGCGTCCAGGGTTGCCGTATGGCCCTTCGTCGCGATCACGGTAGCAAGTACGTAAGCGCTCGGTTCCCATCCGAACTGTGGCAGCTCTGCATCGTGCTGGGCACTCGAATAGGTCCAGCTCCCCGGTCCAACATACCTGGCAAGCGTGGCCGGCCAGACGTCGAAGCTGTAGGCGCCGCCCGCGATGAGCTCGGAACTCAGGCCGACCTCTGTGCCGCGATCGATAAGGCGCGCAACTTGCCGCATAACCTCGCCAATGCGCTCGCGCCGGGCCTCGGCATCACGCCCCTGAATATGGCCGTCATAGACGTGCCAACCGCCAAAATGGTTCAACGCGCTGACATCGCGCGCCAGATCGAGCGCGGCCTGAGTCAAGGGCGCGCCGGTGCGCCCCATGCCGGGGTCGAGATCCACAATCAGTTTCAGGTTCGGCGGTGCCGTCTTGCCGGCCGCGATCTCATTGCGCCACGCAGCGAAGCCCGCACCCGAATCGACCAGCGCGCCAACCGTAGCGCGCGGATAAGCCCGCGCCTCAGCGATCAGCGCGCGAATGTTTGCCACGTTCGCGCTCGGATAAGCCCAAACGACGTAGGGTGCGCCCGCAGCCAGCACCATCGCTGCCTCGGCGACGGTGGCAGCCTTGAACGCACGCACACCTTCTTTTAGCAGCAGTTCGACGATCCAGCCTGCACGATGCGTCTTCACGTGCGGCATCAGCCGCTCGATGCCACCGCACGTCCTGGCAGTTGCGTGCAGGTTATCGATTACACCTTGTTCGTAGATAGTGAAGCACGGCGTTCGGATATCTTCCGGCATCGTATGTGCCCACGCAGGGCTATGCCTCGGAGCATTTGAAGGTACGTTCGACATGATTCGGCTAGCTTCTTTTTCTCAGATGACTGCATGACTGGAATGTTCGTGCGCCAGCCTACTCGGCGAGGGCCGCATTCGACTGGCCGTCGGCGTCCGACAAGCGCACGGCAAGATGCGTTTCGACGACGCCGCGCAATTGCGTCAGCACAGTCGCGTGTGTTTCCCACACCAGGCGATCGACGCTCATCACCGGGCGCGCCGGCCTATCGATGCGGCTGTCGTCCACGGCTTGCCCTACCTCGACAGCTGCAGAGAGGAACGCCCGGTCTTTCTCCGGGTGGAAGTCTTTGAGCAACGACGTTGCGAGCCTGGGCTCAGCTAGCGCCATTGCCGCCAACAAGCCCCAACCGCCCCAGTTCGATACGCCTGCGACAATCAAATGATCAGCCGGTGTGGTGGAGGCAATCAAGGGGCCATTCGGAATGTCGTCGCGAACGATCTCCTGAGGCAATACGCTCATGCCGATCTCGTTACCTCCATCGCCGATACCGATCGTGGTCCACGGTCGCTCCCATTCCGGGTCATCGAATAACAGATGCAAGGGCGCGGTATCGTCCGACATATCCGCGCCGTACTCGCGGTGTGGCTTGCCATCGCTGCCGGGCGCCACCCGCTCGATCGCGATCAGATGGGTAATCGGCCGTTCAGTAGTGGCGAGCCGATCGCGCAGCGCGACGACTGACGCTTTGCTGACCGATGTGATTTCGAGCGCCACCGCGTCAGGCAGCTCGGTGGTGATCGCCCAGACCGCCTTGCTGCATGGTGCGTCCGAGATGACCGTCACGGGTATGCCTGCGTGCGCGAGACCAGCGGCCATGTGGGCCATGCCGCCAAGTCCGTCGGTCTCCGGTGAAGGTGGCACTGCGTTGCGAATGAAAAATCCGGTGACGATGCCGACGTGTGGATTCGGCGTAGTCATGATTGAACGCGCCGCACGTTCCAGATCACCCTGCGAAACTTTCACCATACGGCTAATGTCCCGCCGAACGGTTTGACCGATGATGTCTTCTATAAACTTGAATGCCATTGCCTGCGCTTCCTGTTGAAAATGATCGAGTGCGAGGTCGCACTCAGACCGGAATCTTGCGTTCGTAGTCGATGCCAATCGAACACACGAAGAGACCTACCCCCATCGCGGCGAAGCACATCAGCGCGAGGAAATAGGAACCGGTGTATTGGACGATCGCCCCCACCACGATCGGAATCACCATCCCGCCAATGTTGCCGCCAAAATTGAGCAAGCCACCGAGCGCGCCGACCTTGTTGCGCGTGGCGAGCATCGCCGGAATCGACCAGTACAGGCCGCCCCATCGCACGAAGAACAGGGTCGCCGACAGCAGGACGACAACCACCCGCGGGTTGGTCGCATAGGCCACGGAAAATACAGAGATCGTGGCCACCACGGCGGCAATGCCGAATATGACGCGCATCACCAGGTTGGGCGCAGCACCGCTCGCAAGCCATTTATCGGCGATATAGCCGCCCATCAGTTCGCCGATGAAGCCGCACAGAAAGATCACGAAGCTTGCGTTGCCCATCTGCTGCAGGTCGAAGCCATGGACTTTGTGCAGATAGGTCGGCATCCACGTAAGGAGCCCGTAGTAAAGCGTCGTGCAGCACATAAAACCGAAAAACATCAACCATACCGAGCGGAACCTGAAGAAATCAATGGATCGACCCGACAGGTCTTTGGCTTCCTTCGCATGCTCCAGCGCCTGCGCCCGCTCAATATGCAGGGCTTCTGCTTCGTTGACACGTGTATGCTCACGCGGTTGATTCCTGATGTAGCGCCAGGCAGCCATGCCACACAGAATCGTGCCGATCCCCGCGATTGCGAATGCGGCGCGCCAGGAGTGCACAACGAGAATCAGCCAGGCGATCAGTACTGAACCGAATGCCGCGCCGAGCGGCGAGCCGCCGTCCATCAGCGAAGCGCCGCGTACGCGCTCGTGTTGTGTCAGCCATGCGGCGTTGAGCGCGCCGCCGGCCGCGGCGACGGGCGCCTCGGCAATGCCGAGGCCAATCCGCGTCATCAGCAGCCCCACCGAACTTGTCGCGATGGCGGCCAGCGCCTGAAAGCCGCCCCAGAACAGCGTACATAGCGCAAGGACGGCGCGCGGTTTGAAGCGATCGACGAGCTGGCCGCCCGGGATCTGCATTAACGTGTACGACCAGAAGAACGAACTGAGAATAAAGCCCTGCATCACCGGCGACAGCGAGAACTCATTCGTCAGCAGCGGCATCGCGACCGATAGAGAGGCACGGTCAATGTAGTTCACCGTCACGAGCAGCAGCATGATCAGAAAGATGTTCCAGCGCACGGACGTCTTCGGCTGCGCGTACTCCGCCACCGAGTCAATTGGTCTGCTCATTCCGGCTCCTCGCATCGCACGTTATCGATCGGATGAACCGAGTGTAGAAGACAAATATTGATAAGGGATAATCGAAAGTGAGCCCACCATCTGATAGAAATTCCCGATCATGCGCCTTTCCCTGCAGCAAATCGAAACGTTCTACTGGACCGCCCGGCTAGGCGGCTTCCACGCGGCGGCGCGCCACCAGCATTTGACGCAGCCGACCATCTCCGCCCGCATTCAGGAACTGGAGTTGCAACTGGGCGCACAGTTGTTTAAGCGGGACCGCGGGAACACCGGACTCACGGTCGTCGGTCAGGACGCGCTGGTCCAGGCGGAAAGGATTCTGAAACTCGCTGACGAGTTCGCCCGCGTCGCCGAGCGGCGCGATCCGATGCGCGGGCTGCTGCGACTAGGGGCGAACGAATCGACGGCGCTCGCCGGACTGGCCGGGTTGCTGACACAATTGAAGGCTGCCTATGCGGGACTGCGCATCGAAATCACGGTCGACGTCGGCATGGAGTTGAGCCGGAAGATGATCGCGCGCGAGCTCGACGTCGCGATCCTGAACGATTCGTCGGGCGTGCCGCACGTAATCGAGGACACGATCGGGGCGTCGAATTTGCATTGGGTCGCCTCGCCGGCACTCGTGCGCAAACGTGAGGTCACCCCGCAGACGCTGGCGTCATTGCCGGTCATCACGGTATCGCAACCTTCTTCGAATCACACGCTTGTGATTAGCTGGTTTCGGAATGCGGGTGTCGAACCTGAGAACGTGAGTTCGTGCAATTCGCTATCGACCATGCTGCAACTGGTTGCCGCAGGACATGGAGTTGCGGTGATGTCGCCGGCAATCATGAAAGCTGAAATCGAATCCGGGCTGATTCATACGTTGATATCGAAGCCGCGACTTAGACAACAGAAATACCTTGTCGCGCATCAGGTGGAACGTCACGGCAGCGGTGTCGATATGATTGTCCGGCTAACCAGGGATATGCTGGCCCGCAGCGGCGTGCTGGTTCCGCGGAGGGCGCACGGGGATTGAATGCCTGATATACGCGTGAGTCGATTAACGGCCGATGACTGCATTCACCGCTCATCTGTACCCCTTTACCTTCTTGATGGCATGCGTTCCTACACCAGCGCGTTGAGACCTGCTTCAGTCAGAAACTGACAGACCGTCGCTATGGCGTGGCTCACGTGTTCGTCTTGCTGACCTACGGGGGCGGCATACCGAATCCCGCCCGCAGCTCGTCGTTCGGGGAGCGCGCAGCACATCGCTGTGCCAGTCGCAACCGTACCCCAGGATTGGCACTCGCTGCAATTTCCCTGCCTCTCCTCTATAGATCATAGTAGGCGAGGGCAGTGCATTTTCGTACCGGCACACTCGATGCGTTCATGTATCGATCGGCCGCATATCGATCGACCCGCTGATCAAGTGCCCGGCTCTGGCGTTCCGACCGCCATGGAGGTGCACTGTGTTTCACCGGACTCGTCTTCGCACCTTGCTCCACGCTGCCCTGATAGCGGCTTTCTTTCTGGCGGCCCGTGCCTGCAGCCGACGGCGAACGCCGCGGCTGTGGCTCAGCCCCGTGAGGCTTTGTCAGGTTGATGGGGAGGCGGCGATAAAATAAGGCGATGAACAAAACGAAATCGCTTTATCGCGGTCACCGCTTCCCCGCCGTCGTCATCAGCTGCGCCCTTTGCTGGTATTTCCGGTTCAGCCTGTGCCTGCGCGATATCGAGGAGTTGTTGCTCGAGCGTGGTGTCGTGTTCACGTACGAAACAATCCGTTGCTGGTGCGATAAGTTCGGCGCTGGATTCGCGCGTTGCGCCAAAGCGGGTTTGGGGATCTTATACAGCGAGCCGATCGCTGGGTCCGAGCTCATTCACGTAGAGGACCACATTTACGCCATCAGGTGACAGGCGTAACCGGAACAGGATTCCCTTTCCGCCATTTGCAATCACCTCGTTACCGATCATCCAGCACGGCGGTGTTGACGTCGAGCGTGAGATACAGGGCGTTTAGACCGATACGGTTGGCGCGACCGCCATGCCTCCGGGTGCCAGCGCCGCTAGTCGGTGCAACCGTCCACTGCGGGACGTGCACGCGGTACCCCGTCACTTCAGAGAGACCTTGGAGAATCATCCTGCCGCGCATGCTTCAAAAGATGAAAAGGTAGCGAAGTAGGTCGTCAATGCGGCCGTCGGAAGAGCCGTTTGCAGCAAGGCTTTACCGTCAGGTGACTTTTTCGCACTCAGCGAGCTCGCAAACCTTTGATGCATAAGGATTTTCGTGATCAAAGCGCCCGATTTTGCACGATCAGGACGACAGCCCTAACTTGGAATGCACGCGGATGTGGGTTAATATGTGGTCATTTATGCGCATGACTTTCAACAAAGGAGGTCCACATGGCACATGCAGTCGCCGTCGCGCCACGTAAGGCAACGAACGTCACGCTGCCTGTCGACGTCTATGAACGGGCGAAAGAGCTCGGCATCAACTTCTCTCGCGCCTGTGAGCAGGCATTGCGCGAAGCGATCGAGGCTGAAGAGGGCCGTCGCTGGGCGCAGGAAAACGCTGAGTTCATCAAAAACACGAACGACTGGGTCGAAAAGAACGGCCTTCCACTTGCTGAATACCGGATGTTTTGATGGCGCGATTCGAAGTGTATGCCAACACCGGCAAAAGCAACTCGAATACCCCGTACCTCGTTGACGTACAGAGCGACTTTCTTGGGGGATTGACATTTCGTGTTGTGGTCCCGCTCATTCGAACTGACTCTTTCCCGCCCGGGAAGCTCCCCTCCGATTTCACGCCGTTCTTCGAGATCGGCGGCATCAAATGCATGCTGCATCCCGCGTTTATTGCATCCGTTCCATTAAGCGAGCTTGGCCCCACAATCGGCTCGCTGCGGGAGCATCGAGACAAGATCACCGCAGCCCTTGATCGCCTATTGGGCGGTCACTGATCACCTGCGCCAGCTTTAGCTCCGGCTCGTGTCGCGCACGCCTCCCCGGTAAGCGCGCAGAATGTATCGCAAATGCGATACAGCGAGGTTTGCAATGAAAGCTGCAACGATCCCTGGGCTGCGTGTAGCGCCGGACCTGCGCAAGGCCGCAGAAGAAGTGCTCAACGAGAACGAGAGTCTGTCCTCGTTCATGGAGGCATCGCTCCGCGAAAGTATTGCGAAGCGCCGGCTCCAGCGCGAATTCGTTGCACGGGGCCTGGCCGCGCGCGACGAAGCCCATCGGTCGGGTGAGTACTTTGACGCTGACGATGTGCACGGGGAACTGGCGAGCCTGCTACAGGCGGCAAGGACGGCAGGAAAAGACCATTGACGTACCGTGTCCGCTATACTGCCGGTGCCCGTCGTGATCCGCTGCGCCTTTACAGAAATCTGTTGGACCTCGATATAGCGGCTGCGGAGCACGCACTGGAGGCGCTCCGAAAATCTGCCGAAGTCCTCGAGCAATTCCCTTTCACGTGCAGGATGGCGGACGAACACAACCCTTTTCTGCGGGAGCTGATCGTGCCATTTGGCTCCTCAGGATAGTTGTTCTGTTCGAGGTTGAGGACGCGAACACGGTGAGCATCCTCGCCGTCCGGCACCAGCGCGAAGATGACTATTACTAAGCATGCGCCCGCTGGCCCGTTGCATCATTCAACAACCAGTCAAGATAGCGATCGAGCGGCGAATCGCCGGACACTGTGAGCGACGGGCATCACCGTTGGGTCGGTCTGCAGAGTAGGGCCGGGCAGTATCTGCGGATTCACACCTCGTCGCTCGGGTCCAGCAGATCAAGTCTGAACTGCCATCCTTCGAAGGCCATCAGCACTGCGCCGAAATCGGCCCATTCCCCACGCCTGCCATCAATGATGACGCTGGGCTGGCAACCGTCTTCAACTCCATCCCACTCGATACGACCTCTTACCATCGTGCCAGCGACCTGCAGGCCGCTAGCGTCATAGGGCAGGTGCTTCATTGACAATGCGTGCACGATCTTCTGCACAAGCTTTCCGAGCACGGTGAAGGGGTTCGATTGCGAATCATCGAGGATCTGGAAGCGGTATCCGTCCGATTCATCGTGGCCCGCAAGTTCGAACGTTTCTAGCGAGAGCTGGTCCCCGAGCAGAAGGCTGCGGAAGTGGAATTCGTGCAAGTCGCCATCCGCGTCGAGCAGACGAACGGGCGTGAACTACGGATGTTCGAGACCGACCGTGTCCGCCCACTGCGCCATCTCCTCGTTGAAACACCGACTGCAGAGCAGGCGATAGGTGCCGTCTGTTGACGCGACATTGACTATATCGGACGGGGGCGTCCTCGTGCCGCAACGGACGCAGGTTTGCTCAGTCATCACTGCGCCATCACGGGTAATCGCCTGGTCGGAACGTTGCGTGATTGTCGCAAGTGCGTCGGTCGTACCGTGCGGACGCAACGGGATTGGAACTGGTCGAATGTCAGCGCTGAATCGAAACGGTGCGCTTTCGGTAAGGATCGTCGAGGATTTCGATTCGAGACGTCCCTGGCAGTAATTGCCTCGGGCTCCCGTATTGTCTCACCGCTAGCGGTCAGCTCCAAATCTAACATGCAGCTGTATGAGCGCGCACCGACGACTGTTACGTCGGCGCGTCGGGGGGATGAACGGATAACCGTGGTCCCACGAGCGTCGTGCCGCGAGCAAAGGCCAGATGGTGTCATCGGCCGCGCCTTTGGCTCGCGACCTAAGGCCCGCAGTCATCCAAAAAAACGCAACTAACAGTCAAGCTTGGATTAAAACCTTGATCGCGGTTTCACCGCTCAGAAACCGCCTCCAGGCCGAGGGGGCTATCGCGGCACGGATCCGGGATGGCGCGCGCCCGTCGCTGTCGCATGCGGGCTCACGCTATCTGTCGTGTTAGTGAACGCGAGTGAAAGACCAAAGGAGGGATCTTCGTCCTGCATGGTCCTGGGATGCGCGGACCCGCCGGCAAGTTGTTCGAGGGTGACGAGTTGGCGCTCGATCAACGTATCAAGTTCTTCGCGGTCGGCAATCTGGTCGATAGAGTCTTTGAGTAGCATTAATGTCGCCAGTTCGTGAGGGCTGAGCATGCCTTTCTCCTGATCGTCCGGGACTGCCGCATTGGGGACACCTCGGCTGCCGGGGTGTGCGCCCTGCCATTCGCCCGGCCAGGGCAAGCGCGTCGTAGACGCTCTATCGACGTCCGATAGAGCTGCGAAATGCTGCGGGAGAGTGGATGATAGGAGGGAAATCGCTAGGGCAGCAATCCGGGCGGTCCCGTATATTGGGATATAACCGATCGACGCTGCAGTCGTGCTGGCGGCGAAATCGCTGCCAGCACGAATTCGACGAAGCTGCGCAATCCGGGCATCGACGCCAGCTCGCGCGAGCGGTTTTCAGTGGACCCAGTGACAGACACGATGGTGATGATGGTCCCAGTGACACACCTTGTGAGATTGGGCCTGCGCCATTTCTGGCATCAGGGCGGTAAGCGAAGCCACCATCATCAGGCCGGCGAAAAATACGGTTTTCATCTTGTGCATCCAGCTTCTCCTGAAATGGGACGGACTAAAGTGGACCCCTCTGTCAAGACAGAGATGATCGCAATTTAAGCTGCATCGATACCACACGCAGCTGAACAGCGCTGCCCCGGTTCCGCGCTGGCGACTTCGCCTGCGCAGCGTAGCGGAGCAGGCGAAGTCGCCAGCTCTCCACTGAACCTGTCAACAATCCTCGCACCACCACCGCAGCCACTCAGATAGACCTCAGCGGGGGTCTGGTATCCGAGCGACTGATGAGGCCTCTCGGCGTTATAGTAGGCAAAGTACTGCGCCAGCCCCATTGTCAGTTCGCCCATCGTCGCATAGCCCTTCAGATAGACATCTTCGTGCTTGACGTTGCGCCACAGGCGTTCAACAAAAAT
>NZ_JBNDMQ010000065.1:0-23923 GCF_050436665.1 Paraburkholderia sp. EB58 | reverse complement strand
CGGTTGTGAGGCAGTACATAGAACAGCAGAAGACGCCGCACTAGCGCCCTGGAAGGACGCCTCTGGCGTCCGCGCTATCCTTCCCGCCCCTGAAGGGACGGGTTTGACGCGCACTCGATCAAGGCGCAAAAGAAGGAAATTGCCTTTATGAAGCGGGTGGCAAGCCAGGCATGACACAAACATGTGACGCGCGAGGCAGTATGGCTCACTTGGCTGGGTCGCAACCTGCACATCACGGTAGCCGCAGTCGCCTCATATCTTGCCCGGTCGTAACACGCAGTGCGGCCACATGAGGACGTCGAAATGGCGTGCCGCGTATCGGCATGGTCGACCATGCGTAATCGAGAACACGGTTCGCCGCCGCGATGGACGCTATTTACGGGACTTGCTGATTAGCACCATCGCGATACCGCCAAGAATCGTAGCGGAAGCCGCAGCCAGGCGTGGCGTGATCGCTTCCGACAGGAACGCCACTCCGCCAAACGCAGCGATCAGCGGTACCGACAACTGTACAGTGGCGGCTCGCATGGCGCTAAGCTTGCTCAGCGCCGCATACCAGATGACGTACCCGATGCCGGAGGTGAGTGCGCCGGAGGCAATCGCTAGGGCGACCCCAACCTCGTTCGCGTAAGCGCGGGCGTTGATGATGAATAACGCGCTCATCAAGAGGGCAAGCGGAGCCGCTCGCGCGAAATTTCCCGCCGTCGCTGCGAGCGGGTCGGCCACTCCGCGGCCGCGCAACGAGTACACGCCCCATGCGACGCCCGCGATCGCCATCAACGCCGCGCCGACGAGCGGCGGTGCTGCGACACCCGGCGATACCAGGTAGACAAGCCCTGCGACTGCCAGTGCGAGACCGAGCCATGCGACGGATCCGAACTTCTCGCCGGAGCGCAAGCCCACGCTGAACATCGTCAATTGAACTGCGCCGAACAGAATCAATGCGCCTGTACCTGCGGACAAGGTTAGATACGCGAAGGAGAAGAAGGCGACGTAAGCAAACAGCATGGCAGCGGCGAGCCAGTCGGCATGGCCGGGCGCGGGCCGTTCAGACCTGAACCGCACGATGACGGCGAGCATGATCGCGCCCGAAACCAATCTGATGCCGGCGAAGCTGGCCGGATCAATTCCCCGTCCCAGCAGCGCGAGCCGGCACAGCAGCGAATTAGCCGCGAAGGCGAGCATCGCCACCGCAGTGAGCACGGTCGTCTGCAAAATGAGCAGGCCACCGCGCGCGTCATGCATGGGTCACTACCAGAACGACTGCCCACGACAAAAGCGCCACGCCGAGGGGCGTGCTGAGACGCTTGCCCCAGCGAGCGTTCTTTTCGATCGCCATCACGGCGGCAAGCAGGAGCATCCATCCGAGGCTGCCGGTACCGAGCGCGAACATCACTAGCATCAACGCCCAGCAGCACCCGACGCAGAATAGGCCGTGCCGCGCGCCAAGCGCAAACGCGCTCCGCGCTTGCGCGTGCCCACGCCAGTGCTCGATGACGAAGCTCAAGGGCGTGCGGCACTTTTCAAGGCACCGATACTTGAGCTTGCTGAACTGAAATGCGCCAGCCAACGCAATGACTGCGACGCCGATCAGCCAGCCGTGCCAGGCCAGGGTGGGTATGCTGGCGAGCAGGGACAGCACTGCGCTGTGAAGTGCATGCGCCAAAAGTCCGAAGGCTCCCCACACCGTCATGTAGCCCACGCCGAGCAGCATAAGAAGGTACCCATGGTCAGGGCGACCCGCCGTCAACCGGTCGAAGGCATTGAACAACGGCAACGTGGTCGGCAGCATCATGGCCACTGTCATAAGGATCCATGCGACTGCGTAGAGCACCACGGGCACGACCACGTCGCCCGCGGGAACAACACGGCACAGAAATGCCGCCGGTCCCGACGCTGTCCAGTCACCGTGCTCGATATAGCGTCCGTATGGGCTGCGCGCCCACGCCCATAACACCACCCACGCGAGCGCAATCAGCGCAATCAGGACAGGCAGGAACACGTGAACATGGCGCGAGGTGCGGGCCGGCGGCGGGCCGGCCATCGGGCTCATGCGTCGAAGACGAACGTGCTCTGCAGGGCGTTGTGATTTTTGATGTCGAGGTCGATGCCGAGTGCGGGGTTCTTCGATCGATAGGTCGGGGCCTTGCCGACAAACACGGGAGCGCCGGGCACTGTCGAGAACACGGTGTCGGACAGCGTGGTCTGGCCACCGGTCGCGCCGAGATAGGGTTCGAGTTCAGCGTAGTAGTTCGTGCCGATCTCGAGTTCGCCTTTGCCTGCAACCACGGTGAAGCGGATCGGCGCTCGCTCCACGGATACGACCTGGCCGATGAGCTTGGCGAGCTCGGCGACCGGTCCGCCGGCCTGGCCGGTATAGACCTTCAGCAGTGCATCTTCCTGCGCCTTTGAGGCTTGGTCGTCGACAAAGATCGCGGCAGTCCAGTTGCCTTGCAGGATGTTGCCGGGTACATGGGCGACGGTCGCGATGGTATTGCCGGCCACATCGACGCCGTCGACCGTTCCCTTGTCTATGTGCCACGCGACAATGGTGTCGCAGGTACCGTTGTCAGGGTCCTCGCCGATCCAGCAGGGGCAAAGCACCTTACAGTTGCAAACTTCGAGCAGACGACCTTCCAGGTGATAACTCATACGAACCTCCATTGAAGGCACGCGAACACCGACTTGTCGCCGCGGGGCGCGGCTGCAAGAGCTAACAATTTTCCCGCTGCGGGTTGCGACAAGTCAAGTTCGTTGACGGCCACGCAGTTCGATAACAAGGTCAATCGGAAGGCGCGCCTGCGAGCTTTTTTGTGTTCTGAAATAATAGGCTTCGCTCACGACCGCGGCGGCCAACGTCCATGAAACCACGATCTGACGCCTCAGCCGACAGCGAATCCGCCGGCTACTGGCGCCAACACGAGATGCTGCTATTGCAGCAAGTGATGGCGCTTGTTGGCAAAAGCCTGTCCCCGGCGCCTGCACTGCGCGAGATGCTGCATCTGATGTCCGAGCTGCTCGGCCTGAACCGGGGCCGCATCGTGCTCGCGGACGAAACGGGTCGCAGCGGGCGCATCCGGTACGCGTATGGACTCACCGCCGAGGAAATCGCCCGGGGTGTGTATGCGTACGGTGAAGGCATCACCGGGCGAGCGCTGCAGCACGGTCAACTGACGATCGTCCAGGACATCGACCGCGAACCGGATTTTCTGGCGCGTGCGGTTGAGCGCTCACGGTTGCCGGAGGGCCCGGTCTCGTTCATCGCGCTGCCGATCGTCGTCGAACTAAAGGCGGTCGGCGTTCTTGCGTGTCACCGCATTCGCCATCGCTCACGTGCGCTGGCCGACGACGTCACGGTGCTGCGTATTCTGGCGACACTGACGGGGCAGTTGCTGCAGCTGGAAGCCGGCCTTGAAGAAAAAACCCGCGCGCTCGAAGAGCAAAACGCGGTGCTAGCGCGGGCCCTCGAATCGGCAGCCGCCCGCTATGGCATAGTCGGCACCTCGCCGCCTTTGCTGCGCGCGATCTCGGAACTGGAGCGTGTATCGGATTCCGCCGCGAGCGTGCTGTTGCTCGGCGACTCGGGCACCGGCAAGGAGCTGTTTGCACGGGCCTTGCATCTGGCGAGTCCGCGGCGCGATCGTGCCTTCATCAAGATCAACTGCGCGGCGATACCGGATACGCTGTTCGAGTCCGAGCTGTTCGGGTACGAACGCGGTGCGTTTACGGGCGCGAACAGCATGCGCGCGGGCTGGTTCGAGCAGGCCAGCAAAGGGACGCTGTTTCTCGACGAGATCGGCGAACTGCCGCTGACGATGCAGACCAAGCTACTGCGTACGCTTCAGGAAGGGACCATCACGCGCCTCGGCGGCAAGGCGGAGATCCAGGTCGACGTGAGGCTGGTCGCGGCCACGAACCGCGATTTGCAGCGCGATGTGGCGCGCGGCACATTCCGCCAGGACCTGTACTACCGGCTCAATGTGATTCCCATCCACTTGCCGTCGCTCGCTGAACGCCGCCAGGACATTCGCGTTCTCGCGCTGCATTTCATCAGCCATACGAATCAACTTAACCAGCGCAACGTGAATCTCACCGCGGCCGCGCTGGATCGGCTCGAAGAGTATCCGTGGCCCGGCAATATCCGCGAGCTGACCAATTTCATCGAGCGGATCGTGTTGCTGGCGGAGAAGCCGCTGCTCGATGCAGCGGATATTGGCCGTCTGTTGCCGTTGGGCACGGCGGATGAGCCTGCTGTTGCGCCCGCGCCTGCACAGCGGGCGGCCGCCGTCCACGGACAGGGGAAGGCGCTGGATGCTTCATCGCATGATCCGATGAGCCACAGTGCACCGCTGCCGGTGCGGCCCTACCGGCGTGTCGGTTCGCACGCGGCACAGGCGCTCATCGACGCGCTCGAACAGTGTGGAGGAAACAAATCGCGCGCGGCGCAACAGTTGGGCATGACAGCGCGCCAGTTCAGCTATCGGTGGCAAAAACTCGGCCTGCCAAATGACTGACCGCGAGGCTGGCCACGCACCGCAAGGTTAACAATGTCGACAATGTCAACATTGTCGGTTTTGCCGGCTGATTGAGAAACCCCCGCGCCGAACCCGGACGGCGTTTCTTGTTCGGCCCAAAGCCCCGCCAGGAAAGCGGTTTGCCGAAATGTACTCGAACTGGCACGTCTGTTGCATTTGGTGATGTGCCGGCGCCGCGCAACCTTCGATGCGACGCCCGCCTCTTCACCGTCCACGCACCAGGAGCGTCACTTGAGCACTGTCACCGATAATCCCACGACCATTTCCACCTACCTGCGGCCGATCGACCGCGATGGACTGATGGCCTTCGCCGAAAAGGGGCGCAACAACCCGGGGTCGCGCGGCAAGAACAACGTACACACGGTCATGCAAGGTCAGTACCGCTCGTTGAGCTATGTCGGCAACCATACGCCCGTCGTC
The DNA here is from genome assembly GCF_050436665.1 of Paraburkholderia sp. EB58. Taxonomy (NCBI): domain Bacteria; kingdom Pseudomonadati; phylum Pseudomonadota; class Betaproteobacteria; order Burkholderiales; family Burkholderiaceae; genus Paraburkholderia; species Paraburkholderia sp. EB58. Next base: position 18,968 of record NZ_JBNDMQ010000065.1, on the reverse strand, counting down.
GTCGATGAACCGCTGCATCTATTCGGCGAAGACACCGCGCCGGCGCCGGGCGAGATCGTGCTGTCCGGTCTCGGCGGCTGCCTCGCGGTTGGCATCACGGCTGTCGCGACGTGGAAGCAGGTCAAGCTGTCGAAGCTCGAGGTGTTCCTCGAAGCGGATATCGGCAATCCGGCAGCATGGGGCGCAGGCGGCGCCGAGATGGAACCCGCGCAGATGGGTTTCCAGGCGATCCGCGTGAAGATTGTGATTGAAGGCGATGCGACGCGCGAGGAACTTGATGAGATCGTCCGTCATGCTAACTACTTCTCGCCGGTTGCAAACTCGATGCGCAATCCGATTCCGATGACCGTCACGCTCGCCGACTGAAGCGCCGCCTCACTCGTCCGCGCCGCGCATAGCGGCGGCCCCGGGTACCCGAAGGAAAACCAAAATGGAACACGCATTGGTAGCAGAAGCGTCCAGCGTCGACACCTGGTGTGACGAAACGGTGCTGGAGCGCGTGGCCGCGATCGCTCGCGGCCCGCTCGCTGCAGCTGCGCCACGGATCGACGGGGAAGGGGTCTACCCGCTTGACATCATGGGAGAGCTGGGCGCGGTCGGCGCGTTGGGCGTTCACCTCGACCGGTACGGCGCGCGCTTCGGACTGTCGCTCGCCGCGATGCAGGAAGCGAGCCGCGCGTGTGGCTCGACGGGCTTCCTGATGTGGGCCCACGATGTCTGCGGGTTGTACATGGAGCAGTCCGGTAACCCGTATCTGGGCGGCGCGCGGCTCGACGCGCATGCCCGCGGCCAGACGTTCGGCGGCACCGCGCTGTCGAACCCGATGAAAGCGTTCTCAGGGATCGAGCCGATGATGTTTCGCGCCACGCCAACGCCTGGCGGCTATCTGATCAACGGCACGCTGCCGTGGGTCAGTCATATCGGCCTCGGCCAGTATTGCGGTGCGATCGCCGCAGTGCATCGCGGTGACGGGTCGATATCGCACGAGGTGATGTTCTTGCTGAACTGCGACGAGCGCGTCGAGTTGCGCCACTGCCCGGTGTTCTCCGGCATGGAAGGCACCAGCACGTGGGGCGTCAAGCTCACAAACTATTTCGTCGGCGAAGCCGAGCTGATTGCCGATCCGGCGCGGCCATTCGTCGCGCGGATCAAGGCGGCCTTCATCCTGCTGCAGGTCGGCATGGCGTTGGGCGTCGCACAAGGCGGTATCGATTCGTGTCTCGAAGTCGAGCCGGTACTCGGTCACGTCAACCGCTTCCTGCACGACCGGCCAGACGAACTGACGGCCGAACTCAACGAAGCGGTGAGCGCAACGCAGCGACTCGCGCGCACCGCCTACGACGGCAGCACCGACTATCTGCTGGAAGTGCTCGATCTGCGCACGCGCGGCGCGGAGCTCGCGTTGCGTGCGGCGCAGGCGTCGCTGCTGCATCAGGGCGCGCGCGGCTACTTGATGAGCGCAGCGCCGCAGCGGCGGATTCGCGAGTCGCACTTCGTGGCGATCGTGACACCTGCCATCAAGCATCTGCGTTGGGAAATGGCCCGTCTTTCCGCCGAGGAGCTTCCAGCATGAGCGTCCTGATTGCCGACTGGAAGAAGTACATCTGCCGCGCGTGCGGCGTGATCTATGACGAAGAACTGGGGGACCCCGATAGCGGCATCGCGGCCGGTACACGCTTCGACGCGATCCCCGATGACTGGGAGTGCCCGCTATGCGGGGTGACAAAAGCGGATTTCGTGCTCTACGAGCCGGTTGTGGCCGGCGCAGCGGCGTGCGCGCCGGCGCAAGGTGCGCCTTCGCGCACGCCTGGGGTGATCGTGGTCGGCGGCGGCACGGCGGGTTGGGCCGCAGTAGAAGCAGTTCGGGCGCTGGATCCGGACATACCGATCACGCTGGTGAGCGCCTGCTCGGCGGACCGTTACCGGAAGCCGGAACTGTCGGTTTCGCTGAGCGAGAAACGTACACCGGAGCGGCTCGTATTCGAGACCGGCCCGGCCGCCGCAACACGCCTTGGCGTACGGCTGGTCGCCCATACCTACGCGGTCGGGTTGTCGCCGGCGCTGCATCAGCTGCGCACGACGGCGGGCACGCTCCGTTACCGGCAACTGATTCTCGCCCAGGGGGCGCGGCCCGTGGTGCCGTCCGGCTTGCCGCGCGACCTGTGCTGGCGCGTCAACGATCTGTCGATGTGGAGCCGCATGCAGCGCGGGCTGACGGCGGGGCCGGCGCGCGTGGCGGTGATCGGCGCGGGTCTGATCGGCTGCGAACTGGCGGAGGACCTGGCACGGGCGGGGCATACGGTCACCGTGCTGGATGTGAGCGACAGGCCCCTCGCGACGTTGTTGCCGGCACCGGCCTCGCGCCGCCTGCTCGCCGGCTGGACGCGGCTCGGCATCCGCTTTCTGCCCGGCCGCAGCGTGAGCGTCGAGGAGCGGCGTGGGATCGACGCGTGCGCCACGCAGCGGACGAGTGACGCGACGACGGCAAGCGGCGATGCCGCCGGTGCCAGCGCCGCTCGAAGCGAAAAGGTGATCACGACGCAGCACGGCGAGCGGATTGCCGCCGATCTCGTGCTGTGCGCAGCCGGGCTCGCCACCGAAGGGCGGCTCGCCAGAATGGCAGGACTCGAATTCGAGCGCGGCATCGTCGTAGACAGCCGCACGTTGCAGACCAGCGTGGCGGATATCTACGCGCTCGGCGACTGCATCAGCTTCGCCGGCGAGCCGTGCCGCTTCATCGACCCGATTGTCGCGCAGGCCGAAGCGATCGCGCACACGGTGACCGGCTGCGAACATGCAGGCTATCGCCACCAGTCGCCCGTGATCCGCGTGAAGACCCGCTCGACGCCGATCGTCGTGCGCGGGCTGCCTTCGCGCGAGCTGGACTGGCAAATCGTCGAAGAAGACGACGGACACCTCGCGATGGCGCAGTACCGTGATGGCGACATCGTTTCGTCGTTGACAGTCGGCAGCCGGCGCGTCGAGCTCGCGGCCTGAACCCCACCCTCACGCATCGGACACCACATGGGTAATCGCTATCAACCGTTCGACCCCGGCAGCACGCTGGGCGGCTGCTCATGTGGCCGCCATGCCGACGCAGCCGCGCACCACGCCGCCATGACGGGCGGCGCGCACGACGCGCATGAAGGAGGCAGCACGGACGGTGAAGCCGCGTGGTGCGACGCCATCGAAGCCGCGGCGGTACGGGCACTCTTTCCGCGCAACGCGATGCGGCGTGCCTTTATCCGTGCGGTCGGCAAGAGCACGGCCATCGCCGCCGTGTACAGCGTGCTGCCGATCGCGTCGCTCCAGCAGGCGTTCGCAGAAACGAAAGCCCCGCAGCCCGAAAAGCGCGACCTCAACGTCGGCTTTCTGCCGATCACCTGCGCCACACCGCTGATCGCCGCGGAGCCGCTCGGCTTCTACAAAGAGGAGGGGCTGAACGTCACGCTGAACAAGTTGAGCGGCTGGGCGCTGGTGCGCGACCGGATGCTGAATCGCGAACTCGACGCATCGCACATGCTCGCGCCGATGCCGCTCGCGATTTCGCTTGGCGTCGGTTCGCAACCCACGCCGACGCGCGTCGCGACGATCCAGAACGTGAACGGCCAGGCCATCGTGCTAGCGCTCAAACACAAGGACAATCGCGACCCGCGCAACTGGAAAGGTTTCCGCTTCGCGATTCCGTTCGACTATTCGATGCACAGCTTTCTGCTGCGCTACTACCTCGCGGAGCATGGCCTCGATCCGGATCGCGATGTGCAACTGCGCGTGACGCCGCCCGCGGAGATGATCGCCAACCTGCGTGCGGGCAACATCGACGGATTTCTGGGACCCGATCCGTTCAACCAGCGCGCGGTATTCGACGAGGTTGGCTTCATTCATATTCTGTCGAAGGACATCTGGGCGGGGCACCCCTGCTGCTCGTTCAGTGTGCCCGACGCATTCGTGCGGCAGAACCCGAACGCGTTCGCCGCGCTGCTGCGTGCGAATCTGCGCGCAGCCGCCTATGCGAGCGATTCTGCGAATCGCGCCGAGCTGTCGAAAATGATTGCAACGCCTGCCTATCTGAATCAGCCTGAGCTGGTGATCCGGCAGGTGCTGACGGGCACCTATGCGGACGGCATTGGTCACGTGCACCGCGTCGCAGACCGGATCGATTTTCAGCCGCTACCGTGGTATTCGATGGCGACATGGATGATGACGCAGATGAAGCGGTGGGGTTATCTGAAGGGCGGCGTCGACTACCGTTCACTCGCGCAGCAGATATTCCTGCTGACCGACGCGTCCAACGCGATGAAGCAGATCGGCGAGACGCCACCGGATATTGCGGCCAACGGCGGCGAACGGCCGATTACGGTGATGGGACGCGCTTTCGACCCGATCCGACCCGACGCTTACCTCAATGGCTTTGCCATCAAACGCGCCTGAACGCAGGAAAACTGAATGACTGCAATTCGACGATTCACGTTGAGAAGCAAGGCGGCGCTATGCTCGCTTGCATTGCTCGCGCTGTTGCTGGCCATCTGGCAGGCCGCGACGCTCCCGAAGACGCCAGTCGCGACAGCTGCGACGACGGCGGCGAAAGCCACGAGTGCCGAGGCCGCCGAAGCTGCCGAGTACGCGGTGCTGATGGGCAAGGCGCCCGATCCGGGTGCGGACGGCGCTGCGGCGGATTCAAGGAAGGTCACCGGCTTCCCATCGCCCGCCGAGTTCGCTCACGAGGCCGCACGCCAGCTCGCGCATCCGTTCCACGACAACGGACCGAACGACAAGGGCGTTGGCATCCAGCTCGGCTATTCGCTGGTGCGGGTCGCGGCCGGTTACGCGATTGCGCTGCTGGTTGCGGTGCCGCTCGGTTTTGTGATTGGCATGTCGCGGCTTACGTTCCTCGCCTTCAATCCGTTCGTGCAGGTGCTGAAGCCAATTTCGCCGCTCGCCTGGATGCCGATCGCCTTGTACACGATCAAGAGTTCGTCGGCCTCGGCGGTGTTCGTGATCTTCATCTGCTCGGTGTGGCCCATGCTCGTCAATACCGCGTTCGGCGTCGCCGGGGTGCGGCGCGACTGGCTCAACGTGGCGCGCACGCTTGAAGTGCCGCCATTGCGCAGCGCGCTGTGGGTCGTGCTGCCCGCAGCGGCGCCCACCATCGTCACCGGTATGCGGATTTCGATGGGCATCGCGTGGCTTGTAATCGTCGCGGCCGAAATGCTGGTCGGCGGCACCGGCATCGGCTACTTCCTGTGGAACGAATGGAACAACCTGTCGCTGGCGAACGTATTGTTCTCGGTATTGCTCATCGGTCTGGTCGGTATGACGCTCGACCTGCTGTTCGCCCAACTTCAGCGCAGGGTGACCTATGTCAACTAAGTCGAACTCCCAGACGTCCGGCGCCACGAGTTTCGTCAGCGTCGAAGGGCTGATCAAGCGCTATCGGGACGACTTGCCGCCGGTATTCGAAAACGTCAGCTTCACGATCGAGCAGGGCGAATTCATCTGCGTAATCGGCCATTCCGGCTGCGGCAAGAGCACCATCCTGAACGTGTTGGCCGGTCTCGAGCGGCCCAGCGAGGGGCACGTGATCGTGCGCAACCGCGAGATTTCCGGACCAGGTCTCGATCGTGGCGTGGTATTCCAGAACCATGCGCTGCTGCCGTGGATGACCGTGGAAGGCAACATCGCGTTTGCGGTGCGCTCGCGCTATCCGGATTGGACACGCGAGCGGATCGCCGCGCACGGTGCACGCTTTATCGAAATGGTCGGGCTGAAGGGCGCCGAAAAGAAGAAGCCGTCGGAGTTGTCGGGCGGGATGAAGCAGCGCGTTGGCATTGCACGGGCGTTTGCGATCGAGCCGCGCATGCTGCTGCTCGACGAGCCGTTCGGCGCCCTCGACGCGTTGACGCGCGGCGTGATCCAGGATGAGCTGCTGAAAATCTGCACCGCGACGCAGCAGACCGTGTTCATGATCACGCATGACGTCGACGAAGCGATTCTGCTGTCGAACAAGATCATGCTGATGAGCAACGGGCCGCGCGCCCGGATTGCCGAGATCGTGGTCAACACGCTGCCGGCTAACCGTCAGCGCGAGACCATGCATCACGACCCGCAGTTTTACCGGATCCGCAATTATCTGGTCGATTTTCTGGTGCGACGTTCGAAAGAACTGAGCGCCACCCACGGCGACCGGCCCGATACCGGGCGCGTGGCCGCCGCCGCAACGCGGCTTGTTTATCCCGGGCTCGATGACGGCGCAGCCGCGCCGGTCGCAGTTGCACGGGCTGCCGGACCGAATCTCAAGGCGATTGCCTGATCTCTTACCCAAGGAACCAACCATGATTTCCAGCCGCAATGAAGTAACGCAGATGATCGTTTCCGCCAAGGTCGCGAAGGGCCTGAAGTGGAGTGAGGTTGCCGGGAAGATCGGCCAGAGCAAGGAATGGACAACGGCCGCGTGCCTCGGCCAGATGACCTTCAGCAAGCAGCAGGCCGAGATTGCCGGCGAGATTTTCGGGCTGCCGGACGAGGCCGTCGCGTGGCTGCAGATCGTGCCGTACAAGGGATCGCTCGAGACCGCGGTGCCGACCGATCCGCTGATCTACCGCTGGTACGAAATCGTCAGCGTGTATGGCACCACGATCAAGGAACTGATTCACGAAGAGTTCGGCGACGGCATCATGAGCGCGATCGATTTCTCGATGGATATCCAGCGTGAGGCCGATCCGAAAGGCGACCGCGTCAAGGTGCTGCTATCCGGCAAGTTCCTGCCGTACAAAACGTATTAACCGCGTTTTTTCCTTGGCCTCAATATGAATACCGCGAGCCTCATGCTGATCGAAGGCTTCTTCGACCCCGCCACCTGGACGGTCAGCTACCTTTTGCTGGATGTTCGAACGGGCGACTGTGCACTGATCGACAGTGTGCTCGACTATGACCCGAAGTCAGGCCGTACCGGCACGACGGCAGCCGAGAGGCTCATAGCTCGCGTTCATGAGCTTGGTGCGAAGGTCCAGTGGCTTCTCGAAACCCACGTGCATGCCGACCATCTGTCCGCCGCGCCCTACCTGAAGGAACGGCTCGGTGGAAAGATTGCGATCGGCGCGCACGTGACGCGCGTACAAGACGTGTTCGGCAAGCTGTTCAACGCCGGCTCGCAATTGGCGCACGATGGCAGCCAGTTCGATCACCTGCTCTCCGACGGCGAAACATTCGCCATCGGGGCGTTGCAGGCGCGCGCGATCCATACGCCGGGACATACGCCGGCGTGCATGACCTATGTGGTCAGCGACGGCGACGAGAGCGCGGCCTTTGTCGGCGACACCCTGTTCATGCCCGACTACGGCACCGCGCGCTGCGACTTTCCCGGCGGAGACGCCCGTACGCTCTACCGGTCGATCAACAGGGTGTTGAGCCTGCCGGCGGACACGAAGCTATACATGTGCCACGACTACCAGCCCGGTGGGCGGCCTTTGCAGTTTGTCAGCACGGTAGCCGAGGAGCGCGAACACAACGTCCATGTGCGCAACGGTATCGACGAGGAGGCCTTCGTTGCGATGCGCACCGCGCGCGACGCGACACTCAACATGCCGGTGCTGATGCTGCCGTCAGTGCAGGTCAACATGCGCGCCGGACATATGCCCGATCCGGAAGATAACGGAGTGTCGTATCTCAAGATTCCCCTCAACGCAATCTGACCGAGAGTTAGACATGAAAACGGAACCCCGAATACGCGCTACCACCGGCCACCAACAAGTGGGGCCCATTGCGCGATTGCAGACGGCCATAGTCCATTCGTGGATGCGGGTATTTGGACTATGTCACTCACCGGCTTAACGTTCGGTCGCGTGCCGGAGCGGAGTCGCCTAAAAACTTACGCGGTCACTCTGGAAACAAGTCCCCGGGATCTCACCGCTGAACTGCAAAAATAGTTGCATAGCCTGTCACCGTAGAATTTATTTTCTATTTCAAGTGCCTTGCCCAGCGCGGCTTAGCGCGGCGCTTGATGGGAATCCATCATTTTTCCGGCTGAACAAGCGGTTCGCATCAACTATCTTGGTTTCAACGAGAGGCCTGACCGTCCAGCGGTTCCGGAGCAAGGCTCGCAGAACTTCAACATCCAGCAGGAGACATCTCATGTCCGCGACTTCTGGCGTCGCCGGCGGTACACCCACGCCCGGCTTTGATGACAAGGCTTTCGACGACACCCTCAGCCAGCAGTGGTATCAGCCTGCCATTCCGCGCGCCGTGCTCAAGGAACTCATGAAGCGCAGCGACGCTGAAGGATGGCGCAACTTCGGCCTGTGGCTCGTGCTGCTGATCGCGTCCGGCGTGGTCGCGGCAATGACATGGGGCACGTGGTGGGCGGTGCCCGCGTTTTTCGTCTACGGCACGATCTATTCGTCAAGTGATGCCCGCTGGCACGAGCTCGCGCACGGCACGCCGTTCAAGAGCCGTGGGGCCAACGACTTCTTCTATCACCTGTCTTCGTTCATGACGATTCGCGAAGGCTACTGGTGGCGCTGGAGCCACGCGCGCCATCACACGCACACCTATTTCCAAAGCCGCGATCCGGAGATCCAGGTCGCCCGCCCGACGAAGGTCTGGCCCATCGTGATTGATTTCTTCGGCCTCATGGGTTGCACGCTTGAAGTCGGCAAGATCGTGCGCCATGCGTTCGGCCGTGTCGATGCCGCGACCGATGCTTTCCTGCCCGCCTCTGAAAAGCCCAAGATGATCTGGTCGTGCCGCATCTACCTGGCGGTTGTCATCTGCACGATTGCTTTGGCGGTCGCGATGCGCAGTTTCCTGCCGCTGATGTTCGTATGGACGCCGCGGTTCTACGGCGGCTGGCTCCATCAGTTGCTCGGCCTTACGCAACACGCCGGCCTCGCCGTCAACGTGAAGGATCATCGGTTGAACACACGCACCGTCTACATGAACCCGGTGTTCCGTTTTCTGTACCTCAACATGAACTACCACCTTGAGCATCATCTGTTGCCGATGGTGCCGTTTCACGCACTGCCGCGTCTGCACGAGGCCATCAAGGATCAGTTGCCTGCCGCCTATCCGAGCCTCTATGCCACCTATCGGGAGATGCTGCCGGCGCTGTGGAAACAGCGCTCCGATCCGCAGCACGTGATCGAGCGCACATTGCCGGTCAGGCGCACGGGGCAGGGCAGCTTTGCGGCACAGCCTAACGTGTGAAAAGACAGCCTGAAGAAAACATCAGATAGAACGGAGACTGCCGTGGCCATCGAAACCAGCAGCTTGAGGTGGGTCGTCGCCTGCGCGACCGATGACATTGATGAAGAAGACGTGATTCGCTTCGATCATGAGGGCGCGAGCTACGCGGTATATCGCATTGACGGCGGCTTCTTCGCGTCGGACGGCTGGTGTACGCATGAACGCGCGCATCTCGCCGATGGTTTCGTCGTCAATCGCGAGATCGAATGTCCGCTGCATCAGGGGCGCTTCGACATCCCAAGCGGCAAGCCGAAGAGCCCGCCCGTGTGCGTGCAGTTGAAAACTCATCCGGTACGCGTAGAAAACGGTCAGGTGCTGCTCGGCGTTCCCGGTCAGGACGCATCATGAGAATCCGCCCTACGATGGTCATCATCGGCGCCGGTCAAAGCGGCGCGCGCGCCGCGCACGCCCTGCGCGACAACGGCTGGGATGGCGGCGTCACGCTGCTCGGCAATGAATGCGTCGCCCCCTACGACCGGCCACCGCTTTCCAAAGCGGTATTGCTCGGCGAGAAGTCCACAGCGCAATGCGCGCTTTATGATGAAGCGTTTTATAGCGAGCAACGGATCGATCTGCGTATCGATGCCGCCGTTGAGCTCATCGACCGCGCCGCACGGCATGTCGTGGTGAAGGGCGGCATGGCGATTCCGTATCACCGTCTGCTAATCGCCACTGGCGCCGCGCCGCGCAAGCTCGCGGTGCCGGGATCGATGCTCGCGGGGGTGCATTGCCTGCGCACGGTCGCCGACGCCGGGCAGATCGTTGATGAACTGCAATCCGGTCGCCGGATTGCGATTGTCGGGGCAGGGTTCATCGGACTCGAGATCGCCGCGACGGCCGTGGCGCGCGGCTGCGAAGTGGTGGTGATCGAGACTGCCGCTCGTGCGTTGATGCGCGCCGTGCCAGAAGTCGTTGCCGGTTATCTGGTCGCACGTCATCGGCAGATGGGCGTCGATATCCGCTTTGCGGTTCAGGTGGAGCGGATTCTCGGCGAGCAACGTGTGAGCGGCATCAAGCTGTCCCACGGCAGTACGCTCGCGTGCGATTGCGTGATCGCAGGCATCGGCGTCAAGCCGCGCACCGAACTTGCGGAGGCCGCGGGCATCGACGTTGCGGATGGTATCGCGGTCGACGACACGCTGCGCACCAATGACCCATACATCTTTGCGGCCGGCGACGTATGTTCGTTTCCACATCGGCTGTTCCGCCGGCGAATCCGCCTCGAGTGCTGGAAGAATGCCGAGGATCACGCGCGCATCGTCGCGCGCAACATGCTCGACCGCGGTGAGACGTATTCGGAAGTCCCATGGTTCTGGTCCGATCAGTACGACATGACGATCCAGATCGCAGGCATGCCGGCCTTTGCTGTGACGACTACTGTGCGCGAGGTGGGCAAAGCGTCGCGTATCTTCTTCGGGCTCGACCGTGACGGCGTGCTGGTGGGCGCCAGTGGCGTTGGCCATGTAAGCGAGATTGCGCGCGACGTGCGCATCGCCCAGGAACTGATTGCCAGACGTGCCAACATCGATCCCGCGCTGCTTGCGGACCGCAACGTCAAGCTCAAACCGCTACTTGCTGTGGAGGCGTTATGAGTCAGCGCCTGGAAATATACCAGTCGATGTGGGCGATGGAACGACGTCGCACCGACGGCCGCGAGCGCACGCTCGAAAAGAACATCGAGATGATTGCGCGGGCCGGCTTCGACGGCGTGAGTGTGGGTTACGCGACGCGCGAAGAAGTCCGTGATCTCTCCAGTCTGCTCGCCGCCACCGGTCTTCACGCGGAAGCGCAGTGCTTTCCGCGCACGGTCGACGATCTGCAACCGGTGCTTGAACTCGCCACCGAATTCGGGGTTCACCATATCGATCTGCAGCCTGACGTGCGGCCGCGCCGCATCTCCGACTGCCTGACGCTGATCGACGGCTGGACTCGGCTCGCGGAACAGGTCGATTTTCCCGTGTACATCGAAACGCACCGTGACAGGATGACGACCGATCTGCACTTCACGCTCGATCTGCTCGACGAGCGCCCTGATCTCAAGCTTCTGGGCGACATCTCGCACTACCTCGTCGGGCGCGAGTTCGCGTGGCCCGTCTCCGATGAAAACCACGCGATGATGCACCGAATTCTCGATCACTCGTGGGCTTTTCATGGCCGTGTTGCGAGCCGCGAGCAGGTGCAGATCGAAATATCGTTTGAACCGCATCGCATGTGGGTCGAACTGTTTCTCGACTGGTGGCGTTACGGCTTCGCCTCATGGCGACAGCGCGCCGGTCCCGACGATTCGCTCACCTTCACCTGCGAACTCGGACCCAAACCGTACGCGATCATTGGCGCCGACGGCAATGACACGACCGATCGCTGGGCTGAGGCCTTGCTGATGCGAGACTGGATTCGTCAGCTGTGGGACGAGGTGATTCAGGAAGACGTGGCGTTGGCAGACAGTCGCTGAATCAATCGCTGAATCAGTCGCTTAAGGGAAGATTTTCACGCAACAGCACGGTGACGGGAATCTGCAGTCCTAACGTAACGCCGGGATCCCGGTGGTAGTGCCGTAGCACGATTTCGATCGAACGCATCGCTTCGCCGGCTGGGTTCTGGTCCAGCACGGCGTCGAGCGTGCCTTCGATCAGCAGTCGCCGCGATGTTTCATTGAGTTCGTGGCCGATGAAAACCGTCGAACGGGCGCGATCGAGCGCGACGAGCGTCGCGCCCACGCCTTCGTCACCGACTGAAATGTTGTAAATCCCGCGCAGGTCGGGATAGCGGCGGAAAGCATTGCGAGTGAGTTTCTCGGTAACAGCCGACTGCTCGCGGCTTTCTATCGTCTCCACGATGTCGCAGTTCGGAAAGCGGTGTCGTAGCACCGAACGGAAACCGCTTTCGCGTTCTTCATGACCGAGGAAATCATGCATGCCCGTCAACACGAGCACCTTGCCTCCAGCGTCGCCGAGAAAGCGCCCCATCAGTTCGCCCGCGACGCGTCCGGCGGACCGGTTATCAATGCCGACGTAGGCAAGGCGGCCGGTGCCCGGGAGATCGCTCGCGAGTGTGATGACCGGCATCGTGTGGCTCACCTGACGCAAGGCAGTGGTGATGTCTGGATGCTCATACGCGACGATCACGAGCGCGTCAGCTCTCTGCGTTGTCCGGCGGATCGTGTCAACCACGTGCGTGGGGTCGAGGCTGTCGAAGTAGGTGACAGCGCAGATCACGCGCTGGCTTTCGAACGCTTTCTGCGCGACTTCGAAGCCCTGTTTGAGCGACACGTAATACGGCACTACCGGCTGCTGCAACAGGATCGCAATGCGCAGCCAGCGCACCGAGACCGATTTAAGCGCGCGGTCGATCTCGAGCTTGCGTGCCCACTCCAGAACGCTCATCTCTTTTTCACGCGATACGCCACCGCGGCCGTTCAGTACACGGTCGACAGTTGCCTCGCTGACGCCAGCGGCTTTCGCGATGTCCGCCATGCTGGTTTTGCGGCGGGAAGTACCGGGACGGACAGACGTACGGCTAGCCATGTGTTGGATCGGAAGTCTCACAGAAAGAAGAACCGACGATGACGCGATCATCGCATCACTGCGCCGGCTCATCAAGCCGGTTACCTGAATCACCTATAGAACCCGCCTCAGTAGCGGGACTCATCAGGAGACAAAGATGAACCCGAAAATGCCCTTACTCCAACTTCGGCCGCTTGCCAGCCGGTTTGTGATCGCTGCCTGTGTGGCGTGTTCGCTATTCGGCGCGAACACAGCGCGAAGCGCCGAGCCACTGAACATTGTGATGCTAACGCATGGTGCCGCGACCAACGCGTTCTGGCAGGCCGTCAAAAAAGGCTTCGACGACGCTTGTGCGCGCGTGCAGGCCCATTGCCAGATGGTCTTCACCCAAACCGACGGCTCGATCGAGCAGCAAAGTGCGAACTTTCAGGCCGCGCTTTCGCGCAAACCGGACGCCATCCTGACAACGATCGTCGACGATTCGGCGCTGACTTCGGTGATCAACGAGGCGCGGGCGAAGGGCGTGATGGTGATCGCCTATAACGTGGACCAAAGCGGCGGCGCATCGGGGGCAGCGAAACGACAGTCGTTCATCGGACAAAACTTCGTGCCGGCGGGACGCAGCCTCGCGCAGCAACTCACCAGGCAATTTCCTAAGGATGGTCCGATCCGTGTGCTCATCGGCGTCAGTGCGCCAGGACAGAACTGGGCGGAGCAGCGGGCGAAGGGCGTGATGCAAGGTATCGACGACTGGAAGCGCGCCAACCCCGATCGCAAGATCGTGATCGACCGGATCGACTCGGGCACTGATCTCTCGGTGACGGGCGAGCGGGTCGGCGCCTATCTCACGGCGCATCCCGATACCACAGCTTACTTCGATATGGGCTTCTTCCATGCTGCCGTCGCACAGACGCTGAAGGATCGCGGCGTGCCGCCGGGCAAGGTGTTGCTCGCAGGATTCGACATCGTGCCTCAGGTGCTGCAGATGATGAAGGCCGGCTACATCCAGGCCGAAGTCGATCAGCAGCCGTACACACAGGGTTTCATGCCGGTGATGCAGGTGTATTTGGCGAAGTCATTTGGTCTTGCGCCCGCCGATATCAATACCGGTGACTCGCTCGTGATGCCGGCGCAGGCCGATTCCGTCATTGCACTAGCCCAAAAGGGCCTTCGCTAGGAGATGGCGATGAAAAAGCTGCTCAAGATCTATCTGCAGAAACCGGAGCTCGCGGGCATTGTCCTACTCGCCCTGCTGGTTGCACTGTTCCAGTTCCGTTCGCAAATGGTGTTTCTCAGCGCGGAAAACGTGCGGGGCATTCTGGGTGTGTTACCGGAGGTCGGACTCGTCGCCATTGGCGTCACGTTGCTGATGATTTGCGGTGAGTTCGATCTATCGGTTGGATCGGTGTTCGCGCTCACGCCAATGTCGATCACGCTGCTCGTCAATGCGGGCGTGCCGTTCTGGCCAGCCTTCCTGATCGGCTTGGTTGTCGCGGCGGCCATTGGGCTGATGAACGGCTTGATCACGCTCGTCTTCAACATACCCAGCTTCATCACGACGCTCGGCATGCTGTTCATTGTGCGTTCGCTGACTGTCGTGTTGTCGGGCGGCTTTCCGCCGACCCTGCCAATCGACCAGATGCCCGCTCATCTGTTTGTCAGTTTCATCGGGCCGGATGGACTCTTTCGAGCGTCGTTCCTGTGGTTCATCGGCATTGGCGCGGCAGCAGCGATATTGCTGTCCGCGACCAATCTGGGTAACTGGATGAAGGCGACGGGTGGCTTTCTGGAAGCGTCGATCTCGAGCGGGGTCCCTGCGCGGCGCGTAAAGCTCTTTTCGTTCGTGCTGTGCGCGGTGCTTGCGGGATTCGCCGGGATGATCCAGGTGCTGCGGCTCGGCGCCGCCTTGCCGTCGATCGGCGATGGACTCGAACTCCAGGCAGTTGCGGCGGCAGTGATCGGAGGAACCGCGCTTTCCGGCGGTATCGGCAACGTGCTCGGCGCGGTGGTCGGCGCACTGCTGATCCGCGTGATCGACAACGGCCTCGTGCTCACGCAGGTCGACGCAAACTGGTTCAAATTCGCGGTCGGCAGCCTCACCATCTTTGCCGTGGTCGCCAACGCCTGGATGCGCCGCACGGCGCGACACCTGAAGGTGCAGCTATGAACACAATGTCTACCGATGCCCGGGATCTGCTTTCCTATCCGCACGAGAGTGTCGACGCCGGTCGTGCCACAGCACCACTTATGGCCGTGCGCAATCTGCACAAGTGGTATTCGGGCGTCCATGCGCTCAACGGCGTGAGTCTCGAGTTCAAGCGTGGCGAGGTTGTGGGTTTGCTGGGCGACAACGGTGCGGGCAAGTCGACGCTCATCAAGATTCTCTCCGGTGTGCACCGGCCTGATGGTGGCGAAATCCTGTTCCAGGGCCAACCAGTACGGATCAAGTCGCCGAAGGCCGCCATGCATTTGGGTATCGAGACGATTCATCAACACAACTCGCTCGTGCCGAATCTCTCTATCGCGCGGAACCTGTTCATTGGCCGCGAGCCGCTGCTCTTCTCGCTGTTCGGCATCGGGCCCATGGACCATAGCCGCATGCGAACCGAGGCCGTCAAGGCGATCGCCGATGTCGATCTGCATCTGCGTTCTGCGGAAGCGTTGCTCGGCGAGCTGTCAGGCGGTCAACGCCAGGGCGTGGCAATTGCACGTGCGATGCATTTCAAGTCGAAGCTGCTGATCCTCGACGAGCCGACCAACCATCTGTCGGTCAAGGAAACGCAAAAGGTTATCGGCTTTGTTCGTGGGCTATCGGAGCAGGGTATCACTGGCGTGTTTATCAGCCATAACCTGCAGCACGTCTTTCATTCGTGTGATCGCATTGTCGCGATGGCGCGTGGCGAAGTCGTGCTCGACCGGCCGGTAGGACAAACCTCGATCGAGGAAGTCACCGAGCTGCTTTGATCAATCTTTCACAGGGGTAAAGCGTATGGGACAGTTCGATGCAAAAGTGGCCGTCGTTACCGGTGGCACGCAGGGGCTCGGCGCGGCAATTGCGAAGTTGCTCGTCGAGCGCGGCGCGCAGGGCGTGGTGATCTGCGGGCGCTCGAAGGAGAAAGGTATTGCGAAGGCCGCTGAACTCGGCGAGTTAAGCCGCGCCGAGGTGCGCTTCGTTGAGGCTGATCTGACGCGTGTGGACGACTGTTGTGTGGTCATCGCTGCCGCCGATAAACACTTCGGCCGCGTAGATGTGCTGGTGAATGCGGCGGCGATGACGGACCGGGGGACCATTCTCGACACCAGTCCCGACCTCTTTGACCGCATCTTCGCGACCAATGTGCGTGCGCCTTTCTTCCTGATGCAAGAAGCGGTCAAAGTGATGCGACGCGAGCGCACCGAAGGCACGATCGTCAATATTTGCTCAATGTCTGCTATGGCGGGGCAACCGTTTATTGCTGCGTATTGTGCATCGAAGGGCGCTTTGGCGACGCTCACGCAGAACACCGCGTACGCGCTCTTGCGCAACCGGATCCGCGTGAACGGACTCAATCTTGGCTGGATGTCGTCTGATGGGGAAGACCAGATTCAGCGCACATACCATGGCGCGCCGGACGACTGGCTTGAACGCGCCATGGTCGCGCAACCGTTCGGCCGTCTGATCGATCCTGCCGAAGCGGCGCGTGCAGTCGCGTTTCTCGCGAGCGAGGAGTCAGGTCTGATGACCGGGTCGATGGTGAACTTCGATCAGTCTGTGTGGGGCGGCTTTGATGAGACACCGCATCCGCAGAAACCGCTTTAGTGTGAAACGGCATTTTCGTGCGCGACGTTACGTACACTGTCCGGTTTGCTCTCGGCTCCGATCATGCGAGATCAACGGTACGCACGAACTTCAGCAGTTGGTCGCTGACCTCGGCGGCGGCCTCATGTTGTACCCAATGCCCCACGTTATCGAGTTCGAGTCCTCCTGCAAGGCCCGGTAAGCCGGCGCGAAGGTCGTCCAGGCTAAGCGGATATAGCTCTTTCAGACCGTCCGCCTTACCCCAGATAAAAAACGACGGCTGAACGATCTTCGCGCCCTTCCACGGAGCGGACAAGACGAAATACGGCTCCGCCGCGCGGTAGTAATTCAACCCTCCGTGGAAACCGGTACGCTGAAATTCCGCGATGTTGTGCGCGACGTAGTCCGGTGGCGCCCACGAAGGTAACGGTCCGGGGGCAGCACGATGAAGGCTTCGAGCCGGATCCATTGGACTCCACTGCTGGCCGGCTGGCGCAGTGCCCGATGCCCAATACAGAATGCCGGGAATGGTCACCGCGGCGTTGGCCCAGATTTCGTCGGCGTCGGGCCGAATTTGCTCGAACATATAGAACTTGTCTTGATGCCCCGCCTTTCGCATCCTGTCGAAAACACTGACGTCTCCGCGCGGCACGAAAGGGACACTGAGGCAGAATACCGCCGTGAATCTGTCCGGACGCATCAGCGCCGCGTTCCACGCATGCGTCGCCCCCCAGTCATGACCGACGAGGACGGCGCGGGGAATCTCCAGCGCATCGAGCAGACCGATCAGGTCGCCTGTCGTGTGCAACGGCGTGTACAGGCTGGCGTCGACCGGAGCCGAGCTTCGCCCATAACCACGCATATCCGGGGCAATTGCTCGATATCCCGCCGACGCAATGGTCTTCATCTGTCGCCGCCACGTATAGGAGGTGTCCGGAAAACCGTGGCAGAACAGCACCGCTGGCCCTTCCCCTTGCTCCGTCACGTGCAAGGTAATGCCATTGGTCTCGATATCGTATTGTTTGATGCCATCGCTGAAATCTGAAGTAACTTCGTGCTTGTTCGATGCGCTCATTTCATTTAATTCCTTTAGTCGACGTGCAGGGCCCTATGCGGGTCAAGATGCGTCCGTGATGGCTACGACAGTCCCTTCGCCTCGAGCCAGGAGCGGATTACCTGGACGAGTTCAGCCTTGTGTTCGAGCGGAAGCCAGTGGCCTGCGCGCAGCGTCGCCACAGACAGATCTGTGCAGGCGTCTCGCATGGGCTCGCCGAGAGCGCTGCGGGTGATGTCGCAGATGCCATCGATTCGCCGTTCACGAACAGCACGGGCTGGCTCAGGCGGCCGCTGTTGGGCGCCGCTCGAGCGTAGGCGATGTTGGCGTCATCGTTCAGATACCACGCGTTACCTGGACGAAAACCGGTCACACGGAACGCATCAACCAGCGCGTCGAAGTCAGCTGACGGCCAGAGCGCCGCGTCCGGCGCCACCGTCGGCGCGCGATGTGCCGAACCGAACCAGCCTCCATTGCGCGAGACCAGCGCAGAGCGATAGATGTGGTCCACGGACTTCGGGTCTCCAGACCGATAGATCGCCGCCAGTGACGCCGCTATGTCGGCATTGAAGTCGGTAACGGTCTGATCGAAATGCGTCAGATAGAAGCGGTAGTAGTCCCATTGCCCGTCTGCATACTGGTCGGCGGGGTAGAGCGTCCGATCGACCAAGGGCAACAGACTGCGCAACCCGAAGCTCTCGGGCATATACGGAACGGAGACGAACACAACCGCGCGGCTGCGCTTCGCGTGATGCGCAGCAAGCGCCCCGGCCACCGGGCTTCCCAGGTCGTGGCCGACCCAGATTGCCGGACTCGCGCCCAGATGGTCATGAAGCTCGACCAGGTCGTCAACCACCTCTTTGAGCGCATAGGCATCGGGCGCGCCGGGTGTCGACGAGCCGCCGTATCCCCGCATGTCCGGCGCAATGCAGCGCCATCCCTCCGACGCGAAAGTCTCGATCTGCGCGCGCCACATCAGACCGACCCCGGGCCAGCCGTGAAGGAAGATCATCAATGGCCCCTCGGCGGGTCCGGCCTCCCAATAGCGCGTGGAATGACGGGGTGAGGCGAAGGAGTGGGCGATCATGGCAGGAACATTCTCCGATGTACGGTCGTTCGGGAAGGACGTGGTCTTCGAATTTCATTTGCTGCGTGCGTTCGCGAACGCGGCCAAACGCGCTTGCCGGCTGCGTCGAGAGCGGCATTCTGCAAAAGACTAGAACGAGACTATCTTGACATCCTCCTCCCCGTGAACGGGGAGGATTCCTTCTGCGCTTAGGCTGCGAGAGCCTGAGTCACTTCGGCGGGTTCCTGCTTCGACGGGCGGCCCGACTGCGCCATCCCTCCACAGGCAATAACGGCATGTCCTGCCGCCAGGACATTGAGCGCGCCG
>NZ_JBNDMQ010000064.1:0-26997 GCF_050436665.1 Paraburkholderia sp. EB58 | reverse complement strand
GGCCACGAAACGGAACCAGTCGCGTCGCTGATCTCGCATTCCGCAGTTCAGCAGCAAACCGTCGGCGAAACGGCGGCTTCTTCAGCGTAGCCTTAGCTTAACTTAAGCGCTACTCCAAGAAAGTCAAATCTTGTTAGATCTGCAGAATGGACCTGCGTGGATCCTTGAGAACCCACGTCCATGCGCTATTCGCGAGTCTCGACCACCTCATCGCCAATCTGTTCGAGCCGGTATCCATAACCGTAGATCGGCGTGAGACGGTAGCCGTTTTCCGGGCGCAGACCGAGCTTCGAACGCAGCATGGAAACATGGGTATCCATGGTGCGCGTCGGAATGTCGACGGTCTGCTTCCAGACCATGTCAACGATATGCGCCCGTGACAATGGGCGGTTCAGATGCTGGAACAGCAAGAGCGCCAGCTCGAATTCCTTCTGCGTGAGACTCACTAATTGCTGTTTCACGCGCACCTGTTTAGCGTTCGCATCGAATTCGAAATCGCCAAACGTTGCTTTGACCGCTGCGGAGTTGATCTGATAAGTACGCCGCAGTAGTGAACCGACACGTGCAAGCAGCACGCTCGCGGCGACCGGCTTGACGACGTAGTCATCCGCGCCTGCGTTCAACATCGACACGATGTCGCTTTCCCCGCCGCGCGACGTCATGAAGATCACCGGTACGCGCTCGGACAGCGTTGAGCGAACCCATCGCAGGACTTCTTCGCCGGAGAGATCCGGCACGAGCCAATCGAGAATCAGGAGATCGAAGGTCTGGCGATGCAACTGCTGAACCAGCGCACGCCCCTCGGAGAACGTATGGCAAACGTGGCCGGCCGCCGACATCGTTTCATGCACGAAAGCGGTTTGAGCGGGATCGTCATCGAGTACCGCGATTCTCATACTCGCCTCTTGTAGTGGCAGGGCATCGTACGGGGAGTGGAACTCTCTACTGACCGCCCTGGGTCATGTGTTGCGCGAGCTTGGCGGCAGCGGCCAAGGCGGCCGACTTGCCAGGCTACGCAACAGCGAAGCGAAATTATTGTAGCCTGTTGAACCGAAGACGGTTGGCCAGCGCACACCCTGATTGAAATCGCTTCACCCCGCCTCCGCCCCGAACCCCGCCATCAGCCCGCTCGCCCTTTGCACCTTCGCACACACCGCCAGATCGAGCACGGGCTTGCCTTCCGGAATCGCCAACGTCAGAAACGCGCGCGCCCGGGTGATCCCGGTGTACACCAGCTCGCGCGTCAAAATCGGGCTGAACGTATCGGGCAGCACCAGCGCCGCATGCATGAACTCCGAGCCCTGCGACTTGTGCACGGTCAACGCGAGCACCGTTTCCACTGCCTGCAAACGGCTTGGCAAGACCCACTTGATGCCGCCCGCACCGTCGCCCGCAGGAAACGCCACCCTTAGCACCGAGCTCTCCTGCGTCGCGCCCGGAAGCTCGAGCGTGATGCCGATGTCGCCGTTCATCAGCCCCAGTTCATAGTCGTTGCGGGCCACGAGCACGGGGCGGCCCGGATACCATTCGCCGCGTGCAGCAATCAAGCCGTCTTCCTGCAATAGCCGCGCGACGCGCTTGTTGAGCCCTTCGACACCCCACGGGCCGCGGCGCAGCGCGCACAGAAGCTGGAACTCGCCATGCGCTTTCAGCACCCGCCCCGCCCATGCGTCAAAGGCTGCGGGTTCGGCGTGAGAAGCAGGCTGCCCACTGCGCATAATCTCAAGGTAATGCCGGTAGCCGTGGCGCGGGCGGCCCGGTTCGCCGTTGGCGCCGAACAGTTGCGGCGACG
Organism: Paraburkholderia sp. EB58; assembly: GCF_050436665.1. NCBI lineage: Bacteria > Pseudomonadati > Pseudomonadota > Betaproteobacteria > Burkholderiales > Burkholderiaceae > Paraburkholderia > Paraburkholderia sp. EB58. The sequence goes on along the minus strand of NZ_JBNDMQ010000064.1, from coordinate 25,205 downwards.
CCGCCGCCCCACCGTATCCGTCGATCACCAATGCTCTGAACGCCGCATCGTCGTGCGCGGAACAGACCAGCAGGGCGAGATCCGCATGCCCGTGCGTCCAGACCTTTGCGACGCCCGCCGCGTCGCCTGCATTGACGAGTGCAGCGAGCTGGCCGATGCCGCTCTCCGCCGAAAACCGATGGCTTTGCCTTAGCATCGCAATCGACTGATCGAGCGCCGTGCCTGTTTCGTCGAGCATGGCCGCGTCGATGCGCTCGCCGGTCGCCGCCAGCAGCCAGTCGCGCGTGGCAGGCGTGTAATGCCCCTCGCCCGCGCGCTGACACAGTTCACCCAGCACGGCCCCGGCTTCGACCGACGCCAACTGATCCTTGTCGCCGAGCAGAATCAGCCGCGCGGATGCGGGTAGCGCATCGAGCACGGCCGCCATCATTTCCAGATCGACCATCGACGCCTCATCGATCACCAGTACGTCTACCGGCAACGGATTGCCCGCATCGTGACGGAATCGTCGGCTGTCCGGACGCGTGCCCAACACCCGATGCAGTGTGGCCACGACGGTTGGAATCGCCTCGCGCACCACAACGCCGTTCGGCAGAGCATCGATCGGCAGTTGCGCCACCGCCCCAGCGATCGACTCGTTCAGGCGCGCGGCGGCCTTGCCGGTCGGCGCCGCGAGACGGATCCGCAAGGGCCGTGCGGGCCGCAGCGGATTCGCTGCCGTGCCACCGAGTGCCAACGTCTGTAGCAAAGCCAGCAGCCTCACAACCGTCGTCGTCTTGCCGGTGCCCGGACCACCCGTAATGATGCTGAACGCACTGCGCGCGGCGAGCGCACAGGCGAGCTTTTGCCAATCGGCACCGGTCGCATTCGCAGCGCGCGGAGGAAACAAAGCGTCGAGTGCGGTGCGCGCGGAATCGGCCTGCAGCGAGACTTCCATCTGCGCGGACGCAGCAAGCCGCCGCTCGATGCCGGCACGCACGTCCTGCTCGTATTGCCAATAACGACGCAAATACAGCCGCGTGCCGACTAGCACAAGCGGCGTGTTGCCCGTCTGCGTACCCACCAGCGCAGGCTGATCTAGCGCCGCCAGCCAGCGCGCGAGATTGACGCCGGTCAGCACCTCGGCGGGCGACTGCGGCGGTTCCGCCGTCACTAACGCCTGCGGTCCATCGGGTGGCAATGAAAGCGCGAAGGTGGGATCGTCGAGCGTCGCCTGCAGGTCGAGGCACACATGGCCGCGCCCCAACTGATGGCTCGCAAGCGCAGCGGCAAGCACCAGTAGCGGCGGCGCGTGCGGTTCCTCGGTCCAAAGGAAACGCGCAAAGCCGGCATCGAGCGAACGCAACCAGCCGCGCTCGACCCACTGGTCGAGCACGCCGAGCATGCGCGGAGTGTCGCCCTTGGCGTCGATGACGGCGAGGGTGTCGGTGGAGCGGGTCGTCATTCAGCTTCCTTCAACGCATACTCGGCGGCATCTTCGCCGTCTGAGCGACGCGCAAACAGCGCATCCAGTTCTTCGATCAAGTCACGCGGCGGCCGCTCGATATGCAAGCCCTGGCCGGGCGCGCGGCCGCCGCGCAGAAACAGGTAGACCGCGCCGCCCACATGACGGTCGTAGTCGTAATCGGGCAGACGCACTTTCAACAGCCGGTGCAGCGCGAACAGATACAGCACGTACTGCAGTTCGTAACGTGAATGCAGGATCTGCGCACGCATCTTTGCCGGCGTGTACGCCGCATCGTCAGGACCGAGCCAGTTCGACTTGTAATCCGCCACGTAATAGCGGCCATCGTGCTCGAACACCAGATCGATAAAGCCCTTGAGCGTGCCGTTCAGGCGGGCAGGTTCGAGCGCGGGCCGCGGCGCGCCATCGAGCGTCAGGTCGCACACGAGTTGATCGAGCACCTGTGTATCGACCGTATGCGCGGCGAGCCAGAACTCCATTTCCGCCATGTATGAAGTCAGGTCTGCCAGCACGACGGGCGGCACCGCCTCTCCTTCCACTGAAGGTAGCGCGAGCGGCGTGCGCAGCAAATACAGCAGCCAGTCCGTCAGCGGTTCGATCCAGCGTGCCCAGCCACGCAGGTTGCAGCGGCGTGCGACCGTATCGCGCACCAGTTGCTCATTGGCAGCGAGTTTCGCAAAGCCTTCGTTGGCCGCCCATTCCATCAGGTCGTGCAGGAAACTGCCGGCGTCCGCGCCGCGCTGAAAGCCGTGCAAGGTCTGATCCGCTTGCAAGGCGAGCGCCGCCGAAGCTGAGCCAACCGCCTGCGCCAACGCGGGTGCCAGTTCCGTGGCTTCTGAATCATCTAGCGCCTCGGCCTCCAGCAATTCGTGAAACACGTCCTCGCTGCGGGTCTCCGGGGCAACGCGCGACTCGTCTGTTTGCACGTCGACCACCGGCGCGGTGACAGAGTGGGCCATCGTGCCGCCGATCACACCATTGTCCTTGCGCAGGCTCGAATAGCTGGCGATCCACCAATGCTCACGCACGCGCCGCAGCAGCCGGCGAGCTTCCCCGCGAACCTGTTGCGCACCAAGCGGCACGAACGGCTCATGGCTCGCGGGCGGCGCCTCAGCGACGCTGATTTCCGCGCACACGCCCTTTAGCCGCTCCAGCAAATGGCCAAGCTCTGCGGCGGCAATCGGCCTGCCACCGTTGAGCAGATAACCGAACGCACTCAGCTCGACGCTCTGGATCGGCGCAATCCCCACCCACGTCGCGTATTGCGCCCGCGTCAGTGCCACATACAGTTTGCGCAGGTCTTCGCCGAGCCGCTCGCGATCTGCTCGCGGCAGCACGTCCGCGTCGCCCAGCGTGATATGCAGTTGGCCTTCCTCGTCATGCCATTTGAGCGGCATGTCGTCGGCCTTGGCCGGGCGGTAGGTGCATGCAAACGGCAGAAACACCAACGGATACTCCAGCCCCTTCGACTTGTGGACCGTGACGACCTGCACGAGCCCCGCGTCGCTTTCGAGCCTGAGTTGCCGTGCATCGCCGCCCGCACCAGCGCCCTCGTCCTGACGCTGTTCGTCGAGGTAGCGAATCAGCGCATGCTCGCCGTCGAGTTGTGAACTCGCCTGCTGGAGCAACTCGGCCAGATGCAACAGATTGGTCAGCACGCGCTCGCCGTTCACCGCCGCGCCGGCGGTCTGGCCAAGCAAACGCTGCGGCACGTGGAAGTCGTTGAGCAGACGGCGCAGCATCGGCAGCACGCCCTTCTTGCGCCAGCAGTCGCGGTAGCCGCGGAACTGCAGCACGCACGCTTCCCACTTGAGTTCGTCGCGGTTGAATGTATCGAGCGCGGCCCAGTCGAGTCCGAGCGCCACCGTCGCGAGCGCCGTGCGCACCAGACGTCCGTCATCCGGGTCCGCGCATGCCGCCAGCCAATGCCGCAATTCCGCCGCCTGCTCGGTCTGGAACACCGAATCCCGATCGGACAGATAGACGCTGCGCACGCCGCGTTCGGCGAGCGCCGTGCGGATTGCACGCGCTTCCGTGCCGTTGTTGACCAGCACTGCCATATCGGCGGGCTGCAGCCGCCTCGTGCCGTGCACGCCGCTAAAGCCTGCGTCGCCTTCCTGGCCCAGGTTGAGGAGCCGCACCATCTCAGTCGCACAACTGGCGGCCATGCTGCGCAGGTATGCTTCCTTGCTGAGCGGCTTGCCGTCCTCCGGCGGCGGCAGCCACCATGCGCTCAGCGCGGGCACGTCATCACCGTTGACTTGCAGTCGGTCTTTGCGGCCATGCGCCTCGGCCGCAATGAACGGCAGTGGGTTATCGCCACCCTCGGTACTGCGAAACAGGAAGGCGCCCTCGCCATCGCGCCGCTCTTCGGCCGCGTCGAAGCAGCGATTGACCGCCGCAACCATATCGAGCGTCGAACGGAAGTTCTTCTTCAGCGTAAACAACCGCCCGGCACAGGCACGCCGCGCTTCCAGATACGTATAGATATCCGCGCCCCGGAAGGCGTAGATCGCCTGCTTAGGATCGCCGATCAAAATGATCGCGGTGCCCGGGTCGTTGTCCGCGATGCGATAAACGGCATCGAAGATCCGGTACTGCACCGGGTCGGTGTCCTGAAACTCGTCGATCAACGCAACCGGGTATTGCTGACGGATGATCTCGGCCAGATGCGCACCGTTCGGCTTATGCAACGCATCGTTCAGGCGCGTGAGCAGATCGTCGAAACCCATCTGCGAGCGAAGCGCCTCTTCCTCCGCGAAACGCTGCGCGACCCAACGCGTTGAGTGACACAGCAGCGCGTGGTATGCCGTGGGATGTGCGTCGAGTGAATCGCACAGCGTCTCCATCGCAACGAACGCAGGGTGCGCGGGCCGCTCGCCTATGAGCCAGATTTCGGCGAGACCCGCCGGTGTAAAGCGCGTCCACACCGCTGCGGAGGCGTCGAAATCGGGCCGCAGCATCTCGGGGTCATTGGCCCAATCGCGCAGCTTGTCGATCCACTTCTTGCAGTTCGGCGCGTTCAGGCTGGTGGCCTTGAACTGCTTCTTCGCGCGCGCATCGTCGAATAACGCCTGAATCTCATCGGCCCATGCGGGCCAGTTTGCCTTCAGCCGGTCGAGATGCTCGCGCTGCTTTTCGCGTGCGTCCTGTAGCGCTTCGAGCGGAGGCGGCGCGTCCGGCAACAGATCGGCGTGGCCAAGCAGACCGCGAATTTCCGCCTGCAAAGCAGTTGGGCTCGCGAACCATTGCCGGACCTCGGCTGCAGACTGCGCGTCGAGCGGCGCGAGGAAGGTACGCCAGTAATCGCGTACGACTTCCGCGCGCAACTCGCTCTGGTCGGTTTCGAGCGTCTGCGAAAACAGGCTGTCGCTATCGAACGCATGCTCGCTCAGCATGCGGTTGCACCAGCCGTGGATCGTCGAGACCGCGGCCTCGTCCATCCATTCCGCAGCGAGTTGCAGGCGACGGGCGCAGGCGGCCCACTGCTCTTCCGGATAGGCGTCGCGCAGATCGTGCAACAGGTCTTCGCCCTCGGCACGTGGCTCGACTTCGCCCGGATCGAAACGGAAATACTCAGCCGCTTCGATCAGGCGGGCGCGGATGCGCTCACGCAGCTCCTTGGTGGCGGCATCCGTGAACGTGACGACGAGGATTTCCGGCGGCGTCAGCGGTCGCGCCTCGCTGTCCGGCCCGCGATGGCCGAGCACGAGCCGCACGTACAGCATTGCGATCGTGAAGGTCTTGCCAGTACCCGCGCTGGCTTCGATGAGGCTGCTGCCCAGTAGCGGAAAATCAAGCGGACGCAGCACCTCGGCAGATCCGGCGAGCGGCGGTGTCAGGGTGGCGTTCATTGAGCGTCTCCCGTTTGAGTCGTCGTGCTCTTCGATTTCGATGATGAGGCTGGAATCGCGCGGTGCAAAGGCAACAGCAGCGCGACGGCAAGCCGTTCGAATTCGCCCGTTGCGGCAAGTGCGCTGAAATCCGGATACGCACGATACAAGTAGGCGTTGGTCTCGCGCTCGCCCTGCTGGCGCCCCGCGCCTTCGTAAGTGACGCGAGCCGCGTCGCGAGCTTCAACGAGCGCCGCTGCGATTTCTGCGCTTTCGCCTGCTTCGCCGGCAAAGTCCCTGGCGTGCATGAAGTCGAGCGCGCCAGGCCGTTTCCTGAGCCAGGCAAACGCAGTTTTGACGGCCAACGGCAACGGCCGGCGAGTGCCTTCGTCCCATGCACGCAGCAAGGTCAGCAGATGGGCGCGCGCATCCCCCGTCGCGAGCGGCGCGAATTCGACGCTCCCCACCTTGCTGACGATCACCGTCGTAACCGCGCCGGCAGCCAACTGTGCAGCGAGATGCGCGACCCAGTAGGCAATGAGGCGGTCACCACGATACTTGCGGTCCTTGATCAGCGTGCCGGGGTCGAGAAAGACCCGGCCGCGGCTTTCGTCGGGACCGGTACGCAACTCGCCGATCCAGTCTTCGATGCTCAGCGCCCCCGTACCTGCTCCACCCTCGACGCGCAGTTCGAATTGCTCGTCGAGGCGCTCCGGCCAGCGCTGCAACTCAGCGCGGAAACGCTCGAACAGATCGGCCATCGGCTCCATCAAGTCGTCGGCGATGACCTCGCCGAACCCACCTGCCGCCAGATCGCCGCTACGATGCATGCGCTCGAGGCGGTCGAGCGCGGCCGGCAGCAGATCCTCGTCGCCGCGCTCGAGCGCGGCAGCCTGGGCGCGAATCAGTTCGTTTTGCAATTGCCACGCTTCGAGCTGGTCCACTTCGAACGGCTCGTGATTCTCGCTCGAGGCGTCCTCGGTTTCGAAGGCAACCCGCAGGCGTTGGCGGAAGAAGCTCTTGACCGGATCCTTCAGAAAGTCCGCCAGTTCACGCACCGACAGAGGCTCGTCACGCTCGATTGGTTGCAGCGGGGCGTCGTTACTACTTTCCAACATGTCGACGCTCGCGCCAGACAGCGCCGAAGACGCCGGCTGGTTCCATTCACGCGCGTAGGTGAACAGCTTCGACGCACCCAAGCGCGCCGGAAAATAATCGGCGCTAAACGGTTGCAGCCGGTGATCGACCGTCAATGCATCCAGCAACGCATCCGGCTCAACGTCCGTCGCGCCTTCGAGACGCCAGCCTCCCTTCAGATGGTCGCGCAACTGACCAACCAGCACAGACGGCGGCCGCGGCGTGTTGTCGTTGACGCTCCGCCCCACCCACGACACATGTAGGTGCTCGCGCGCCGACAGCAGCGCCTCCAGGAACAGATAGCGGTCGTCCTCGCGACGCGAGCGGTCGCCAGGACGGTAGTCGCGCCGCATCAGATCGAAATCGAGCGGCATGCGGTTGCGCGGATAGTCGCCGTCGTTCATGCCGAGCAGGCAGACGATGCGAAACGGAATCGCGCGCATCGGCATCAGCGTCGCAAACGTGACCGCGCCCGCGAAAAACCGCTGGGTCAGGCCGCCGCCTTCGAACTGCGAAAGCCAGTAGTCGCCGACAATCGAAAGCGGCAACTCTCCCGTGAGCGCCGCCTCGTCGCAGGCATCGCGCCAGGCTTCGAGCGCAGCGTCGAGCCGTTCCAGCGTGTAGGCGTCTTCGCTGTCGTCAGCCGCGAAGAAGGTGCTCTTGAGCGAGCGCAGACGCTCGCACCATGCTTCGACCGTGGCCGGTTTGCGTAAGGTCTGCCAGGTCTCGTCGAGGGCATCCACGAGACGCGTCAGCGGGCCGAGCAAGGCCGCATCGAGGCCGCCGATTTCCGCGTAGGGTTCGATGTCGTTCCAGGCACCGGCCTTGTCGCCGGCCGCATAGCCGAGCAGCATGCGGCGCAGGCCAAAGGCCCAGCTATTGGGTGCGCTTTCGCCGCCAGCTTGCGGCAAGCCGAGACTCGCGCGCTGTTCGGCGTGCAGTCCCCAGCGAATGTTGGCGCCACTGATCCAGCTACGCAGTTTCGGAAGATCGTCCGTGCTGATGCCAAAACGCGCGCGCAAGGCGGGCACTTCGAGCAGGTCGAGCACGTCGCTCACGGTCAGGCGCGATTGCGGCAGGGCGAGCAAAGTTTCGAGTGCGCCGATCAGCGGATCGAAATCGCGTTGGCCGCGATCCGCGACGCTGAACGGAATATGGCGCGGATCGTCAACATCGAGCAGACCGAACACGGCCTGGATATGCGGCGTATAGACCTCGATATCCGGCACCATCACGATCACATCGCGCGGACGCAGCGTTGGATCGGCGGCAAACGCAGCCAGTAACTGATCGTGCAGAATCTCGACTTCACGCTGCGGGCTATGCGCGACATGAAAGCGGATCGAGTGGTCCGCGCTCGCATCCACCTCGGGCCAAAGCTCGCGCGTTTCACGTAGCGGCCGCAGATCGCGGATGTCGTCCTGGAGTTGCTGCAGCATCGTCAACGCGTCGTCGCTTTCGAACAGATCGATACGTTGCCCAATGCCGGTGAACTGCGCCGTGTAGCGTTCCCGCGCTTCGGCGCTGTCGTACTCGTCGAGCAGGCCGATAAAGTCGCGTCCCTGCTTGCCCCACGCCGCCAGCAACGGCTGCGCGTGCAGGTGCAACTGGGCCTCGTCGATGGTGGCTGGCGCGCCGTGACGGCGCTGCTGGCGCGAACGTTGCGCACGTAACAGATCCTGATCGGCGACGATGTCGGCCCAGTAGTGCGCGCAGGGGTTATGCACGCACATCAGCACCTGGGTCCAGCGCGAGAGCGCGGCAAGCACTTCCACCGCCTGGCGCGGCAAGCTCGAAATGCCGAAGATGATGACCCGGCGCGGCAAACCTGGCGGCCTTTCGTGTTCAGGCAACACCGCGGCGCGGCGCATGAACTCGTCATGCACAGCGGCGCGCCCGGCCGTCGACATGTCCACACCTTCCGGAGCGTGCGCCTCGACATCTTTCAGCAAGGCACGCCACAGCGCTGCCTGCCAGCGGTATTCGTCGGGCAGCGGCGTGCGCTTGTTGCGTGCATCGATTTGCACGTCCTCACCCGCGGCCCACGCCGCGAGCCAATCCGCACGGTACACCTGATACTGGTCGAAGAGGTCCGCCACGCGCTGCGCAAGCTGGAAGCGTTTGCGCTGATCGCCGTCGTGGGCCATGAAGCGCTTGAGCGGCGCGTAGCCCGGCAACTCGAGCAACTCCGGCAGCAAACGCGTCAGGCGCCACACGAGGCGCGTTTTGTCGAATGGCGAAATAGCCGGCACCGCGCTATCGCCGAGCACCGCGCGATACACCTGCCACAAAAAGCTCGCCGGCAGCGACATGTCGAGCGCAGCGGAAATGCCGCAACCGCCGTCTTCCGGATCCGCGGCGAGCGCGAGCTTAAGCCATTGGGCAATACCGTTGCTCTGGACGAGGATGACCTCTTTTTCCAGCGGCCCCAGCGGATGTTGGCTAATCCATTGGACCATCAGGTCGCGCAAGCGCTCCGGCTGATTGCCGTGAACGAGCATCAGTCCTGCGGGAATCGAACTCATGCGGCCGCCCTCAGATCGTCAATGGCGCGCTGCTTGACGCCCAGGTCGTCCCAGAGTTCCGGATGACAGGTAAACAGCAGGATCTGGTGGCGAGTCGCCGCATCGAGTAAGGCACGCTTGAGGGCATCACGGCGCGTGGCGTCCGTATGGACCGCGGCATCGTCGAGCATCAGCAAGGTCGGACGGCCCGAGGCCTTCAGCAGATCGGCGTAGGCGAGGCGCGTGAGAATCCCCATCTGTTCGCGCGTGCCGAAACTGAGGGCATCGAGCGTATCGATACGGCCTTCGCGCTGCAATGCCACCGGGCTCAGGTCGTCGCCGAGTTCGAGCGCCGACTGCGGGAAAATCCGCTTCAGGTAATGGCCCAAGCGTTCAGTTAGCGGCGCGCGCAGTTGTGCGACCGCTGCGTCGCGCTCTTCGACCAGCACCTTGTCGAGCAGGCTCAGCGCGCCAGCTCGCAAGCTCAGCTCGTTCTTGCGCCGTTCCATCTGTTCGAGCGAGGCGCGCACGGCGGCGAGCCGCTCGCCGAGTCCCGAGGCGCCCATCGTTTCGAGCTGGCTGCGCAACTCGGCGATTCGCACTTGCCTCTCGTGCTGCTCGGCGCGCGCAAGATCCGCCGATACGCGGTAACGCTTCGCCTCTTCAGCCGGGTCGTCGCTGCGCGCGGCGCCGAGTTGCTGACTGCGCTCGTCGCGCTGCTTCGTCAACGTGGCCATGTGGGCGCGCTGTTCGACGATTTTTGACTGCCACTGCGCGCGTCGTTCGCGGAACGCCGCATCCTGCAACTGGGCCTCTTTGCGCTGTACCTGCTCTGCGAGCGACCCGCTCGTCGCCAGCGCATTTGAGCGACGCTCGCCGGTTTGGGCCAGCATTCGTGTCGCAGATTCGAGTGCCTGCTTTGCTTCGTCGGCGGCTCGGCGCGCGTCGTCAACGGCCGGTGCTGCTGAAACATCCGGCAACGCGGCGAGACGCTGGTCAGCCGTTTGCCGACGCGCCAGCGCGCTCGCTAACTCCGTTCGCAATAGCTCAATGCCCTTGGGCGCATGCACCGCGAGAATTTTTTTCTGGCTCTGCAGTTGCGCGACCTGCTCCTTCCATTGCTCATGGCGCGCCTGGGCATCGCCGAGCGATGCCGCCCCCAGTGCTCGCAGGAGTTCTGCCTGTTGCGCCTCAGCATCGGATAGTTCGGTACGTAGCGCCGCGAGGTCGGAGACGCCGGGCACGATGCGCAGTTCACCCAGACCCGGCAGCTCGATGGTCTGCTCATCGTCGAGCCGCAATACGCCTTCACCGGTGAGCGTTTCGCCGCCCACGACAATAGCGCCGCCGCTCAGCCGGTAGTCGATGCGCGTCATCGCAGCTTCCTTGCGCGCTCTCAAGACGCTCGTACGTGACTCGAGCAGTTGCAACCGCTGCAGTTGGACAACGTCGATTTCGAGCGAGGCTGCGCTGCGCGTGGCGTCGAGCACAGCGGCCTGTGCCGCCTCTGCAGCGGCGATCGATGTTTCGAGCCGCGCGATTTCGTCGCGATACAGTGTGATCTGATTATTCAGTTCCTGCGCCATCACGGCGGCATTCGCGAGTTCGAGCGCGCGGTTCGCGGCGTCGTTGATCTGCTGGCAGCGCGCTAAGCCCGCGTTTGCCTGAGCGTGTTCAGCCTCGGCGGTAAGCAGCGCCGCCTTTGCGAGTTCGAGCTGCTGCCGCTCGTTCGCGAGCGCCGCTTCCTGGTCCGATGCGTTTTGTTCCTGCTGCAACGAGAGCGTCAGTTCCGCCTCGTGAAGTTGCAGCGTTTGCGCCAGCCCCTGCACACTGCGCTCGAGTTCGGCAACCGCCGCAGCGCGCGCTTGCGCCTGCAGCGCCTTTTGCTCGTGCGCTTCCCATGGCCGTTTGCGTTGCGCGTCCTCGAACGCTTCCTGCTGCGTGGCAAGACGCGTGAGGTTCTCGTCGAACTGGCGGCGCTGCGCTTCGAGGGTATCGCGCTCGACGGCGAGCGCAGCCAGTGCCTGCTCAGCTTCGGCAAGCGGCCCCGTCGAGCGTTGCGTGCGTGCGGTAAGCAGTTGCCGCAGCTCACGTTGCACCGCGCCGATCAATACGTCTTCGCCGGCCGAGCCGGTGCTGCCCGAAAGCTGCGTCAGCGCGTCACGCAAATACAGCGCTGCGTGGCCGCTCGCGTCACGCACGTCCTGAGTCTCACCTTGCTGCACCCACAGCAGCCCCGGCACGCCAGCCTGGTCGGCCTTCATCGCGCCGCGCATGGCGCGCGAAAAACCAAGCAACGTAGCAAGCCGATCCTCAGCCTCGTCCTCGCCGAAGACCTGCTGACCGATCCGCAGATCGCAGCGTTGCCGAGTCACGAACTGCTTGGCCAGCGTGCAGGCCACACCTTCGAGATTAAAAGTCACTTCCACAGAAGGCTGCCCGCTCGCCTTGCCCCACGGCAACAGGTCTTTCAGATGGGACGCCTTGTAGCGTTCCAGAAACACCGCGCGTACTGCTTCCGCAATCGTGCTCTTGCCGGCCTCGTTCGGGCCGGTGAAGAGGTTCAGCCCCGGCTGCAAGTCGCCGATAAACAAACGTCCGTTGAATTGCTTGAATTCCTGAATCGCAATACTTTCTAGCTTCATGCAGCCCTCGCTTCACGCTGAAACTGGGCGAGCAAAAGCAGCGCTTGCGCTGCGAGCGTCGCCTGCTGCGGGTCCTCCTGCAGATCGCGCAGACGCGCGACCACCGTGCCGAGGTAGCCGCTTTGCGCCCCGAGAGCGGCAAGATCGTCCGCGGTAGGCTGCACCTGCAGCTCGGTCATCTCGACACGCAACGCACGCACCCGCGCACGGGTTTCGTCGACTGCGAGACGCACGGCCTCGGCGGAGGCGAGATCGGTCGTGCCGCGAATGTCGAGCTTGAGCACGTCACCCGCGTCGAGGGCTTGCAAACGCACCTTTAACGCATCGACGTCGCTCGGCACCACGATCTCTTCTTCCCAGCGCAGCCACCGATACTTGCTCACCGGCACAGCCTGCACTGAAGGAATCGCGCCCGGCTCCTGCAGCGTGATGTCGAGCATGAAACCCGGATCGTTGGCGCGGAAGCGGTCCTGCTCGTGCGTACCCGCGTACCACGTGCGCTCATTCACCTGGAAGTGACCATGCCAGTCGCCCAGCGCGAGATAGTCGAGGCGCGCGGTAGCGGCCCGTGTCGGTGCGATTGGATTGCTCGAATCGATCCCCTCCTGCAGGATGCCGCTCACGCTGCCGTGTGCGAGTCCGACGCGAAAATACTCCAGTGGGCTCTCTGCCTGATCGAAAAAAGCAGTGGTGTCGTCGTAGGTAATGCGCTGCGTGAGCGGTGCGCACAGGAACGCGCATTTGAGTTCGTCGAGCAAAACCACGCCGGGCGTCAGCACGACTCGCACGTTAGCCGGTATGCAGTTCAGGCGCTGTGCACGCGTCCAGACACTTTCGACCAAGGCGGCGTCGTGGTTGCCGGGCAGCATGATCCACGGGCCGGTAAAGCCCGCGAGCGCGCCGAACAGGCGGCGGATGACCGTGTCGGAGACGGTCTGCTGATCGAATACGTCGCCGGCCACCAGCACTGCATCGACGCGGCGCGTGGCGGCCTCACTGGCAATCAGGCGCACCGTTTCGAAACGCGCTTCGGCGAGATGCGCAGCTTCCTCGGCGTCGAACTGGCCGAATTGCGTGCCGATCTGCCAGTCTGCGGTGTGCAGGAATCTGATCATGGGGTCCCCATTCTACGAATGCTATGAATGACGAGAGGCGCCGCCTACGTCATGGATCATGGATGTTACCGTGCGGCCGGGACAGAACGTGTCCTCGTGCAGTACACGGGTGAATTTAACGGGTCCTTGCGCGACCCATAAACGGTCCTCGCGACAGCAGTGTCTTTATACTGAAATTCGACAAAAATACAGTAACAAAACCTGAAATCGTCGCTTTATCCTAGTGTTCGAAACTGGTTTGAGCACGAAAGCCAACGCTAATTCCCTACCCTTCTTCCGACGAGGACATCGATGCCCCGCCCGATTGTTGCCCGCATTCACCCGGATGCCGTCCGACACAATCTTGAACTGGTCCAGCACAGGACGCCTGACTCGCGCGTGTGGGCCGTCGTTAAAGCCAACGCCTACGGGCATGGGATCGAGCGCATCTATCCGGCCCTCGCCAATGCCGACGGCATTGCGCTGCTCGATCTCGACGAGGCGGTGCGCGTGCGCGAACTGGGGTGGAAAAAGCCGGTTCTGCTGCTCGAAGGAATCTTCACGCCAGCCGACGTCGCGATTGCCGACGAATTCGGCCTGACCGTCGCGGTGCATTGCACGGAACAGCTCGACCTGCTGGGCGCGTCGAAGGTGAAACGGCCCATCCACATCAATCTGAAGATGAACTCCGGCATGAACCGGCTCGGTTTCCGGCCGGATGTGTTTCGCGCCGCGTGGGAACGGGCGCGGTTAATCGCGTCAGTCGGAGAGATCACGTTGATGAGCCACTTTGCGAGCGCCGACGACGGCGACGTCGACTGGCAGGTGGATCGGTTCGACGCCGCCACCAGCGATATTCCCGGCGAGCGCAGTCTCGCCAACTCTGCGGCGGTGCTGTGGCATCCGCGCACCCATCGGAACTGGGTCAGGCCGGGTATCGTTCTATACGGCGGTTCGCCGTCGGGCTTGTCGCGGCATGTCGCCGATATCCCGCTACGCGCGTCGATGAGCCTGACGAGCCAGATCATCGGCACCCAGACCCTGTCACTGCAGGAGACGGTCGGCTATGGCCGAAACTTTGCAGCCAACGAACCAATGCGGATCGGCGTGGTGGCATGCGGTTATGCGGACGGCTACCCGCGGCATGCGCCGACCGGCACGCCCATCGCCGTGGACGGCACGCTGACGCGCGTGGTGGGCCGCGTGTCGATGGACATGCTGACCGTCGATCTCACACGCTGCCCCAAGGCGCAGGTCGGTTCGCAGGTGGAGCTGTGGGGCGATCAGGTCAAGATCGACGATGTGGCGCACGCGTCGGGGACGATAGGTTACGAGTTGATGTGCGCCCTTGCTCGAAGGGTACCGGTCGAAGTGCATTGAAAGCGCACTTGTTTGGCGGGTTGCCAGACGGCAAACCCGCTAGCCACGTTTTCAGCGCATCGGGAACGTGATCGCGGACTTCGATCAATCGTGCTCGCTAGGCAGCAGCATGGACCGTGGTGCTCGTCGTCGGCAGTTCGAAGGAGAACGTCGTCCCCGCTCCCGCATGCTCAACCAGACGAATCCGGCTGTGATGCAACTGCAGCATCCGTTGCACAATCAGCAACCCGAAGCCGCCGCCGCGATGCGCTCCGCCGGAACTGAACGGCCGCTCGAATAGCCCGTCACGCAGATCCGCCGGAATGCCCGGACCGGTGTCGCTGACCGTTACCTGCACCTTGCCGTCGCGGTAAGCGAGATCGACGTCGATCGCGCCTTCCGCGGGCGTGTGGCGAATCGCGTTGTCGAGCAGATTGGTCAGCACACGCTCGATCATCCCGAGATCGGCGCACACCGTCGGCAAACGTAGCGGAATCCCCGCGCGAAGCTGGATGTGGCGCGCCTCGGCCGGCAATTCGAATTTCTGGAACACGTCCTGCACCAGATCCACCAGCGAGAAATCCTCCAGTGCCGGTTGCACGTTGCCGTGCTCGAGTCTTGCCAGCTCGAATAGCGCTTGCGCCAGCCGTCCCACCTTGACGCTTTGCGCCAGCGCGATCCCCAGATAGCGTTTGCGCTCCACTTCACTAAGCGTGTCCGCCTTCAACGACAGCGTTTCGAGGTAGCCATGCAACGAAGTCAGCGGCGTGCGCAGGTCGTGCGAGATATTGGCGATCAGTTCGCGCCGCTGCTGATCCTGCCGCCGCAGTGCCCGCCACTGGTCGCCGATACGATTGGCCATCTGCGCGAAAGTGGCCTCGAGCACGGCAATCTCGTCGCGCTGCCCCGCTGAAGAGGAGCGCGGCACGTGGGGCTGCGTATCCGGCTCGCCGTCGGCGTCGAAACGGCGCATTGCGACGGTCAGGCGGCGCAGCGGCCGCGTGATCAGGCCGAATGCCATCAAGCCGGCAACCAGCCCCAGCAATGCCACCAGCGCCATCGACCACAGCGTGGTGCGCAATACGGAACTGGCGGCCACGCGCGCCGCCAGCGCGTCGTGGGCCTCGCCGAGCAGCACCACATAGATGTAGCCCGACGGCGCCTGGCCGGGCATTTGCAACGGCGCCGCGCTGAACACCTTGCGCCCGTCCATGCTGCGCGGATCGTCGCCGAGAATCGGCAGCGTGCCACCGGCGATAAACTGGCGAATCGGCGCGAGGTCCACCTGCTCGCGCTTCACCCTTCCAACTGGCGCGTCGTCGCCCTTGATGCGCCCCTCGTTGTCGAGCAGATAGACCTCGACGCTCGGATTAACCGCCATCAACTGGCCGAACAATTGCCGCACGGCGTCGGGTCGCAGGCCATTCGCGTCCATCAACGGTGTGCTGCGGGCAATGTGCCCCGCGAGGTCGCGCGACAAGCCCTGCACGACTTCCATTTCATGCAGATCGCTGGAGCGGATCTGCAGCCACGCCGAGGCGCCGCAGCAGGCGAGCAGCAGCAGCGAAAATACGATCAGCAGTCGCTGGGTCAGCGTCAGGTTCACGGCGCATCCTTGCGCGCAGTGTCCTGCGGTGTGTGACCGTCAGAGGGCACCGCCAGCTTGTAGCCGTGTCCCCAGACGGTCAGGATGCGCGTGGGCTGCGCCGGATCGGCTTCGATCTTCGCGCGCAGCCGGTTGATGTGCGTATTGACGGTGTGTTCGTAGCCCTCGTGCTGATACCCCCAAACGGCGTTGAGCAGATCCATACGCGAATACACCTTGCCGGGGTGCTGCGCGAAGAAATACAGCAGATCGAATTCGCGTGGCGTCAGCTCGATGCGGCGCCCCTCGACGGCCGCCTCGCGCGTGAGCGGGTCGATGGTCAGCCCGACGATCTGCAGGGTGCCGGCGTCGATGCGCGAGTCTTTCGCCATCGCATCGACGCGCCGCAGCAGTGCTTTCACTCGCGCAACCAGTTCGAGCACCGAGAACGGCTTGGCGAGGTAGTCGTCAGCCCCCAGTTCCAGGCCAAGAATCCGGTGCACTTCGCTCGAACGCGCGCTGGTGATGATGATCGGCGTGTAACGCGTCATCGCGCGGGCGCGGCGGCAGATCTCCAGACCGTCGACACCCGGCAGCATCAGATCGAGGATCAAGGCGTCCCAGTTGCCTTGCTCCAGCAGGCGCAGGCCCTCGTTGCCGTCGGCACTGTGCACGACTTCATAACGTTCGTCCCGCAAGTGCAGGCTGAGAACGTTCGCAATGTCGACATCGTCTTCGACGATCAGTACGCGTTTCGGATGATCCATGGGGGCTTTGGACGCCAGTCAGATCCTGGTTAGCGTGAAAAGGGCGGCTCGCGGGCACTCGCGCCGGAAACGGAAAGCCGCCGTTTCGCCATTGTGCAAAATTTCCGGGCCGCGAGTTATCACATTTAATTTAACTTTTCGTGAGGACTTCGACACCGCCCGCGGCCTAGGATGTGGCCACTATCCGCAAATTGGCACCCTAGGAGCGCATCATGCAAAGTCGAAGAAGCTTTCTGTTCGCAGGCGGCGCGGCCGTGGCGGCGCTGGCCGCCGTCAGCCGCTGGCCCAAGCTGGCCGTGGCGCAAGCGAATGCAGGCAAGCCGGCTGCCAGTTTCGAATTCACCCGCACCGACGCGCAATGGCATCAGCTGCTGACCCCGGCACAGTACACGGTTCTGCGCGAGGAAGGCACGGAGCGCCCCTACACGAGTCCGCTGAACGACGAACATCGCAGTGGGATCTTCTCTTGCGCTGGATGCCAGCTCAATCTGTTTTCGTCGCGTACGAAGTTCGATAGCCACACCGGTTGGCCGAGCTTCTGGGCGCCGCTTGACCACGCGGTGGCGACCCGCGACGACAGTTCGTTCGGCATGTCGCGCACGGAGGTGCATTGCCGGCGCTGCGGCGGCCATCTCGGCCACGTTTTCGAGGACGGCCCGAAGCCGACCGGCCTGCGCTATTGCATGAACGGTCTGGCGATGAACTTTACGCCCGCTGCCACCTGACCCCAGCCGATCCGACATAAGCTTATCTACACCCAGGAACAGCCATGCTACTCATCGTTCTTGCCTACCTCGGCGGCGCCCTGACGATCCTCAGCCCGTGCATTCTGCCGGTGCTGCCGTTCGTCTTTGCGCGCGCCGATCAGCCTTTCGTACGCAGCGGTCTGCCGCTGCTCGCAGGCATGGCGCTGACGTTCGCTTTGGTGGCGACGCTCGCTGCCGTCGGCGGCGGCTGGGTCACTCAGGCCAACCAGTACGGCCGCTGGCTCGCCATCGCGCTGCTTGCCGTATTCGGCCTGACTCTCCTGTTTCCGCGCTTTGCCGACCATCTGATGCGTCCGCTGGTGAGCGCCGGGAATCGTCTGTCGAACTTTGCTCAGGCCGACGGTCAGCAGGTTCGCGCGGGGTCGTCGTTCCTGCTGGGCATCGCCACGGGTCTGCTGTGGGCGCCCTGCGCCGGCCCGATTCTCGGTCTGGTGCTCACGGGTGCCGCGCTGCGCGGCGCGAGTGTCGGCACGACGCTGCTGCTGGCCGCCTATGCGGCCGGCGCGGCAACCTCGCTCGCAGTGGCGCTGCTGATCGGCGGCCGGGTGTTCACGGCAATGAAACGCTCGCTCGGCGCGGGAGAATGGATTCGCCGTGGGATCGGCGCAGCAATGCTGGCTGGCGTGGTCGCGATTTCGTTCGGTTTAGACACGGGTGTCCTGGCGCGCGTCTCCACGGTGGCAACGGGTGGCATCGAGCAGAAGCTGGTTGACCGGTTGTCGCCTGGCGCGACGCCTGCTGGCAGCGGTTCGTCATCCAGCACCGTTGGTGGTAATGCGGCGGCCACGGCAGACGCAAGCGGCGCGATGATGGCAGCCGCTAATCCCACCGCCGCCTCGAACGTCGTCATGTCCGCGTCCGATACGAGCGCTGGCGGCGCAATGATGGCCGCGGCGTCCAGCGGCATGATGCGTGCGTCTCAAGGCACCGCGGATAACCAGCCACCGTTGCCCGTCGAAGGGGAGTTACCGTCGCTGAACGGCGCAGTCCAGTGGCTCAACTCGCCGCCGCTGACCGCGCAGAGCCTGCGCGGCAAGGTGGTGCTGATCGACTTCTGGACCTACTCGTGCATCAACTGCCTGCGTTCGCTGCCCTACGTAAAAGCGTGGGCTGACAAATACAAGGATCAGGGACTCGTCGTGATCGGCGTGCACGCGCCGGAATTCGCGTTCGAACGCAATATCGACAACGTCAAGAAGGCCACGCATGACCTCGGCATCGACTATCCGGTGGCAATCGATAACAACTACGCCATCTGGCGCTCGCTGAACAACCAGTACTGGCCAGCGCATTACTTCGTCGATGCACAAGGACGAATCCGCTACCACCATTTCGGTGAAGGTGACTATGCGCAATCGGAGAAGGTTATCCAGCAACTGCTGACCGAAGCGGGCCACGCGAATGCGGCGAATATGCCGACGGGATTGACCAGCGCCAGCGTCCAAGGCGTGGAAGCGGCGGCCGACAATAACGACATGCAGTCTCCGGAAACCTATATCGGCTACGCGCGCGCCGAGAACTTCGCCTCGCCCGGCGGTGAGACCGAAGACAAGCCGCACACCTATGCCGTTCCGGTCCAGCCCGCGCTCAACGACTGGGGCCTGACAGGCAAATGGAAAGTCGGCGCCGAACACGCCACGCTGACGACGGCGTCCGGCGGCATCGTCTACCGCTTCCATGCACGCGACCTGCATCTGGTGCTGGGCCCGAATCAGGACGGCAAGCCTGTGCGGTTCCGCGTCAGCATCGACGGCGCCGCGCCCGGCGCCTCGCACGGCAGCGACGTCGCCGCCGACGGCACGGGCACAGTGACCGGCGTACGGCTCTATCAACTGGTGCGGCAATCCGGTGACGTCAAGGATCACACCTTCTCGATCGAGTTTCTGGACCCGGGCGTCGAAGCCTATTCATTCACGTTCGGCTGAAGCCGGGCGCAACTTCGATACGTTTGAACTACCCATCACTTAAGGGACTGACAATCGTGAACACAATCTCTACCAAGGTGTCTTCTTTGCGCAAGCGTTCGGGCCTCGCCAAACTGGCAGGCGCCCTGGTGCTCGCAATTGGCGTAATCGCGGTGCAGCGCGTTGCCAACTCAGCCGAAGCGGCCACCCAGATTCCCGTGCCTGCCCAGGACGAAAAAGTCGCCGCGACGCATAGCGAAACCGCCGTATTCGCCGGCGGCTGTTTTTGGGGCGTGCAGGGCGTGTTCGAACATGTGCGCGGGGTGAAGCAGGTCGCAGCCGGTTATTCCGGCGGCGCGGCCAACACTGCGCAATATGACACCGTAGAAGAAGGCGACACCGGTCACGCTGAATCCGTGCAGATCACTTACGACCCGACGCAGATCACCTATGGAAGGCTGCTGCAGATTTTCTTCTCGGTGGCGCATAACCCGACCGAGTTGAATTACCAGGGTCCGGATCACGGCACACAGTACCGTTCAGCAGTGTTCCCGGTCAATGCGGAACAGCGCAGCGTCGCGCAGGCGTATATCGCGCAACTCGATAAAGCGCATGTGTTCTCCCAGCCGGTTGTCACTCACGTGGAGGAGTTCAAGGGCTTTTATCCGGCCGAAAACTATCACCAGAATTATCTCGTGCTTCATCCGGACGCTCCGTACATCGCGATTAACGACTTGCCGAAGGTGTCGGATCTGAAGCGCATGTTTCCTGATCTCTATCGCAACGATCCGGTTTTGCTGAAGGTCGCAGGGTCGTAAAGGGACGCGCCGGCGTGGTCGTCGTTGTACAAAATCACGCTGGCGCGCTACGCTTTCTCCCCTTAGATATTGCGCCAGGCTGCAGATGGCCGGCGTGCAACCCGAGGACTCCATGACGACATCGGCTCAAGCACCCGTACTCCTTTTTTCATACGGAACGTTGCAGGACAAAGCCGTGCAACTCGCCAACTTTGGCCGCGAATTGAACGGACGTCCCGACTCGATGTTGGGATATGAGCAAACATGGGTGGAAATCGTCGATCCACAGGTGCTTGCGACCAGTGGCAAGACACATCATCCGATCATCAAACCCGGCAGCAACCCGAGTCAGGAAATTGCCGGAATGGTCTTTGAAATCACGCCTGAAGAACTGGAAGCGGCGGACAGGTATGAAGTTTCCGACTATAAGCGCGTCAGTGTGACGCTCAAATCCGGCGCGCAAGCCTGGGTGTACGTGAGCGCTTAGCCGTCACTTTCAGTAGGCGTGCCCGCGCCAATCTCGCGAGCAAGCGTAGCGATCAGCGCTTCCTGCGGCGTCAACGAACCGGCGCGCAGCACCAGCCACATCGCGGAGCGCGCGGCTTTTTCGCGCAGCGGCCGGTACGCTACGCCATTTACGTTGATGCTTTGGAGCGACGCCGGCACGATCGCGACGCCGAGTCCGGCTGCCACCAGGCCCACAATCGTCGGCGACTCGCGCGCTTCCTGAGCCACCTGCGGTGCAAAACCCGCTTGCTGACAAAGCGCGATGATCTGGTCGTACACGCCTGTCCCACTCTCGCGTGGATACATCACGAATCCTTCGTCCTTCAACGCCGCCACTGAAAGTGCCCCACCCTGCAAGGCCAGCGGATGCTGCGCAGGCAGCACCGCCACGAGCGCATCTTCGAAGAGGCGCGTGGCCCGCAGCGCCGGCGGTAACTCGGGCCGCGTAGCGCCGCGCACGAACGCCACTTCCATCTGGCGCTCCAGCATCGCCGTCAACTGCTGCTGGGTGGTCAATTCCTCCAGCCGTAAGTACACCCCCGGCGAGCGGCGCCGATACTCGTAGATCAACTGCGGAATGACCGCGCTAAACGCGGCCGAACCGGTGAAGCCGACCCGAAGCTCGCCGAGCTCACCGCGCTGGGCCCGCCGCGCCACCTCCTCGGTCCGCTCGGCCTGCGCCGACAGCGCACGGGCCTCAGGCAACAGCGCCTTGCCGGCGGCCGTCAATTCCACCCGCCGGTTGCTGCGCTCGAAGAGCCGCGCTCCCAGTTCCTCCTCCAGCACCCGGATCTGCTGGCTGAGCGGCGGCTGCGCGATGTTCAGGCGTTGCGCGGCCCGCCCGAAATGCAGTTCCTCGGACAACACAATGAAGTAACGAATGCGGCGCAGATCCATGATATCGATTATGTATCAATTACGGCCAAATCGATATTGGACTTCGACATGACCCGATCTCATCATTGAGTCCAGTCAGACATAAAACTGGTAATGGAGTTATCGAATCATGGGGAAACGCGACGCCAACTTATTGGACGCCGTCATCATCGCCGCGGACGAGGCGCCTCGCGCGCCGGCAGGAAAAATCGAGCACGGGACAACGGCATTCTGGCAAACCAATTTCGCCCTCTTCGCCGCGGGCTTCGCGACCTTTGCGCTGCTCTACTGCGTGCAGCCGCTGATGCCGCTTTTCTCTGCGGATTTCGGCGTCAGTGCTGCGGGCGCGAGCTTGGCGCTGTCGCTGACCACGGGCCTGCTCGCGGTCTCGATGCTCGTGGCGGGCGGGTTGTCCGAGGCCTGGGGGCGCAAGCCGATCATGGTCGCATCGCTGCTGCTCTCGGCGGTCCTCACTGTCATTTGCGCCGCCGTGCCCCACTGGTCGACCCTGCTTGTCATGCGCGCACTGATGGGCGTGGCGCTCAGCGGCCTGCCGGCGGTTGCGATGGCCTATGTCGGCGAAGAGATGCATCCGCGCTCGCTCAGCCAGGCGATGGGCCTATATGTCGGCGGGACTGGCCTCGGTGGCATGGCGGGCCGTCTGTTGACGGGCGTGATCACCGACGTTTGGGGGTGGCGCTCCGCGGTTTTCGTCATCGGCATGCTCGGCATAGTGAGTGCTGCCGTCCTGTGGCGCTTTCTGCCGCCGTCGCGTCACTTCGTGCGGCGCGAGTTGCGCCTCGCTCCGCTCACGCGCGCATTCGGCACCCACCTGCGCGATGGCGTGCTGGCGCTGCTGTTCGTCGAGGGTTTCCTGCTGATGGGCAGCTTCGTCACTGTGTACAACTACGTCGGCTACCGCCTGATCGCCGCGCCGTTCTCGCTCAGCCAGACCACGATCGGCCTTATTTTCGTGGTGTATCTGTTCGGTATCGTCAGCTCGGCCCTCGCGGGCAGTCTTTCGGGCAAGCTCGGCCGCCGGGTCGTGCTGCCTGCCACGTTCATCTTGATGCTGGCCGGAACAGCCATGACGCTGTCGAACCAGCTCTGGCTGATCGTCTTCGGGGTCGCTGTATTGACGATGGGTTTCTTCGGCACCCATTCGGTCGCGAGCGCCTGGGTCGGCGCACGCGCGCAGGTCAGCAAAGCCCAGGCATCGTCGCTTTATCTGTTTGCCTACTACATGGGATCGAGCATCGTCGGTTCGCTCGGCGGTGTGTTCTGGAATCTGCGCGGCTGGCACGGTGTGGTTGCCATGGCGTGCGCGCTACTGCTGATTGGACTCGTCATCGCGCTGTGGTTGTACCTGATGCCTGCGCAATCCGCGCAAACGGCAGAGGCGCACAACCCGGGATAATGCGCGGCTCGTCGCTACGTGAAAGCAAATGGAAAGACATGCCCGGCTCGCTGATGAAAATAAATCGCCGTGATAGCATTTCTGCAGTGCTCGCTGCGTGGTGCGTCGAGCGATCTACATGTAGTTGTGTCGGGAGAGTTTTGTGGCAGTCGAACACCGTGGTTTTCGAGTAAATGTTGATGTGACGCCAGATGCACTTGGCGTTCAGTGGGTGTGCCGCGCCGTGATCGAGCGGATTGACGGGGATAGCGCGAAAGGCGCACCGGCAGGCCCCGAGTTGACTATTCCCCGCGTCAAAATCGACCCTCTGATGGCGATTAGTTCGCTCGAGCATCGGTCGATCACCGTGATCGACGACTTCTACGAACAAGGGCATGCGGTGGCGTGATCGCGCTGCCTGACGTTCAGGAAGCCCGTCTGGCGGCCGGAGCATCACAACAGATGCTGTCCGGTGCCAGATCCAGGAGTTTCGCCGACGCCCCTTAACAAGGCACAAGCGCAGGAAGGATTGAAAGCGCGTTTGCGCTTAATAGATTTTTCGCCCCTTAAAATGGCGCCGCTGCCATCGCGTACTTGAGACGCGTGCGTATCCGACGCATTCCTCGACGCATTCCCGTGTACCCGCTATTGCCTCATTCATTGCCGAATAACGTCTTTACCGGCGCATCGGCAAAGACAACGCACGCGATCTCATGCGTCCAAGACGCCTGCAAATGGTCCGTCAAGAGGGCTGATCGGCCCCTCAGGCCAGTCGATGCCTCCCAATGAGCGCGAACACTTCATTGTTATTTTTAATTTGCTTGTAAAAACGCTCCTTCAACTCTTATCCAGAAGACAGAATCGGAATTATTTTTCTATTCGGAGTCTTAAAGGCAAACGTTTTCGCAAAATAAACCGGTAAAAATGGCTCTTACTCGAATAGAAAAGAAATATTAGAATCACTTCTTATGCTTCATGCATCGAGCTGCTGAGCCTTAGACGCTGGGGTTCTTGTGCGCTGCCGCCATGACGCGCAACGATCACCCAGTTCGTCCGACGAAAAGCGGGTATCGGTGTTTTTTAAAGTTACCAAGAACCTGAGAGAGTCGAAAAATTGCGTTCCTTTTTAGTGCGCAATTACCGAAATCACCATCCCGGTGCACATGCAAAGTGAACCCGTGGAGGACCGACCGTCGGCGTTTGTCCGACGTCATCGCGTCATGATTCGGTGACAGATATAGAAGATCCCCGAAGACAGAGGATTACAACGTGCTAGCTATTCCACTTTCCGACGAAGACTGGTCGCGGGTCTCACGGTTGCTCGTTGAACCCGCCTCCTCGCGAACGGGCCGGCCGAGATCCGACCCACGCCAGTTGCTCAACGGGATTCTATGGGTGGTGGTCAACAGGGAAAAATGGCATCACCTGCCGTCGACATTCCCCGCGCAGCAGACTTGCTACGCCAGATGGCTCAAATGGAAGCGTGAGGGCGTCATGCAGGCAATCTTCAGCGAGCTTGCATTGGAATGCGCCACAACGCCGCCTGCGGTAACGAGTGCAGGGACAGTAGTGGATTGCTGCTAAGCGGTAGTCCGCTGTCCCTATCGCTCGCTAGAGCGTGCAAGTGGGCTTCCTGCAAACGGGTCTTTTTCCCAATCGACGGCTCGCTTGCCTTGAGCCTTCTCGGCCGTCTTGGGCGACAGCGCGAAATGTTCGATGGATTGCCCGGCACTAATTGCCTGTCTCAGCCACTGCGGCATCTCCCCTTCGCCGGACCAGGTTTCGCCCGTTACCGCACGATAGCGCGCGTTTGTCTTTTCCGATTCATCGCTTGCCAGTGCTGAGGCAAGCATGTCTGGGGTAATGCCAAACTCTTCCATGCGGTGGCGGAGGTAAGCAATCATGCTGTCTCGCTTCCTTTCGTCCATAGAGTAACCCGTCCTTAATATGAATCTTGCAGCTTTCCGTCGAGCATTGATTGCTCGATATACGGCGAATGCGTTGGATGAATGCCGTCGCAGTTGCCGGCGGCGACAGGTCGATACATCTGCGGAAATGCTCGTTGGTCAGATCAGGTTCGGCCGCCCCAGAGCTTGCAGAACGACCTGTCCCCAATGAAAGTTCCTATCATGCTCACCGCGCCGACAGGCAACTAGCCAAGCGCTCCGCAGTGCGGAAGATAGCGCTGAACCAGTGTTACGGTTGCAATTGAAAAGATAATGCCGAAAAGTGCAGCGATTCCGACCGGCTGGTCTTATCGGCACGGTCCGGTGCCGGTGCCTCGCGCAAGCCAGTGTTTTCGCGTTATACGTACATGATAGCGCAATGTCCGACCATCGTAGGATACGTGTCGTATCGGGGCGGAATGCGGTCAGTGTGAGCGATGCGTTTTGGCTCTGATGAAGGTGGCGCGGTGGGTGACGACGCGTAGCCGCCTGTGCGTTTTCCGGACGCGTAAACGCAGAAACCCCACCTTTGCGGGGTGGGGTTTCTGTTTGCTGCTGGGGAGCCTGACGATTACCTACTTTCACACGGGTAATCCGCACTATCATCGGCGTGGAGTCGTTTC
>NZ_JBNDMQ010000063.1:0-27326 GCF_050436665.1 Paraburkholderia sp. EB58 | reverse complement strand
CGCTGATCGCCCGTACCATGCCCTCGTGACCGCTATCCACCCAGTCGACCGTGTAGCCGCGACTCTGCAGTTCGCGAACGATCTCATTGCCGGTGATCTCGTCATCTTCAATCGTCAGCACGCGCGACATGTTCATTTCGCGCGCCCTCGGATGGTTTTTCGTCTTACGATTTGAGGTTCCATGATTCAGACTTTGCTTTGTGGACTGAGGGGAGTAAGCAGTGAGCGTAAGGTCGATGTAGACCGAAGCGCACCGGCACCGCTCGCAGACTCAATACAAGAGGAAAAAGGCCGACCGTCAGACGGTCGGCGAAGGGTTCCAGCATGTCCGAGGGGCACGTCACCGGAACCGGAGACAGGGGTAAGAGTAGTGCCGTCCCGTACTGCACGAGGAGCACACATCTGAGGCCAGGTACGAAGTACAGTTGCGTTTGGCGAGGGCGGTGCTTCAGAACGAGTGACGCATGCCTGCCACGAACAGCAGCTGTCGATTATTGGCAGAGGGAGTCACGTTGAACATGGATGCATTGAATGCCGTGTTCCCGCCGCCGCCGCTGACTGTCTGATAGAGACTCTCCACGTAGATGTCTGTGCGACGGCTTAGCCGGTAGTCGGCCTGCACGATCCCTTCATGCCACTTCGGAGTGAGATTTGCCGTTGATGATTCGAAGCGGCCATTTGTATACGTGTACGCCGCGGCAAGGCTGAGCGCGCGCGTAACGAAATATCTGCCGTTGATCTCGAAGTTGTCGAACGTGAGCGCGTCGCCAACAAGCGGCACGAGATTGCCTCCCTGCCAGACGCTGTTGACATCTCTCGTCGCCGAATGGGTCCATACCAATCCGACATCCGCTGCGCCAAACTTGTATTTCCCGCCAAGGCCCCAGATTTGTTCGCGGCCACCCGAGATTGTGGAATCTCCGTCGGCGGTAGTGACCGCGCCGCTTGCATTGTAGTTCGCGGCGCCGGCTGAGCGATTGATCTGCAAATAACTCGCGACGAGCGAAACGGGCCCGTTGTCGTATTTCGCCCCCATACTGTAGGCGCTGTTATTCGAGAACTGACCAGCGTCGTTCGAAAAGCCATACATGGTACCCACCGTCAAGCCACGGTAAGTGGGGCTTTCATATCTCACCGAGTTCTGGATGCTCTGATGTCTGATCATGTCGTCATTATCAAACGGGTGTGATGCAAGATTCCCGCCCCAACCTCGACCTTCGGCGCTCAAGGTAGAGAGCCACTGAGACATGAAGCTGTACTGCCGCCCAAGGGTTATCGTTCCGTAGTTTTGCGACGCGAGGCCAACGTACGCCTGGCGTCCGAACAGCACGCCGGAATTGCTAAGCTTGCCGTTGGCACTCGAAAACCCGTCCTCAAGACGGAAAATCGCAGAGACTCCGTCGCCCAGGTCTTCAGTTCCCTGCAAGCCCCAACGCGAAGCGTGGGTACCGCCGCTATCCATTTCGACCCCGGGGCTACCTTGCCCTGGTTTGCCGGTGGCCATGTTATTTCCATAGATCACGGCCGTATCGATAACGCCATACAACGTAACGCTGCTCTGTGCGTAGCTCTCGCCAGAAAACAAGGCGAGAGCTGCCGTGGCAATTATCAGTTTTTTCATTTCACTCCTCAGGACGCCCCGTAGCGCAGTAGGTTGATTGGTCGAATGACCTCGCTGGTCCGTCGAAATATCTGCTCGGATATAACGACGCCGAAACGATCCGTCACACCAGATCTCTCGGGCCGAATCTTAAATTCATGAAGGGGAAAAGTAGCGGTGCAGTCGCAGGCTCGTGCAAGGAGTACAGTTCGGATCAAGGCGTGGTAAGGCTAAAGCGGGGTACGTGCCGCATTACAAATGAAACCTGGTGCCAGGTTACGAATGAAACATAGGAAAGCAGAATATTGAAACAGAGCCATGCGAGAATTCATCATGCATCCCGTGGAGTCCACCCCGCAGATGCCCGCTGAATTTCGAAGCACATACTTCCATGAAGCTCTCACGTCGCACACTGCTTGGTCATAGTCTCGCCATTCCGCTCAGTATCAGTCTCTCTCCCTTTCTCGCGCTTCGCCCAGGTGTCGCAAGCGCTGAGACATCCGCCCTGGCAATCGTCATGAATTCCGGCGAGGCCAGCGTGTCGGTCATCGACATGGCATCACGTAAAGTAGTCCGTACCTTGCCTACGCTGCGCGAACCCAGTCACTGGGCACTGTCGCCGGATCGCAGCAAGCTCTACATCGCTGACGCCAGTGGTAATGCGCTGTTCATCGTCGATCCGCATACGGGTACCGCTATTGGCCATAAAGTCATTGCCGATCCCTACCAACTCGGCTTTACGCCGGATCACAAGTATCTCGTCGTGAATGCCCTCCGGCTCGATTACGTGGACATCTATCGTGCTGACGACCTGACTTTGGTGAAGCGCTTCACGGCGGGTTCAATGCCAAGCCATCTCGACTTTTCGCCGGATGCACGCTGGAGCTTTAGTTCCATGCAGGAATCCGACACCCTTGTTTCGTTCGACCTGACCAACATGACGATACGGTGGAAGTCGAAAGTCGGCTCCGCCCCCGCGGGCGTGCTCTGGCACAACGGCAAGGTATTGGTTTGCGTGATGGGCAGCGATCATGTGGCGCAGATCGATCCTGCTACCGGAGAGGTACTGAGGCGTATCAAAACCGGGATCGGGCCACACAATGTTTTTGTCACACCGGATGGCTCTGCGCTCTATGTGACCAATCGGATCGGTGGTTCGCTGGTGGCACTCGATCCTGTCACGTATGCACTGCGCCGTACCTATCCCTTCCGCGCTGCTGGACCCGACGACATCAGCATTGGACCGGATGGCAAGATCTGGGTCTCACTGCGCTTTCACCAACAGGTCGCGGTGCTGGATCCGGTCAGCGGCGACTACGAGACCATCGATGTTGGCCGTTCTCCTCACGGTATCTTCCTTAGCACTCAAATGCGCCGCCCCGGTCTGATCACCGCCGAAACTTTGTAAAGCACATCATGCTTGTATTTCTCGACAGGTTGTTTAGCGCGATTGCCGGTGAAATCGATCAGTATCTGGTCCTGCCACTGCTGTACCACTTCGGCTGGATGGAATGGGAAGAACTGTCCTTCGATTGGGCGCTGGTGTGCGTCTACGGATTGTTCGCGGTGGTGGTCACCTACGCGATATGCTGGCCACTGGAGGCATTTTTTCCGATTGAACGCTGGGACAATCGCAAAGCGGTGTTAGTCGACGCGTTTTATACGATCATCAACCGCGTCGGCGTGTTGCCTGTTGTCAGCTTCCTCGTGTTCTACGAGGCGCAGGTGGTGGTGAACAGTTTTGTGGTTGCCCACGGGTATATCCCGCCGACTCTGGAGATGCTCGTGCCGCCACTTCTCGGGCACCAGGTCATCACATTCATCGTGTACGCGCTGATTCTCGATTGCGCGGATTACTGGCGTCACCGGCTGTCCCATTCGTTCCGTAGCTGGTACGCGCTGCATGCTCTGCATCACGCGCAGCGCCAGATGAGTTTCTGGTCTGACGATCGCAATCATCTGCTGGATGATCTGATCGCCGCACTGTGGTTCGGTGTCGTTGGCCTGGCGATTGGAATTCCGCCGCTGCAATTTCCGCTGCTGTTCCTCTTCACGCGCTTTATCGAAAGCTTGAGCCACGCCAATGTCAAACTGTCCTTTGGCTGGCTTGGCGACAGGCTGCTCGTCTCGCCGCGCTTTCACCGGTTGCATCACGGTCTGCGCGCGGCCGGCCGAAACTCGTGCAACTACGGCGCTGTGTTCCCGATCTGGGACATTCTGTTTCGTACGGCGGATTTCTCGGATGAGTATGCGCCGACGGGAGACCGGCGCGCGCCGGAATCGATGGCGAGCGGCGGGTACATCGCCCAGCAAATGGGTGGCTTGCAATTCTTCCTCTCAGAGTTCCGGCAATCGTCCGCTAAACGCGCACGCCGCAACTCTTGACGCTCTTGCCGCCGCCCACTGCACCGACGAGCCCTTCGGCTGGCTGTAGTGGGCGGCTCCGCATCTGAACGAACGCACGTTCAATGCTCAGCGCCGGAACTGCACGCTCAATCGTCGATCAGCGCTTCGAGCACCGTCACGTCGAGCGGATAGGCGAGCAGCGGTGTCAGTTCGCGAACCAGCGTCTTGAAGTGCTCGGTGTCCTTGTGGAGGTCGAGCGCGGCGCGGCTTGTCCAGCGTTCGAAGAAGACGAAGCGGTCAGCGCAATCAAGGTCGCGGTGCGGCGTATAAAGCAGGCAGCCCGTCTCGGCGCGACTCGGCGCCACGCAACGCAACAGTACTTGCTGGATCGCATCGGCAGTGCCGGCTTTTCCTTGAACGACTGCAACCACACGGATTTCGGATGACATACGGTGTTCTCCTTGGTAAAGCGCACGATTTAGCGCCACATTTTTGAACCGTGCCCGACGCATAAGTCGGGCACGAAATTGACGATGGCGTGACGCACCTATACCAGGTGCTTCACGCCAATCAAAGTCGATTAGATCCCGTCTTCAATCGGGTTCGCTAACATCACCAGGCGAGTGGTGAAGTGCAAGCGGGTTAAACGGAATGGTCTGTTTTTCGGTTGGCAGATCCGCCGTGCTCCAGCCGCCGCCTACTGCACCGATCAACCCAACCGCTGCCTGTAACTGGCGGCTGCGCACCTGAACCGTCGCAAGCTCGCTGCTCAGCGCGGCGGCCTGCGCGACCGTCACATTGAGGTAGTTATCCAGAC
This sequence comes from Paraburkholderia sp. EB58, assembly GCF_050436665.1. Taxonomy (NCBI): domain Bacteria; kingdom Pseudomonadati; phylum Pseudomonadota; class Betaproteobacteria; order Burkholderiales; family Burkholderiaceae; genus Paraburkholderia; species Paraburkholderia sp. EB58. The sequence continues at coordinate 22,563 of NZ_JBNDMQ010000063.1, read as the reverse complement.
CGTTGGTATAAAGACGCAGCGCGAGGTCCTGTACCTTGAGCGCGGACGTGAGCGCAGCTTGTTGCTGGCTATATTCCGAGCCAAGCTTGTTAGTCAGCACGAGCTGGTCTTCGACCTCGCGAAACGCCTGCAGCACGGTCGAGCGGTAATTGTCCCCGGCCTGCGCGAACGCGGACCGGCTTTGCTGTTCCTCGGCGCGGCGCAATCCACCTTCGAACAGTGGCAGCACGCCCGATGCACCGATCGACCAGAGGCTGTTGGACAGGGCACCAAGGCCGCCGAAGGCATCATTCTCGAATCCTGCGTTGGCACTCAACTGGATGTTCGGATAGAACGCTGCGCGCGCAATGCCGATTGCTGCGTTTTCCGCCGCCATTTGCCGCTCGGACTGTGCAATGTCCGGGCGCCGTTGCAGCAGCGCGGACGGAACGCCGGCCGGAATCGCGGGAATCGCCCGTCGTGCCAGGTCTTCTGGGGGCAGGCTGAAGGTCGACGGATTCTCGCCGGCGAGCACGGCGATAGCGTGCTCGAGTACGGCTCGCTGCGCCTCGATGTCGGTATCCGCCGCCTGTGCCGTGGATAGCTGGTCTTGAGCACGCTCGACGTCCATACCTGCCGCAATCTTCCCGGAATAGCGTAGCTGCGTGATCTTCAGTGCGTCGCCGTAATAGCCAAGCGTTTTCGTATAGACGGCATGCTCCGAGTCGAGCGCGCGCAGCGCCATATAGTCATTGGCCAGTTCGACTTCGAGACTCAAGCGCGCCGATGCGACCATCGCGGCGGTGGCCTGGGCGTTGAACTTTGCGTAGTTCGTCCGATTGCGGATCTCGCCCCAGAAGTCCGGCTCCCATGACAAGGCCGCCCCGTAGCCGACCGACGCTTCCTGATTCAGCCCGCTTCCGGCGACGCGGAACAATCGATCTTCCGACTGGCGGTTCTCCGTTGCAAAGGTCTGGGCGCTCAACTGCGGAAACAGCTGCGAGCGAGCCTCGCCCACAATGTCGCGTGCCTGCGTATAAGTCTCTTCGGCGGCCTGAAGATCGGGGTTGGCCGTGTTCAGGCTTGCTTCGAGACCATCGAGCTTTTCATCGCCGAACATCTTCCACCAGTCACCCTGCTCGAGCTGGGCTTCCGGATTGGCGAGTCCGAACGGTCCCGATCCCTTGTAACTGGCCGGCAGCAGCATGTGCGGAGCCTGATAGGTCGGCGCAAGGCTACACCCGGCGAGCGTCACGAACAGAGTCAGGAGCGTGGCGCCCGCAAGGCGCCGGGGAGCTTTGAAGTCACGCATCATTTCGGCTCGCTCTCGGCAACGGCGACTTTGTCTTGCTGATCCCCGCCTGGATGCGCCGACTCAGATACTGAGGTTGGGACCGCCGTTTGCGGCGCGACTCCCGGTACACCGTTGACGATTTGCACTTTCTCTCCCTCGAGCGTGCCCGCCGAAGGATTGACCAGGAAGCGGTCGGTGGGGTGCAGGCCTGTGAGCACCTGAACGTTCTGACCGAGATTCAGCCCGAGCTTGACGTCTTGCAGATGCACCCTGTTGTCGGAGTCGACGATCGCCAGTTGCATGCCCTGGTCGCGGAACAACAACGCCTGTTCGGGCACGACAAGCACGTTGTGGTCCGTCGGCACCACGAACTTAACAGTCGCATAGCTGCCCGGCCAGAGCAGATGATCCGGATTTTGAGCCACCAGTTCCGCGACGACGGTGCGCGTCTGCGGGTTGAATGCGTTAGCGGTGGTCAGGAGCGTCGCCTTGAACTCGCGGCCCGGATACTGGGCCAGCGTGAAGGTCGCCTGGAGGCCCGGCTTCAGCATGTCCGCGTAGTCCTGCGGCACGCCAACGAAGAGCCGCATCTCGTGGATGTCCGCTACCGAAAACATCTCATCGGCCGTGCCGGCTCCCCGCGCACTGACATCGCCGCCTGCGGCATTGACGTAATTGCCGATGTCGGTATCGCGCGAGGTGACGACGCCGTCGAACGGTGCCACGATATTCTTGAACTGTTCCAGCGCGCCATAACGCGCGACCTCGTGGTCTGCTGCTACCACCTGGGCCTTCATCGCCGCAGCAGCGGCGACCTTGACGTCCACCTCTTCCTGCGACACGGCTTCCGTGCCCGCCAGTGACTTCCAGCGCTGTGCCGTCACGTCGGCCAGCGTGCTGTTGGTTTTCGCCACCTGGAGATCGGCGGCCGCCGTCTGGTACTGCTGGTCGACGGTCGGCGCGTCGATCGTGGCGAGCACCGTACCGGCCTTCACGAACGCGCCATAGTCCACGTACCACTTGTGCACGTAGCCGCTGACCTGAGCATAGATCGGCGCGGTGTACCAGGCCTTGATATTGCCGGGCAGCGTGATCGCTCGCGTGGCCGGGCCTGGGGTCGGCATCATGACCTGCACCTGCGGGACAGACTCGTCGTCGGAGAGTGTCTTGAGATCCGTGACATTGTCGTGGCGTTCGACGATGCCGTGGACGACCAGACCCCCAAGGACAACAGCGGCGATCAGAGCGAACAATTTAGGTCGAATTCGGCGCGTGTCAGCGACTTCGCGATTTACTACGTTCATAGATGAGACTCCGTGGCGTTTTTGTCGTTGCGATGCATCAGGGCGAATACGCAGGGAACGAAGAGCAGGGTGGCAAAGGTCGCGACCAGAAGTCCACCAATGACGGCTCGTCCAAGCGGTGCGTTTTGCGTATTGCTCATGGACATGGGCAGCATCCCGATGATCATGGCGGTCGCGGTCATCAGAACCGGGCGGATCCGGGCGTAGCCGGCTTCGATGGCGGCGGTGATGGCATCACCGTGTTCCGCGAGGCGCTCACGTGCATAGGACACCACAAGGATCGAGTTGGCCGTTGCCGTGCCCATGCACATGATCGCGCCGGTGAGCGCCGGCACTGAGCCGTTCGTATGCGTGAGAAAGAGGCTCCAGACAATGCCGGCAATCGCGCCAGGCAGCGCCGTGATGATGATGAACGGGTCCAGCCAGGACTGGAAATTCACGACGATCACGAGATAGACCAGCAGGATGGAAAGCGCCAGTCCCTCCAGAAGTTGCGTGTAGGCGCTGCTCATCGTCGTTGCCTGGCCGCGCACGTGCACGCTGGCGCCATGCGGGACCTGCGCATTCATCTCCTTGATAACCTCCTGAACCTGATCGTAGACGGCACCGAGGTCGCGCCCCTGGTTGCTGACGAAGATATCGATCGACGGCATGATGTTGTAGTGGGAGACGAGGAGCGGCGTGCCCGTTTGCGTCACGGTGCCGAGTGCGCCAAGCAACTGCGAGTGCTGGCCGCCTGGATCGCCGTTGCCCGTGTCGATCGGAATTGTCTCGAGGTCGTTCATCGACGTGAGCTGGTCTTGCGGCGTCTGCATGTTGACGAGGTGCGAGACGCCCGTGGTCGTGTCGAGCCAGTACGTCGGCGCCGTCTGGCCGCTGCCGGATAGCGTCGCAAGCGCGTTATTCGCGATGTTGGCTTCGGACAGATTCATACCGGAAGCCAGCGAACGATCCGCGGCAACCTTGATCGTCGGTTCGTTGAACGCCTGTTCAATGTTGACGTCGGCAGCACCGGGAATCTGGCGGATACGTGCCGCGAGCTGCTGCGCGTAAGCCATGTTCGCCGCTTGTGCGCGCCCCGAGACCTGTACGTCGATCGGTGCGGGCAGGCCGAAGTTCAGGATCTTGGCGGTAATGTCACCGGGCAGGAAGCTGAACACGGTGCCGGGAAAGAGCTTCGGCAGTTCGCGGCGCAGCTTGAGCCGGTAATCGTCCACCGGCGATTGCTCATTCTTCAGGGTGATGCTGATGTCGCAATCCTGCGGGCCGATCGTGCCGTCCGAGGTATACGCCAGGTTAATGCTGCTCGAGGGCAAGCCGCAGTTGTCGACCACATTGTTGACCTGGCCCGGCAGAAGCTTCCTGATTTCGCCATTCACGAGCACGGAGATCTTCGATGCATCTTCGAGTCGCATGCCGATCGGCGCCCGTATGTGCATATCGATTTCGCCGGACTTGATGCTCGGGAAGAAGTCGCGACCGAGGAAAGCCAGCAGCCCCATCGACGCGATCGCGAAGCCGAGAAAGCCCATGATAAAGCGCTTGCGATTGAGCACGGCGGCGGTTAGCACCCCACGGTATCCCTCGCGAAACTGCGTGAATTTGCGCTCGAAGCCTCGCTGAAAACGGGTGAAGAAGCCCGCATTGGCGTCAAGTTCATGCCCATGACCGTGCCCATGCCCATGCGATTTCACCTGGCCGCGCAGCAGCCAGGCGGCCATGGTCGGCACCAGCGTGCGCGAGAGGACAAACGAAGCAAGCATCGCGTAGATGATGGCTTCGGCGAGCGGCCGGAACAGATACCCTGAGATACCGTCCAGCTGGAACAACGGCAGCCAGACGATACAGATGCACAGCGTTGCGACCAGCGTTGGCACAACGATCTGGTTTGCCGCCGTAATAATGCCCTCCTCCAGCTCGACACCTGTCTCGAGGTGAGAGTCGATGTTCTCGATCATCACGGTCGCGTCGTCGACCAGAATACCGACCGCGAGCGCCAGGCCGCCCAGTGTCATGACATTGATCGTCTGGCCGGTGTAGTGCAGTACCAGGATCGAGGTCAGGATGGCAAGCGGAATAGACGTCGCCACGATCAGCGTCGAACGCCAGCTGCCGAGAAAGAGCAGCACGATCGCCCCGGTCAACAGCGCTGCGGTGATCATTTCCTGAACCACCTCGAGCACCGAGTCGCGCACAAAACCCGAGGCATCGTTAAGCGGTGTGATCTTCACGCCCGCCGGCAAGGTCCGGATCACGCCGGGCAATGCCTTCTTGATGCCTGCCACCACGGAGAGTGTCGATGCGTTACCGCTCTTGTAAATCTGGATCAGCACCGACTGTCTGCCTTTCACCAGAACCGCGTTGGTCTGCGGCGGCGCGCCGCGGTGCACGTAGGCGACGTCGTGCAGATAGACCGTCGCACCGTTCACCGTCTTGATCGGCATGTTGTTGAACGTGTCCACCTGGAGAGGCGTCGAATTTGTCTGGACCATGTAGTCAAGGCCGCCGATCTTCTGGTCGCCAGCCGGCAGCACCACGTTTTGCGCGCTGAGCGCCGCCGCCACGTCGGAGGCCGAGAGACCGTGCGCAAGTAGCTTCGCCTGGTCCAGATCGATTTCGACGTTGAGGGACGTGCCGCCGTATGGATTCGGAATCGAGACGCCCGGAACCGACACCAGTTGCGGGCGGATCAGGTTGGATGCCATGTCGTACACCTGCGCGGACGTCATGTTCGACGCGGAGACCTGCAGGTCCAGCACTGGGACCGAGGACGCGTTGTAGACCAGAATTTGCGGCGGCGTGATGCCGGCCGGCATTTGCTTCAGCACGGTCTGCGAGACTGCGGTGACCTGAGCCTGGGCAGCGGCGATGTCAGTGCCAGGCTGAAAGAAGACCTTCACCACGCCAGCACCGTACAGAGACTCGCTCTCGATGTGCTCGACGTTGGCCACTGTCGCGGTCAGGGCGCGCTCGTAGTAATAGACCACACGGCCGGACATATCCTGCGGGGACAGTCCGTTGTAGTTCCACACGACCGCGACCACCGGAATACGGATGCCGGGAAAGATGTCCGTCGGCGTCTTCAAGACAGCCATGGTGCCGAACAGGATGATGAGGATGCTCATCACCACAAAGGTGAGAGGGCGCCGCAGGGCAACCAGAACAATGGCGTTCATGTAAAAGTGTCTATGTCGGGTGAGGCATTGCTTCGGCACCTGTGGCCCTGCGTGGACCGACGAGGCGTGTGAACATGGCCCCATGATCGGGGACACGCGTCGACAGGACAATTCGCTCGAATTAAGCTTTATTTAGTTTGGAAGGGATTCGCTGGGCTGCGAGCGCGAACCGTCCGTGGATGGCGGGCGTGGAGCGGCGAAAGCCGATAGAAAGTGCGTCATTCGGACGCAATTGATGCATCGCCTGGTCACAGGGTGCGCTGCATGTGGCCATTGCAGCGATTTAGCGCTAGATCGGCCAGCTCTCATTGTGCAAATGTGTTTTGCGGAACGGGAGCGTTCTGCCGTCAATCGTCTAGTGGCACGATCGTTTTATTCCCGTTGAAAACGACGAGTCCATGACACGATCGTCCAAATGGCAACCCGATGGCGGCGCTGAAGGATCGCACAGCCCAGCGAATTCCATGAGCTGTCGTTAAATGATGTGGAGAACGAATTGTTCAATTTCTTTGATATTAACGAAATCATCAATCGATTTCCTGACACGGCGGACAGCACGATCGTCGACACGTACCTGACCGACGAACCCTCCGCCAGCTCAAGACTGTTTCGTGTCTATTACCCGATTCCTCGTCACTACCACGAAACGTGCGAAGAGCATCTCTACCTTCTGACCGGAAAGGTGAGCTTTGCGATCGAGAACGAGGCGCCTCGCGTCCTGACGGCGGGGCAGCTCGTTACCTTTGAGCGGAACACGGTGCACGCGATAACGGAAGTACTGGAATCACCCGCAGTCTTCTTTACCGTCGACGCGCCGCGCCGTGTGCCGACAGACGTCGTGTACGTGAATCCGGACGACGCGAAGATCCGGCCGTTTGTGACTCACCTGGAAGATCTTTAAGCCGTGACGGCGGTGGGCGGGTCACATGATCGCCGTGTCCCACTTCACGACGGCGTATTCGGGAAGCGGCTCGCGATCACACGCTGTATCTCGTCCGCCGATACCGGCTTGACCAGGTGATGGTCAAAACCTGCTTCCTGAGATCGTAGACGGTCAGCAGCCTGGCCGTAGCCCGTGACGGCGACTAACAGCGCGTTGGCTGTATGGGCCAGCTTGCGCATCTCGCGGGCCAGTTGAAAGCCGTCCATGCCGGGCAGGCCGAGATCGAGCAGGACAATTTCAGGCTCGAATTGCGCCGCGACTTCAAGCGCCTGCTTGCCTTCGTGCGCGACGCGCACATCATAGCCGTCCGCTTCGAGAACCATCGCCAGTAACGTCGCCGCGTCGACGCTATCGTCCACCAGCAGAAGGCGCAACGCCGGTCCTGGGTCGCGCGGGGCCACAACCGCAGCGGCAGCAGCCGCGGCCGGAGCCGGCTCGGCAATCTGTACCGCGCGCGCGAGCGGCAAGCTCACAATGAACTCGCTGCCGTGCCCCGGGCCGCCCGAGAATGCCTCGAGTTGCCCGCCATGCAGTTCAACCAGCGTCCGCGCGAGCGGCAGGCCAATACCAAGGCCGCCTTCGGAGCGTTCAAGCGAATTCTGTGATTGGACGAACAGCTCGAAGATAACCGGAATCGTCTCGGCACTCATGCCAACACCGTTGTCGCGAACGGCAATCTGGACGACCTCATCTGACTCGCGGACGTCGATCAGAATCTCGCCGCCCTGCGGCGTATATTTCACTGCATTCGAAAGGATATTGCCGAGCACTTGCGCAATCCGTACGCCATCGCCGATGACGTAGAGCGAGTCGTCCGGCATCTCGGTCTTGAGCGTATGGGCTTTTTTGTCTAGCGCCGGTGCGACCGTTTCGATTGCTGCTTCGATGGCTGCGGCGAGGCTCACGTTCTCTTGCCGCAGCGTGATTTTCCCTTGCGTAATACGCGCCACGTCGAGCAGATCGTCGACGAGGCGACTCAGATGCCTCACCTGGCGTCCGATCACCGCGCGCATTGTTTCGAAGTCCTGAGGTGCAGGCGCACGGCTTGGATCGAGCAACTCAATCGCATTGCGGATCGGTGCCAGCGGATTGCGCAGTTCATGCGCAAGCATGGCGAGAAACTCGTCCTTGCGGCGATCCGCATCGCGCAGCATCATCTCGTTGGCCTTGCGCTCGGAGATGTCATTGACGATCCCTGCCAGCCGGTAGATCCGATCACGCGTATCGCGGACCGTAAAGGCCCGCTCGGCGACCCAGCGAGTGTCGCCGTCGGGACGAACGATCCGGTACTCGATCTCGTATGGCGTGCCGCCGGCGAGCGCCCGATACGCCGTCTCGACTGCGGCCTCGTCTTCGGCGTGAATGTGACCCGCCCAGTGGCCTGAACCTGGGACCGGCGCAGGCGCCGCATCGCCCCACAAACGACGGTAGGCCGGGCTCACGTACAGCAATTGGTCTGTCGATGGGTCGAGCATCCAGAACACATCGTCGATGTTTTCCGCCATCTGCCGAAAGCGCTCTTCGCTTTCGCGCAGTGCGCCTTCTGCGCGGCGCACGCGCAGCAGCGCGCGGACATGGGCAATCAGCTCGGCGGGTTCGATCGGTTCAATCAGGTAACTATCCGCGCCGCCGTCGAGCCCTCTGATCCTGTCGATGCTCTGCACCGCAGCCGCGGAGGTTTGCAGCACCAGAATGCCTGCCGTCTCCGGCGTCGCCTTGATCTGCCGGCACACTTCGAATCCGTTGATGTCGGGCAGCTTGACGTCGAGCAGAATCAAGTCGGGCAACGAGTCGCGCGCGCGTTCAAGCGCTTCGGTACCGTTGGCGGCTTCGATCACGACAAAGCCAGCGCGCGACAAAATACGACTCTTCGCGTACCGCGCGCCGTCGTTGTCGTCAACGTTGAGTATGAGATTGGCGGTCGCGTCGCTCATGGAAGATTCGTGTCCGTGGGCCGTTCAGGGGGCGCTCAGCATCGCATCCAGCGAAGTGAGCAATTCGGTACCCGACAGCGGTTTGATAAAAAAGGCATCGGCGCCCAGAGACTGGGCTCGATCGCCTTGGTCGATATCGCTCAAAACAATCACAGGTACGCGTCGCTGGTGCGAATCGGCACCGTCTAGTGGGCCGCTTTCGCCGACATGCCAGGCGTCTTCACCATGACGAAGCTCAGCCAGCCAGGCCCAGCATTCTTCGCGCCCTGATTGCATATCAAGTACAACGGCGGACGCGGCTGATATTGCCAGCACTGACTTTGCTTCGCGCACGGTTGCAGCAGCGGCCGACCGGTAACGCGTGTTGTGCAGCGACGCCTCGTAACGCACCCGGTCATCGAGGCTCGTCGACACAAGTAGCACCATGTCACGCTCGGCATCGAGGGCTCGAGGCTGCGGCGTTGGGGCATCCGCTGTCTCCGGCAGATACGCCTGAATGGTTGCCGTGAACGTCGAGCCTTTGCCCAGCTCGCTCTCGAGGCTAACCGCTCCACCTAATAGCTTGCAAAGCTTGCTGCATAGCGGCAATCCCAACCCGGTTCCTTTGACAGCGGTCTGCAACCGGTTTTGCACCTGTTCGAATTCTTCGAAGACGCTTTGCTGGTGCTCGGGCGCAATGCCGATTCCCGTATCCGAAACCGAGAACGTCAGCATCTGCTGGCCGGCGTCGTATAGCGCGCGCACCCGCACTTCGCCTTTCTCGGTGAACTTTAACGCATTGGACACCAGGTTGCGGAGAATCTGCGAGACCTTGCCTTCGTCGGTATAGACCGGCGGAATGTCGTCGCACGGATCGAACACCAGTTCGACGTCAGCGGCCGGCAGCAGTGGCCGTAGCATGCCGCGCAGCCCCGAGAAAAGATCGGTGATTACGAACTCGCTGGGCCGTAGCTCGACCTTGCCCGCTTCGATCTTGGCAAGATCCAGCAGGTCGTCGACCGTCTCTGATAGCTCATCAGCCGCCTTGCGAATGAAGCGGACCTGTTTGGCCTGCTCGTCGGTCAGTTCGCCGTCCGTACGATCCATCAGCAGGTTCGACAGTGCGCGGATCGAGTACAGCGGCGAACGAAATTCATGGCTCATGTTCGACAGGAAGCGCGACTTGGCATTGTCGGCGCGGCGCAGATGTTCGGCGCGTTCGTCCAGTTCCGCGTAGAGCGCGACGACACCACGATTAGTGTCTTCGAGTTCGCGCGTGAGCCGGACGAGTTCCTCCTGGCGTTCCTGCAACTCCTCGAGCGCGACAGCCAGTTCATGGCTTTGCCGTTGCATCTCATCGAACGAATTCCCCGCATTCGATATGGAGGCACCACGAGCCAGCGCTGCAACCACTTTGTCCGTAGCGAGCGGCGCGTGCGCCGGAAGGTATTTCGCCAGCGTAATGACGGCGTCGGCTGCAACGTCTTCAATTGAACAGGCATCCATAAGACGTTGGGCCGCGAGTACGCCAAGTGGACCTGGCGTCTCGCCAGCGTAAGTGTCTGCGGCGCGGGTTGGCTGTTCTTTCAGGCGGGCGATTGGAATTGCTGGAGCTACGAATCGGATCAGCAGGCTTTGCGGTTGCGTCGCTTTATCCAGCAGAAACTCGACGCGGCCCCCGGACGTTGCAAGAAACACCACGCGTGCGACTTCGAGCACCGATGTGGCGATGCGAATCTGATCGTGCTGTGAGAAAGCGAATGCTTCGCTCAGTTCGCGGGCACGCCTGCGCGCGGCGACCACCGAGAGTTCACCGTCAAGCGGCAGAACTTGCAGGGGTTCGGCCGTCATAGGTCCCCCATGCGCGCTACACGCGCGACAAACACGGTGACGTCGTCGCGACCCCGCACGAAGTCGCGATAGAGCGCGGCGGCAACCAGGGTGGGATGCCGGTGCGCCAGGCCCGGATATTTGCTCAGATCCCAGCGGGTGGCGAGGCCGTCGGAGTGGAGAATCAACAGGCCGTCGCGCGGCCAGTCAACCTGAGACTCCTGAGCCTTGCGCATCTGATGCCCGACGATGCCTGCGTGGGACACCAGATGGCGATGACCGGAGGGTGTCCAGACGCTCGCCGCAATATTGCCGACGCCGCAAAAGCGCGCAATGCCGGGAGCGCCATCCGCAGCGTCGAGCGCCGGGATACTCGCGACGCCGAGCGCCGCGCCGCGCGTGGCCCGCAACGCCACATGCGACGCCTCGACGATTTCCACTACATTCGACGTGCCGAGCTGCGCGAACGCTTCCGTAGCGGCAAGCGCTGCGGTATTGGCAAGCGGGCCGTGCCCGAGACCATCGGCGACTAGCACCACGAATTCGCCGTCCGCGTACCCGCAAGTCCACGCGTCGCCACACAGCGTCTCGCCCTGCAGCGGCAGATTGATCGCTCCGTAGGAGATGGGCGCCTGACTGTCCGGCGCTGCTGCGCCCGCATCGGCCCAGACCACGATGCGCAGCATCGTGCCAAGACCTGGCGCGCTCCATATGTCTAGCTCATCGCTGAGCCGTTGAATCGCCCCCATGCCGTTGCCGGGACTGCCGGCTGTCGTGTAGCCGTCCACGAAGCAGGCATGCAGATCGCGGATGCCCGGGCCACTGTCTATTGCGAGCAACTCAACGCCGCTGCTGACCGGCAGCCCCGATGCCGCCGTGACGGCACTCACAATAGGCCGCACCAGCAACTCGCCGCGCTGTGCGTGTTTGAGTTGATTGGTCGCACATTCGGTCACGATGATCGCCAGCTTGCCGAGCAGCGCGTCGCTGAAACCGAGTCCATGGGCCGCGTCACTGATGCCGCGCCGCGCGAACGATACTGAGCTAGGATCGCCGACTTCGAAGCGACGCTGCGTTACGCTCAGCCCGTTCAGAATGGCTTCCATTTGGTCACCGAAACATGAGTACCTTCGCCCACCACCGAACGGATTTCAAACTCGTCGCACAGCCGCTTGGCACCGCCGAGACCCAAGCCGAGGCCGTTGCCGCTGGTATAGCCGTCCGCCAGCGCCCTGGGAATATCCGCGATGCCAGGTCCGTTGTCGATGAACTCGAGCCTCAGACCGACACGGCCGTTACGCCGCAGCGTATATAAGTGTACGTCACCCCCTCCGCCATAGATGAGGGTATTGCGGGCGAGTTCGCTGGCCGCGGTCACGAATTTCGTCTGATCGATCAGTGAAAGGCCCTGGGCCACTGCCTTTTCGCGCACGAAGCGCCGCAGCCGCACGATCTGCTCGTCCGAGCGAATGGGCATGATCTCGTCAGGCGGCTGACCTTCAGGCCCCGTTGGACCTGGCGTCTTATCGCTGTTCGTCGAGGAGGACAAGGCGGCGGCCCCGTTTGTCTTGCCAGGAATGGTGCTCAAAGCGATGCCGTGCCGGTCAGCAACGCCATACCCTTTTCCACGTTCAACGCGGTGCGCACGCCTGGCAGCGCAAGTCCGAGTTCGACCAGCGTAATGGCGACGGACGGCTGCATGCCGACCACCACCGTTTCCGCGTCGAGTACGCGTGCCATCGCGGCGGTGTCGCCGATCATCCGGCCAATGAACGAGTCCACCACGTCGAGCGACGAAATGTCGATCAGCACGCCTTTGGCGCCGTCCTTGACAATGCGGCTCGTCAAATCGTCCTGCAGCGTCATGGCCAGGCGGTCGTGCATGTCAACCTGGATGGTGACAAGCAGTAGCTTGCCCATCCGCAGAATTGGAATGCGTTCCATGGTCGTGGTCCGGTGGAGTCCGCGTGAGCCGGCGTCAGTAGCCGACGAACTGGTTGCCGCGCAACGGACCCGGCGCGCCCGGTGCTTCGGCTACCGGGGCTCCGCCCGACACCGATTTACCGGTGCGCTTCAACGCGACAATGAATGCGTCGGCGAGCGTGGCTTTGGTGACGACATTCTGCAGATTCACGCCGAGATGCACGATGGTCTGCGCAATCTGCGGGCGAATCCCGCTGATGACGCAATCCGCGCCCATGAGTCGTGCGGCCGCGACTGTCTTGAGCAGATGCTGGGCAACGAGGGTATCAACCGTGGGCACGCCTGTGATGTCGATGATCGCGATGGCGGCGCCGGTCTCGACGATCTTTTGCAGCAGGCTCTCCATCACCACCTGGGTGCGCGCGGAATCCAGCGTGCCAATCAGTGGCAACGCCAGAATACCTTCCCACAGCTGAACCACCGGCGTGGACAATTCGAGCAGTTCCTGTTGCTGACGGACGATGACCTGCTCGCGGCTCGTCTGGAAGACTTCCGTGGTGTAAAGGCCCATCGCATCGAATAGCGTGCTGATGGTCCAGGTCAGTTCGGCGAGGGTGGCGGGATCGGCGGCCAGTGCGCCGCGCAAGCGCGCGAAGAGCGGTTCCTTGAGCGAGAACACGAACATGGCGGTTTCTACGGGCGTAAAACCTTGCCGCGCTCGTTGCTCCGAGACTTCTGCAAGGAAGTTGCGCACTTCGTCCCACGTGGGCGTATTGAAGTCGACCTGCTCGGATGAGCCGAGGGCAGCACAGACGAGGTCGACGAACTGCACGAACTGATTACGCAACTGCGCTTCGGGTACGCCGCCGCGCCGCGATGTAATCGCGTACTGCTGGGCCACCCATTCGCCGAGTAACTCGCTTTGTCGTTCGTTGAAGAGTCGGGCGAGACGCGTTCCGCCAAGCGTTTGCATACAGTGTCCCCAGTCAGTGGTCAGCAGATGGCGCAAAGCGCCGGCCATAGTGTTTTACCCGCGCTACGTCAGGCCGCCGATGTGCGCATTGGACTTTAGCATGTGGCTGACTGCAATCACAACGGGACTTCGAAACTGCTTGAGGCGGTACTAAAGGTAGACCCTATGAGTGGGGAAAGCGCCTCCACTGCATAGGTCGAATTTGCGGGGCAAGGGATGGCCGCTCGTTGCGAAGGTAACTATTGCCTGTCGTGCGGTAGTTAGATGAACTTGCGAACGCTGGCTCTTGCTTGATGCCGACCTCCTGCTGCGTGGACGAGCGCCAGGATCAACCGCTTCGCGCTTTGCTCTTGCCCGGGGCGGCGGAAATGACCTGAACGTGTTCGATGGCCGCGTCCACCAGCGCTTCCGCGTTCTCTATGCCCTCGGCTGAATTGGCCAGCGCGTTCAGACGCCCATCGATCAGCAGCAACGCGAGCCCGTGAACGTAGGCCCACGCGGCAGTCATGGCGATGGCCTGCGCCGCGTCGATCCTGCTGAATGCGCCGGAACCGTCCTCTGCATTTGCGGCCGCTTCTTCATCGAACACACCGGCCAGCGCACGTGCCGATGCGCGCCGCGCTTCGACCAGCGACGGCCGGGTCGCGTCGAGCATTTCGCCGCGTGACATCAGGTGCAGCAGAGCGGGATTGGCCCTCGCGAAGCTCACGTAACCGCGGGCAATCGCTTTGCGTCGCGGCTGGCCGGGCTCGGTGCCGGCGGCGTTGTCCGCCATAACAGAGGCCAGCCGCCGGTGACCGCTTGCGGCTAGCTCGCTCAGTACGCCCGCGGTGTCGCCGAAGTGATGCTGGGGCGCCGTGTGCGACACACCCGCTTCCCGTGCAATGGCGCGTAAAGTCAGACCGCGGATGCCATCTCTGCGCAGGACAAGCTCCGCCGCATCGAGAAGCGCGTGGGGCAGCGAACCATGGTGATAGGGCTTGTCGCGAGGGGATTTGGCGACTTCGGCAGGGTGTTTCGACGGCGTGAGAGCTTTGCGGCGTGAAGGCGCGTCATTCATACGGTAGATCGGGTCCGGATTTTTACAGTGAAAAGATATGGTGACCGACCGGACGGGAAAAGTCAAAATCTTTCCGTCGTGAAGATGAGTGCGCCCCGTCTCATCAGGAATAATCCTTGAACGCCTTGACCGTCGTCCAGTCCGGCGAGGTCAATTCCCATACGCGATGGATCCTGCCATCGACATACGCAGCGATCAGCACGACCTCGAATTCCGTCGCGTCCTCATTCGGTCGCTGCGTCTTGATCCACACCCGCACGGCAACACTCTCCGCGCTTTCCACCCACGATGCTTCGTCGTAGCGAATCTCATAGGTAATCGGGGTGGCGTATACCTTTTCGTGTCCCTGGGAAAACGTTTGGTAATCCTGACGTTGCCCATTGGTTTCGAGCAGGAAGCCTGGGTGGTAGTAGTGAGAAATTAGCGAGGCGTCTTCCTTGACGACCATTTCGCTGAACATTTCTCGTAACAGTCTTTGGGTCGAAACAGTGGATAGCATGTCGGTGCTCCGCAAAAGGTGGGACTGACAGAGGATTTGAAAACGTGGCGAGCACGCCCGGCACATGTCGGGCAGTGATCGCCACGTCGGGCCACATGGGTGGATTTCCCTGGCAGGTTTCGCGCTGCGTTACGGCGCCGGGCTGAGTTGCAGGATGACGTTGTCGTCGAAATCGGCCGTGTAGAGCGACTGCCCGTACCACGCGAGTTGATCGATGGACGGCAGGCTGCCTGGCAGCGGTCCAAGACTCAGGCCGGTTTGCGTGAGCGAGCCAGCGAAGGTGCTGACCACGCCCGCTGGGGATATCTCGCGAATCTCCCAGTTATTGAAGTCATTGGCGTAAATGTTGCCCGACGGGTCCACTACCAGGGACGACAAGCCGTTGAACGTCGCGGAATTGCCGGGCCCGTCCGATGCGCCCGAAATCGACAGTGAGCCCGCCAGTGTCGTGGCCGTCCCGGTGGTGCCGTTCAGCGTCACCTTGTACAGCACGCCCGCATTGCCCTCGGGATCCTCATCGGCAATATAGACGTTGTTGGCCGAGTCCACGGCCAGTCCGGACGGCAGCACGAGTCCGAGCGGCGTGCCCGCCGCCGTGGTCAGCGAAATCACGTTGACCGCGCCTGCGGGAGTGATCTGCGTGAGCACGTGAGCACCTGTGGCCTGCGCGACGGTAAAGACGTAGATGTTGCCGGCATGGTCGGCGGCGATTTCGGCGCTATCGTCGGTCTGCAAGGCCTGGCCGGTGCGGGGATCGACGAGGGTCGTGACCTGCCCGGCCGGCGTGATCTCACGCACGGTCACCGCCTGGCCCACATCGGTCACGTACAGGTTGCCGGCAGGCGAGATCGCGATATGCGCGGGCCCTTCAAACGACGCCGTACTGCCGGTGCCGTCCGCCGAACCCTCCGTGCCGGCAGAGCCCGCGAAAGTCGAGACCGTGCCGCCGCTGATTTTGCGGATCGTGAAGTTGTTGTTGTCGGCCACATAGACGTTGCCGGCAGAGTCGACTGCAACACCCGTGGGCGTGTTGAATTGCGCGGAAGCGGCGGGGCCGTCGACCGCGCCTGTCGCATTGGGGTTGCCGGCAAAAATGCTGATGCTGGAGGTCGGGTTCACAGGCGGCGGTGGGTTCGGTGAACCGCCGCCGCCTCCGCTCCCGCCGCACCCAGCAAGCGTGACGGCGGCGAGGACGGCGGCGACCAGTGAGGCGAAGCGAAATGAACTACGGCGGCGCAAAGATTGGGTTGAGCCTATGGCATGGGTTTCTGAGGACATAAAAATGAATCAATGGTTAAGCAGTTAAGTGGAGAGCAATGGCGGCAGGAGGGCGCGTCTCGATTGCATCGACGCGATCCGGGGCTGCGCATTTCAGCGGCAAACGTTGGGAGCGGGTCTGGACGATTTCCGTGGCAACCCTGAGACGCTATGAATTTCGAAGGGCTAGCCGTTAAATCTTTCCAGTGGTAAGATTCTGATTCCACGACATGCTTCGGTCAAGACATCTTTCCATTGAAAAAATGTATGGAAGATGGGTGGCTATTGGGCACGTGGGCGCCCCCGAAATAGGGGGGGCGCGGCGGGGAGCCCGATCAGACCTTCCATTCGTGCGGTGCGCTGGCCGAATACAAAGTGAACGGGTAATGGGCCGTTTCAACGACGTACATGCGATGTTCGAGATCAACGAAATCGGTGGACGAGGCCAGATAGGTGTCGCGTTGCAGTTCCTCGGTGTTGACGAACAGCGCGCCTAGACGCTTCGCAAAGTTGGCAAACATGATGTGCTCCAGTCGTGAGTGCGACGCTTCGGAGATCGCTCCACTTCGTCGCCAGGGTTGCGGCGTACGGTCTGGATGGGTCAGGAATGACAGCACCGTTCGTCGATGGACCAGATCGTAGGCGCGAAGAATGAGCCGAAAATGAGCAGCCACAGGTTCAAAAAGGCCGTATTGGCGTGGGGCCGCCGCGGGCGTGTTCCTAATTCGTGGCTCACTTTGTCTCACCACAATGCAGTCATTCGATGCGGTCAACAGACTGTCATCAGAGACAAGGAGAGCAAAGATGAAACTCATTCGACAACTGGCCGTTGCTGCGGCCCTCGGAGTCGGCCTCGTGAGTTGTGCGCAGGCGCATGTGTTTGTCGGCATCGGCGTAGGTGTCCCCGGCCCGGCGTATCCGGTTGTGCCGCTAGTCCCTGTGGCACCGGTTTATGCGCCGCCGCCTGTGTATTACGCACCGCCACCGCCGCCGGTCTACACGGCGCCCGTGGTCGTTGGCTATTACGGACATCCGGCCTGGTATGGGGGTTACTACGGAGGCTGGCACGGCGGATATGGTTACTGGCGTCGTTGAGGTACGAGGCCGCCGAGGTTGCAACAGGTTGAGCGCGTGCTTTACCTGAGCGAGCGCGGCGTCATCTAAACAACGGCGCACGCTCGCGTTTCTCGCGCCGGCTCTTTTTTTTCGATTGACTGACCATGAATATTCCGGATTACCAACCGACTACTTCCCCGCTACGCACCGAAAGCGCGGCGATGCCTCGCCGTTCCGAGAGCTGGCAAGCAGCGTGGCTGCGCCGCACGATCCCGCTGGTGATGGCGCTGCAGTTCGGTTCTAGCCGCCGTTCAGCGCCTGATATCTATACCATCCGGTCGCGCACGCATCGATATACATGGCCGGCCCGGTGCGCGATGCGCCTGCTTCATTCGCAGGTGCGCCGGAACGTCGACGTTAAATTGAAGGGTGAGTGGATCAGACCGGAGGCCGCCGCCTCAGCACACACGGAGCGTGTCGTGCTGTTTCTGCACGGTGGCGCGTACTATTTGGGCTCGCCCGCGACGCATCGAGCGGTAACCGTCGAGTTGGCGCGTGCGTCTGGTTCGGCGGTGTTCGCACTGGACTACAGTCTTGCGCCCGAGCATCCGTTCCCTGCTGCACTGCAGGACACCCTGCATGCTTATCGGACATTGCTTGCACGGCGGATTGCGCCAAGCTCGATTGTGTTTGCCGGAGATTCCGCCGGCGGAGGGCTTGCGTTGGCGGCGCTAGTGGCGTTGCGCGACGCCGGCGAGCCGCTGCCTGCCGGCGCCGTGCTGTTATCGCCGTGGGCGGATCTGACAACCGTCTGGCGTGCGAAGCACAATGTGTTGTCGATGAATCGCACCGCTATGGAGGTGGCCGCGCAAATGTATCTACGCAACGTAAGGCCGTTCGAGACACTGGCGTCGCCCGCGCGGGCAAAATTGCATGGATTGCCGCCCATTCACATTCAGACCAGCGACTCCGAAGGCTTGAACGAAGACGCGCATGCGCTTGCCGCCAAACTGCAACGGGCAGGCACTCGCGTGGAATTCGCAGAATGGCATGCGATGCCGCACGCGTGGCATTGTTTCGCGCCGTTCATTCCCGAAGCGCGTGCAGCTCTGGCGCAGGCAGCAGTGTTCATCCGTGGCTGTTGGGTAAAATCCGACCACACCGCGAGCACGTGACCTGTCTACCGGACGCCAACCATGCTTCACGAACTGACGAAAACCGTTTTGCTGATCTTCGCGTCGCTTTTCCCGATCATCAATCCACCGGCGGCCGCTTTCATCATTCTGAGTATGGTTCCGCACGCGACGCTCGCCGAGCGTGCGGAGTTGGCGCGACGCATCGCGATTAATAGTTTTGTGATCCTGTTGGCTTCATTGTCGGTGGGGGCGTATCTGCTGTCGTTTCTCGGCATTTCCATCGCGGTCCTGCGCGTCGCCGGGGGATTTATCATCGCGATGGCCGGCTGGAATCTGCTGCAGTCGTCGGGGGACGATAGTAGTGAGGCACAACCGGAAGCGGGGACGGGCGGCGACCCGACACTGCGGATCAAGGCCTTCTATCCGTTCACCCTGCCCGTGACCGTAGGGCCGGGATCGATTTCCGTCGCCATTGCGCTAGGTACCGGCTCGCCAGAAAAGGGCTTGCAGCCAGTCCATTTCATCGGTGTGGGCGTTGCTTTGGGATTGCTTTGCGTCAGCATTTACCTGTGCGTGCGCTTCGCCGGGTACATGGAGCGGCTGCTGGGGCCGTCAGGCACGCAGGTGGCGATGCGTCTCTTCGCCTTCGCGATCTTTTGTATTGGTGTACAGATCTTGTGGCTTGGTCTGTCCGATCTGCTGAACTCGTTGCATCTGCATTGATCCGAGAGGAGCGCAGCTACATCCACCTCGCAGCGCTTACGACCGCGCGAGGTGTTTAGTAGAGCAGCTCGCGGCGACTTGCGAGGTGTGCCAATTTGGCCAACCTGGCTCCGACGTGTTGCTGGACAAAGTGCTTGCGTGCCACCTTGCCGAGTTCGAGCAGCAGCAGGAAAATCGAGCCCGTCGCTGCAGCGCTGGTGACGGCCAGTGAGATGTCGAACAGCCATTCGAGCGTTACGAGCATGATGTGCTCCCCGAGTGTTAGTGGACCGGAATCGCAACGGTCCTTGATCAACGAAGCAGACATTTCAGACGGATATGGCCATTGCCAGCACCAGGTACGGCAATAACTCTTCATAGGTGGCCGGTTGTTCAGCGGCCACAGCGCCGCTTCCGAGCGCAGGGCCCGCTTTTGCCGGCTGCATGGGCACAGCGGACATAACGGCCGGTTTGCTATAAGTGACGTTGGCGCGGCGGTTGAAGAGCATGAACATGATGAACATCCTTTCGGTCGGGTCAGGCGAATCATTGATTCGGATGACCTATCTTCGCCGAGGAGAATGAGGGGAAAATGAGCGTGCAACCCGACCGTGTGCCGCGCAGCGCCGGACATCCCCGGCATACATTTACGTGGTCCGTCGATGGGAATGAACGGACTGGCTTGTCCTTTGCGAAGTCAAATGAAACCTTCTCTGAGAAATAACCTGGTGATTGCGCTGGGCTTGCTGGTCAGCGCCGTGGCGATTGCGCAAGGCATCAGCTCGTACCAGTTGTGCCGCGCGGGGATGAGTGCGCTGCTCGATCTGCGGCTCGAGCAGGTCGCCGTGCGCATGCGCAATGGACTGGCCGAGACGATTCCTGCGACACCCTCGCGCGGCTCACAGCCCAGCCGCGACATTGTGATCACGATCCATAAGCCAGGCAGCGAAGTGCCGCTGCGTTCTACTGATCCATCGCTGCAACTGCCAGAGGACGCCGCTGCCGGTTTCAGTTCACATATGGTCGCTGGCGAGAGGTGGCGAATCTACACGCTGCGCGATGTGGGCATGCTGATCCAGATTGCACAACGCTCGTCGGTGCGCGACGAACTGGAACGCGAAACCGCACTCAACACCTTGTGGCCGACCCTCGTGTTGCTGCCGCTGGTGCTTGGCGCGGTGCTGCTGATTGTGCGTATGTCGTTGCGCAAAATGAAGCAGCTCGGCGAAGAGGTCCAGGGGATCGACGCGTCCCACCTGAAGCCGCTGCCGTCGGCGGGGGTGCCGACCGAGTTGCTGCCCTTCATCGATTCGATCAACCGGATGATCGAGCGTCTCGCGCAGTCAATCGAAGCGGAACGGAAGTTCATTGCGGATGCCGCGCATGAATTACGGACCCCGCTTACCGCGTTGCAGTTGCAGGCGGATAATCTTCAGCCGCACATCGTCCCAGGTAACCAGGAGCGATTTAACGAATTGCGAAGCGGCATCGGGCGAAGCAGTGCGTTGATCGCACAACTATTGCGGCTCGCGCGGGCGGATGCGCCTTTATTGGGCGGCACGATCGAACCCACGGATGTCTCGCGAATCGTCGTCGAGTCGGTATCGGATGTGCTGCCGATCGCCGCGGCGCGCGGCATCGATATTGGCGCGGAAGAAATGGTGGTGGCCAAAGTCGCGGCGCCCGGCGCGGATGTTTCGGTCGCGGTCAAGAATCTGGTCAGCAACGCAGTCCGCTACACGCCGAATGGCGGCACGATTGATCTTGGCATGCGCACGGAAGGCAATATGATGTGGGTCGAAGTGACGGATACGGGTCCGGGCATTCCTCAGGAACTGTTGCCGCGCGTGTTCGACCGCTTCTTTCGGGCGAATCTGGATGTCGAGGGCACCGGTCTCGGGCTGTCCATCGTGAAGTCCATCACCCAGAAATACGGTGGCGACGCAGTCATTCGCAACCGCAGCGATGGCCGCTCGGGTGTGGTCGCGGCAGTCAGTTTTCCGCTGGCAGGGACGCCCGCGGGATCTCTTGGATCGACATAAATAGGCACACGGGTACTATGGCGAAATCCGCGGGCGCGGACCCCTATCCGCATAGGAGAGACGCATGAGAGTCCTTCTGGTTGAAGACGATCTTCAGATCGGGCAAAGCCTGATGCGCGCACTAAAGGACGCAAGCTACAGCGTCGACTGGGTGCGCGACGGCCTCGCTGGCCGCGCCGCAATGGAAGCGGCCGAATATACCGTCGTACTGCTCGATCTTGGCTTGCCGGGGATGTCGGGAATCGAGCTGCTGCGCTCGGCTCGAGCCGGTGGCAACGCCGTGCCAGTCCTGATCCTGACGGCGCGCGACGACCTCGACTCGCGCATTGAAGGTCTGGATATTGGGGCGGATGATTATCTGCTGAAGCCTTTCGAAGTGGGCGAACTGCTGGCGCGAATTCGCGCCGTCTTGCGACGCAAGGCGGGCTATGCCGTGTCGCGGCTCGGTGACGACACGATCAACCTGAATCTCGACCAGCGGACGCTCACATTCGGCGACAAGGTTGGCGTGCTCTCTGCTCGTGAATTCGCGCTGATGCATGCGTTGCTGGAGCATCCCGGCACGATCTTTTCGCGCAGCCAGATCGAAGACAAGCTGTATGGATGGGGCAAGGAGGTCGAGAGCAATGCCGTCGACGTACTCATCCACTCTGTGCGGAAGAAGTTCGGCCAGGGCGTGATTCGCAACGTGCGCGGGTTGGGCTGGACCGTGATCCTTGGCGGGGCGCCGGCGGGTGAGTGAATCGGCTACCACCTCCGTCGGCAGGTAGGCTACGCCCGGAACTGGACCACCTGATGTACTACCGTCCACGCTAGCGACAAAGAAAAGGCAGCCAGGACGATGGATGCACCACGCTGCAGGTGGACAGGACTGACCCGCATCAACTGGCCACTACCGAGCGCTGCGCCAAATGCGATCCACGCGAGGCCGGTTGGGACCAGTGCGACGGTGAAGATTGCCATCGCTTCAAGATAGGTGGGCAAGCTCTCGAACGCAGCCGCTGGAAAGATGGTGCCGGCGAACAGGATGGCTTTTGGATTGAGTAGTGTTGCAACAAACAGCGTGCGCAGGCCGATTGTCTTTTGCGTCGTTGAAGGAAATGCGCTCGCGGTTTGCCACATGCGAACTGAGAGGAAGGCAAGATACAGACTGCTGGCAATACGCAAAAGCGCCGGTATCCAGGTTAGCGAAGTTGCCGCATGCGCGAGAAAAAACCCCAGCACCGAAATCGACACCAGGTAGCCGGAAAATTCGGCACCAATCAGGTGAACTGAGCGCCGCATTCCCCGCTGCAGTCCGGCAGTAGCGAACAAGGTATTGGTTGGACCCGGCATGATCAGCACGATAACAATACCTAACGTCAATAATGCGGCACTAGAAGGAATGGCACTTACTTAAGCCAGCATGGAGGAGAAGACGCGGGTAAGTACTTGAAGAGAAACGGAGGAGGCTGATCCAGGGATTGATAGGATGGT
>NZ_JBNDMQ010000062.1:0-27780 GCF_050436665.1 Paraburkholderia sp. EB58 | reverse complement strand
GACACAACATCAGCGCCCATACCGCATCCCGCCTGGCCGCGCATACTGCAATCCCGCCGCGCATCCTCACACATCAATCGCCATAGCCCGAAAGCCCCCCTTGCATCGGGGCACCCCGCGGTTTCCTCCCTTCGGGTTTATTCAACGCCTGCCCGCACGCGCCGGCGCGCGCTTCCCGGCCCGCAGACATGGGCAGGCGTCGAACAAACCTTAAGATGAGCAGGTGGCAGCGGTCGTCGTCACAACGACTCAAGTTGCGACTAAACGGACGTCCGTTGTGCCTTGAAAGCTGCCCCATGTGTCGCACTGGGTCGACCGGCCGCAGTGGGTCGACTCGAGAAGTTCAAAGTACCAGCGGCTCGGAAGTTCGAGTTACCGAATTCGCATGCCTGAACTCTCCGATCTGTGCACATGCGCGAACGTCCTTTATTACGTCGCCTGTAAGATGCGGGAAAACAGTTCTGGGCTGGCTGCGCTTCGTGACCTAATCTTTCAATGCAGGTCGGCGCCTGTCTTCCATAATCGCTCATCGCTGTGGTGCCGAACTCAATGTTCGGAGGATTACGCCATGAACATTAAAGGCCTCTTTATCAGCATCTTGTTACCGGCTGGAATGTTCTGTTCCCCGCCGCAAGCAATATCTCAGTCATATCCTCTGACGTCCGAAACGACAAAACAGACCGTAGCGCTCGTCGACAAGGCGGCCGCGTTGATAGATAGCAAAGGTAAGGCCGCGTTTGCCGAATTCAGAATCAAAGATAGTGAGTGGTTTCATGGGGATACTTATCTGTTCGTCTACGATTTGAACGCAAACGTCCTGTTCAATCCGGCCTTCCCTGCTCGCGAGGGCACGAACGTCCACGGACAGAAAGACACCAACGGCAAACTGTTTCATGACGCGATGATCCGGACGGCCGAAACGACGGGTTCCGGCTGGGTCGACTACATGTTCCTGAGACCGGGGCAGACTCAGCCATCGCATAAATGGACTTACGTGCAAGCAGTCAAGATAAACGGTGTGCCAGGCCTGGTAGGTTCGGGCTTCTATTCCGAGTAGGTTAAGGCCGGCGGAGTCACGAGAATTTCCTGGTTTCGCCCTGCTCCTGAACACGTTCGAAACGATCATCGCGCTCAGTCGTAAGATGCAATGCGGCCCAGAAGCCGCCGATCGAGGCCGGCATCCAGCTTGAATAGCCAAGGTCTCGTCCGCCTTCGCTCAATGACCGGTTTCTGGTGAGCAAATTGCCAGTGGCACCGCCTCAACCCGGCCAGGAACGGTCCTTCAGAATCGGTTCGGGGACGTCCGTTCATGAGAGGCGAGCCGCCGTTCCCAAACTCGCGCCAAACCATGCAAAAACAATCTGGCGCAAGCAGGACCGAACGCAAAAAAACTGACCCCTACATAGCCAAAATTTCCCTCACTGCACCATCGATGAACTTAACATCGACAGCATTGGCCGCAGGCCCGCCCGCAAAGTGCCCCCAAACCGACTCGATAGGCCGCAACTGTGCATTGGGCATCTTCGAAACTTCGTACTCGCTATCTTCCGGCGGAAAATACAGATCCGTGCGCCCAGGCATCACAATAGCCTTTGCGGTGATACTGCCCAACGCCTGATCGAAATCTCCCTTATAAAGCGGATTCGCTGAAATGTCGCCGTACTGCCAGCTCCACATCATCGACAAGATATTGTTCGCGTCCTTCTTCAAGAAATCGCCCTCCCAGAACTGGGTAATAAAGTCCTCGAGAGAACCATATCCCATCGATTCCATGTCGAGCCGTTGACGCAGGAACGCCTGCGAAAACCCCCACCCGGCAAACACACGCGCAGCAGCGCGCATTCCACGCGTCGGCGGTGCATCGTAGAAACCGTCTTTGAACCCTGGGTCCAACAGCAATGGCGCCTTAAGTCCTTCGATAAACACAAAGTTGTGCCGCGAGCATCGCGCCGCCCCGCAAAACGGCAGAATGCGCTCGACCATATCCGGATACATCGCGGCCCAATGGAACGCCTGCATCGCGCCCATCGACCAGCCGGTGACGAGCCTGAGCGACTCGATGCCAAACTTTTCGGTCACAAGGCGATATTGCATCGCGACATTGTCGTAGAGCGTCACATGCGGAAAGCGGCCACGATCATAAGGCGGCGGATTGTTGCTCGGCGAACTCGATACGCCGTTGCCAAACATATTCGGCACAATGATGAAGTACTCCCGCGGATCAAGCCCCATGTGCTCGCCAATCAGCCACTCATTGTCGACATGGCTGCCGCTATAAAACGTCGGATAGACAATCGCGTTGTCGTGCGCTGCATTCAGCCGGCCATACGTCCTGTAGCTGAGCAGCATGTCGGGCAGCGTCGCGCCGGACTGCAGCACGACGCGGCCAAGATTGAAAGTTTCGAAGTCCGTCATTTGAGCCTCATATTTAATTGGCGACGACGTTAAGGAATTTTCGGGTGCGCTCGTGAGTCGGGTTGTCGATGACCTGTTGCGGCGTCCCTTGCTCGATCACTTCGCCGCCATCCATGAAGACGACGCGGTCGGCGACATCGCGGGCAAAGCGGATTTCGTGCGTGACCACGACCATCGTCATGCCGGCATCGGCCAGCCCGCGCATCACGCCAAGCACTTCACCGACAAGTTCTGGATCGAGCGCCGAAGTAGGCTCGTCGAAGAGCATCAACTTGGGCTTGATCGCGAGCGCACGTGCAATCGCCACGCGCTGCTGCTGTCCGCCCGATAACCGGTGCGGCAGAAAATCCGCATGCTCGGCCAAACCCACGCTCTTCAACAGCTCGCGCCCGAGCGCTTCCGCCTCGGCGCGCGGCACGTCATAGACCTGCCGCTGTGCTTCAACGATATTGTCCAGCGCACTCAAATGACTGAAGAGATTGAAATGCTGGAACACCATGCCCACGCGCGCTTCGGCGCGTGCACGTGCGAGGTTGTGCAGGGGCCGCACCGTGCCGCCGCCGCCCGGTACTTCGCGATAACCCACATACTGCGAATCGACCTTGATCGTTCCCCAGTCAAGCGGTTCGAGATGGTTGATGAGCTTGAGCAGCGTGCTTTTACCGGAACCGCTTGGGCCGAGGATTACGACCACTTCGCCATGCGCGATCGACAGGTCGACGCCGCGCAAAATCTCGCGCTTGCCATACGATTTCCAGACGTTCCTGCACGCGACAAACGGTTCATCGCGATGCCGCGGCGTGCGACTTTCGGCAGGCAGCAGCGTACCGATCCATGCGTGATCGTTCGCCTCCAGTTCTTTGGCGGCGACCGGCAAAACAATCGGTGCGTCGAGAGGTTTCACATCACGCGTCGATGCGCGCAGTCCGAACCACGAGAACGTGACCTTTCGGTCGCGCTCGTGATCGAAGATGCGTTCGAACCACACCTGAAGCAATGAGATCCCGCTCGTCAGGACCAGATAAATCACCGCCGCCGCGCCGAACACCGTAAAGAACTTGAAGTTCTGCCCTACGACCTGTTGCGAGCGAAACGTCAGCTCGTTGACGAAGATCACCGACGCGATCGACGTTAGCTTCAACATGCCGATGGTGTCGTTGGCGAGACCCGGGATCACCGCGCGCATCGATTGCGGCAGGATAATGCGGCGTAACGTCAGCAACGGTCCCATGCCGAGTGCGGCGGCCGCGGTCGATTGCGAGCGGTTCACCGACAGGATCCCGGCACGAAACAGTTCAGCGCTGAACGCCGCCTCGTTCAATGCAAAGCCGATAACCGCAGTCGTGACTTCATCGAAA
Organism: Paraburkholderia sp. EB58; assembly: GCF_050436665.1. Taxonomy (NCBI): domain Bacteria; kingdom Pseudomonadati; phylum Pseudomonadota; class Betaproteobacteria; order Burkholderiales; family Burkholderiaceae; genus Paraburkholderia; species Paraburkholderia sp. EB58. Next base: position 24,007 of record NZ_JBNDMQ010000062.1, on the reverse strand, counting down.
CGCAAACCGATCAGCGGCAGCGCGTCGAAGATGAATACGAGTTGCAGCAGTTGCGGTGTGCCGCGCACGAACCAGATATAACCCCACGCCGCTGAGTTCAGGACCTTGAACCGCGACAGCCGCATCAGCGCAAGACCGAGCCCGAGCACCAGCCCGATCGACATCGCTATCAGCGTGATCTTCACCGCGATCCATGCGCCGCCGAGCAGGAACGGCGAGCCAACATAACCGGCCAGCTCCTTGAAACCGTCGAGCACCTGAACGCCATCGAGACCGGCGGCCATCGCCGGCTGCAATACGAGCATGGCAACCATGCCGAGGGCGCCCACGATCTTGTGTTTGATACGCAATGCCTTCATTTCCGAACCTGATTCATGACGCTGCCGGCACACGACGCGGTGTGCCGCGCAGGCAGCCTTTATTGAGTAAGCAGTGTGGTCGGCGTTTCCAGCGACGGATCTACGCCGTACTGCTGAAAGGTCTTCTTCTGCGTCTGATTGGCCTGCATGATCTTGAGTCCGTCGGATACGGCGGCGATCATATCGGTGTTGCCTTTGTTCACGCCCACGCCGATCTTCATGCCGCTCGTCACCATGAAGCCGCGCGTGTAGAGTTGTGGGTTCTGTTTCGCGAGACCGTCGACGAGCGCCAGGTCGTACATCATGACATCGGCGCGATGGCTTGCGACGAGGCGCGCGCCTGACGCGATATCGGCGGACGTCATGATGGTCACATCAGGCTTGTTGTCCGCTTTGCATTTGGCGGCTTGCGCTTGCGCCATCGTCAGTTCGACGGTGCCGATGCCTGCCGTGACCGTGAGGCCGCATAGCTTGGAGATGTCATCGATCTTCTTGGGGTTGCCAGCTGCCACCAGACCGCCCGTGCCCGCCTGCATATACGTGACGAAGCTCGTCTCTTTCGCGCGTTCCGGTGTGTAGTACAGCAAGTCCCACATCACATCGATCTGTCCGGCACGCAGTGCGGGCAGCAAGCCCGGCCAGCCAGCCGTGAAGAATTCCGTCTTCACGCCGGCGCAGGCGAACACGGCGCGGGCCATGTCGGCATCGGCGCCGATGATCTTGTTGAAATCCTTGCTGTCACGAAACGCATACGGCGGCGACTCCGGGTCCACGCCGATCTTGATGGTCTTGCCCGCAAGCGATGGATATTTCTGGGCCACCCTGGACGGTTCGCACGATTGCGCTGACGCGCCTTGTGCGAGGAGGAGGCCGGTGACTGCGCATAACAGCAGCTTGATTGCCTTTGACATGAACATGGCGAATCCTGTTGAGGTTGAACGAAATGGAAGCAGAAGAGGCGGTACGGCGAAGTGAGAATGAAGTGATCTAACGGCCGAGGAAGTCCATGTGGCTTGCAATCGAACCCGGCGTAGTGATGCAGATCCGGCCTTCGTCGCGCGCGCGGGCAATATGCTCGAGCGTCCGCCGCAAGTGACACAAACGATGCGGCTGTCCCATCAGGTACGCATGCAATGCAATGCCCATCACCAGCGGCTCTCGCGCGGACTGCCGCAGCATTTCCTCGAAGTGATCAATCACCAGATCGGCGAACGACTTCGCGTCCATCTGGCGCGCAAGGATCATCGGGATATCGTTGACTTCTTCCGGATACGGAATCGCCCACAGCGGCTGGCCGTTGCGGGTATGCAGGCGCGTGGGCTGATCGTCGTGACACCAGTTGAGCGTGTACTGGTAACCCGCTTCGGCCACGAGATCACTGGTGACATGACTCTCCGAGAGCCACGGCGATAACCAGCCCCCTGGCTGCTGCGCGCTCTCCGCCGCGATTCGCTCGCGACATGCCACGATCAGCGCGCGTTCGTCGTCTTCAGTCAGTGTTCCTTGTCGTTCCGAGTTCGTATGGCCGTGCGCGACGAGTTCATCGCCGCGCTGAGCGAACGCGGCGACCAGCTCAGGGCAGTGATCGTAGAGCGCCGTGTTAATGATGGCCGCGATCGGCAGCGCGAGTTCATCGAAGAGATCGAGACAACGCCATGCGCCCACGCGCAATGCGTACTCACGCCACGCGTGATTTAGCACATCGGGTTCGGGCATCACCGGACCGATAGTCGGCCCGAGTCCTTCGCCGAACGCAAAGTGCTCGATGTTGAAGCCGATGTAGACCGCTAGCCGGGAACCGTCAGGCCAGCGATAAACCGGACGGCCGTTGATCGGCGAATAGCGAAAGCGCCCGTGGCCGGGCAGCACGCGATGTGCGGGAGAATCCATGGTCCAGTGAGTCCTGTCGATCGGCGCGTACGCCTGTGTTCACGTCAGAACCCATGGTAGGGAAGCCAAAATAGCCGCATCGAGCTTGCTGCGAACAAACTCTTGTACGCATGCGCATTGAAGGGCACCACTCGCTACTTCACGCGGTGAAGAGCGACTTCCGGATGATCGCGTGCACCCCCCAGTTGCCGTCTACCACCTGCGTCACGCCGAAGTCGACTGCGACCGAGATCAGCGAGATCGCCTCATCTTCGGAAAGGCCCTTGGTCGTCATCAGGAAGCGCCGTGTTTTGATGAACGCGTCGCGCATCGCGAGATCGAGGGTCGATTTTTCATACACGGCGCTTTGCGCGCTTGTGCCGAACTCGGCCAGATAGTTCGGATAGCTGAAGCCGTGAAGTACCCATTCGTCGGCGGTTTCGACCAGTGGATAGGTGAGGTCCGCAAACGCCTGGCCGCAAAGCGCCTCTTTTTTGTGAACCACAAGTTGAAAGTCGCCGGTGAGCGAACACTCGATCGCAGTGCCGCACAGTTCTGAGTCTCCTTGCGATGCATGCGGGTCGCCAATGGAGAGCAGAGCGCCGGGCACCCCGACTGGCAAGAACACGCTCGTTCCGCGCGTCACGCGCCAGTTGTCGAGATTTCCGCCGAAGGTCGACGGCGGAATCGAATCGATCAGACCATCCTGCTGCGGCGCGACGGTGATTACGCCGAAGTGCGGACGCACCGGGATTTTTACGTTCTTCAGGATGTCGTGATTCTCGACGACTGTTGAATGATTGACTGGCACACCGGGATAATCGATCGTGGGATGCATCACGCCAAAGGGATCGCGCTGAGGTGTCCAGCGGAAGTTATAGACCGCGCGCGCGCAGGCGGTTTCGTCGGCGTCGGCGTCGGCGTCAAGTTCGTAAATGGTGACGACCTCGCGCGGCTTCGGCTCGGTCAATAACTCGCGATAGTGGAAGCCCCACCATGCAGCGGCATTGCTGCCGAACGCGCGGCCGGCGAATTTCGGATTGGCGCAACGGCGTGGGTGAATGTCGAGAATGCGCACTTCCAGCACATCGCCGGGTTCTGCGCCGCGCACGGCAATCGGTCCGGTACAGATATGCACGCCGAAGCCTTCTCCCGCGCCACGTCCATAGATGGACGCGTCCATGGGACCCGCGCCGCGGCGGTTGACGTTCTTGCGCGCGGCAGTCCAGTGGAATACGCTTTCGGCGCCAGGATCACCCTGCACCATGCGCTCCCAGTCATCCGCCGCGTGTTGCGTGAGTGTTTCGATCGTCACCGTGTCGCCGCTGTTCAGTTCGAGCACGGGCTTGAGATCGTGACTGAAGTAACCCCAGTGAATCGTGTTGGCCGTTGCGCGCAACAGATGATGACGCGGCTTGCCGGACTCGCGCGGCGGTGGTGCCGAAGGCGCTTCGGTCTGCTCTGCGCAGCCGGCCTCGTCCGCGACTTCATGAACCGCCCCCTGCTCCGCGAGCTGTGCATGCACGAGCAGATTCCCGGCATTGACCGGCAAGCCGCGCGAGATTCGCCGCACGAGATGGCGCGCTAATTCAAGTCCCGCTTCATGCCGGAAAGTGCGCGGCGACGCGCCATATTGCTCGCGAAACGCGCGGCTGAAATACGCGGGATCGTTGAAACCCCAGCGGAAGCAGACATCGGCAATCGAAACCTTTTCATACAGCGGATTGACCAGATCCGCGCGGCAGCGCTCCAGCCTGCGTGAGCGCAAGTACGTCGAGAAATTCTGTCCAACCGCTTCAAACAGCTTCTGCAGATAACGGGGCGAGACGCGCTCTTCTTTCGCTATGGATGTCAGCCCGAGATCGGGGTCGGCGAGATTGCCTTCGATGGTTCGACATACGCGCGAAAAGAGCGAGGCCTGAGATGGCGTGAGGCCGCTGAAGCTGCCTTCCTTGTCGTGACCGGCGAGACTCGCGACCAGGAACTCCGCGAGCGCGAGTTCGAGGGGACGCAGATCGTCGAGTGACAACGTCTCCACGCTTTCAGCAATCGATCGCAGAAAGCCGGAGAACACGTGACCGATACCGGCTTCGCCCGGCAAACGCCCGGCACGCAGTGAGAACGGCGTAAGAAGGCGTGCGTTGATGGCCGAGCGGGGCACGCGGATCACGAATGCGCGGAAGTCGGACGTGAACGACAGGCGCGCTTCCTCGCGCGACGAAGCATAAACAATATCGCCGGTAGCAACCCGCGCGCGCACGCCGTCGGCGACGAGCGTCACGCCGCCGTCGAGATGCAGCATGACCACGAGACTGTCGGCGCCGTCGACCTTGAGCTCGATGGTTTGCGCGAACGCGGCCACCGCGATCAGCTCAAAGCCGTTGCTCGACTTGCGCGACTTGATGGTTCCATGCAAGTGGCGTGCGGCTGCCTGAGGCGCGCCGCAGCGCAGGCCAAGCCGCTCGAGCGCCTCGTTCCACGCTCGCAGGCGATCTACTTCGGCGTACGACTCGGTGGTGAAATGCATTAAGTCCAACCCAGGCTCCCGGACTCTGACGAACGTCAGTCGAGTGAGTCAAACGCAATGTCCGTGCCATCGATAACAACGCCGTTAGCGCTGCCGCGCTGCGCTACGACGGTGCGTGGACGCACCGCTACCGCGCCGCACTACAACTGTGCGTAGACGTGCCGTTGTAGTGCGCGCGCACAACTCACGCGCGATGCTTTTTCTTCGGAGGAAAAATACTGCGGGGGATCTTGCAGTGAATGCCCTGACGGCCATCAACGACCTGGGTCACGGAGAAATCCGCGGCGACGCTCATTAGCGAATACGCGTCGTCGCGCGACAGGCCTTGCTGCTCGGTGAGCAGCAACAACATATCGCGTGAAGCGTTCTTCGTCGCGATGTCGAGGTCTTCATCGAAGCCATGGACGATCCAGTAGTCCGGCGTTTCCAGCAGCGGCGAGGGAAATGTGAAGTCGCGCCGCAGCACGATCTGGAACATCACATTGAGCGACGCCTCGATCGCGGTGCCGCTGATCTCGCCATCGCCTTGCGATACATGCGGGTCGCCGATCGAGAACAACCCGCCGTCCACGGCGACCGGGTAATACATGGTGGAGCCAGCGCCGATGCGCCAGTTATCGATATTGCCGCCATGCGCGCCCGGCGGCACGGTACTTACGCGGCCCGCCACATCAGGCGCGACGCCTGCTGTGCCCAGATGAGGGCGCACCGGCACGCGAATGCCTTCGAGCGCGAGTTCGCGGCAGCAGTCGCGAATCTCCGAGCGCTTGCCCGGCACGAGATATTTGCCGGGATAGTCATACGCATACAGCGCGTGAGCCGTGTTCGATGCCTGATCGAGTTCGTAGATAGTGACGCGTTCCTTCTCGAAGTCGGTGAACAGATGACCCCAGTGCGCCGCGAGATTCGAGCCATAGTTGAAGCGCGGAATCATTTGCAGATAACGCACCTCAAGCAGGTCGCCGGGCTTCGCGTCCTTCACGAAGATCGGTCCCGTCATCAGATGCACGCCGGGTTGGCGATCGGATTCGGGAATCGTGTCATAGAGCGCGCGCACCTTGTCATCCATCATGAGCTCGGGGGCGTCGCCTGCATGATGCGTGATCGCTTCGGCGCGAACGAAGTCGCCGCTCTCCACGATCAGTGCGGGCGCTAGCGCCGCGTCAAAATATCCCCAGTGAACATTTTTCTGGATGGCAGGCAGGTCGTGAAGCATGTTTCTAAAGCTCCGTAAGAGTGTGCGATCGGTGCAACGCGACCGATGACAGATGGTACGAGCGACAGAATAGATACACTTGGGTGACTGCGTACAAAAGCTTGTGCGTGGACGAATCTGGTTGCAGCGTCACCCGGCTCACGAGGGTCGCAAGCCGCAAGACAAGGCTTCGTTCGCATCTCAGTCGATCTCTCTGAGAGCAGGAAAAGGAGCAGCCGGCATTTGCGAATGTCCGGTTTGCGGCACGCCGCAGACGCTCGCCACTGCGGCTCGACAGACTGTTCAGGGACTTGCACCCCCAAGCTGTTGCGCATGCTCGGCGCACCAAAAAAAAGCCGGCAAGCGCCGGCTTAAAGGTTCTCCACTGCGTCGGGGCAGGCGTGAACCGAGAGAGATTTCAGTATGCCGCGCCCATGGCCGGTGGGCAGTCCGAATGCCGACTAGTTAGGCTATCAATTCGGCTGTCGTGCGCGCTGTCAGTTATCCGACGCGCCCAGTGTACGATAGAGCGCCTGCCGCGAAATGCCGAGTGCGCTTGCCGCATGGCTTTTGTTACCACCAGCGTCCGCGAGAGCTTGCCTGATCTCCTCGTCTGTCGGTCGGCGCCGCGCCATGCGCAATTGCAACGCGAAGGTCGACAGGTACGCGTTCGCCTTCGTCTTCCTGCTGTGACCTGCTGCCTCCACCACCCTCTTCATTGCCTCTTCGTGCAAGCTGGCATCCGGCCGCGTTCCGCTTCCCTTGATCGGTGCCCCAACGCCCGTCACATTCGCATACAGGTCCTGAAGATACTGGTGCCGCAGGCCGTGTCCCGTTACGCCCAGTCCTTTTTTTGTCACGCCGTGCTTTTTCATCACTGTCTTGTAGCGATCGACCCACTGGACGAGCGTATACGACTCCGGAATTGTCGAGCCGGTGAAGCCGTTGGACAACCGTGCGGCCTCTTCCAGAATCGCTAGCTTCGCATCGAGCGGTACCTCCCGTTCGCGGCCGCCCTTTGTCCCGCGCGTGATGCGCAGTTGATCCCCGTTGCGCACGGCCTCAAGCGGACGGAACAGAAAGCTCTCCTCCCGCCGCAGCCCGAATGCTGCCTGCAACTTGAGTTGCACCGCGACATGCGGGCAGGTCTGCGCGATCTCCGCGATCTTGTCCGATGCGCTGATCCCATGTGCTGCCCATGACTTGTCTTCGGTGGCAATGTAAGACCGCTCCAGCCCGTGTTCCTTGCGGTCCACGTAATCAGCAAGCGTTCCGACCAGGTTGCTCTTGCCCATCCAGTGCGCGATCGCGCGGAGGTAGGTCAGCTTGTTCTCGATGGTGCCACCGCCCTGGTTCCTGTCGACCCAGCGCCGCACGAGGTACTCGACGTGCTTCGCCTTCAGCGACCATGGCGTTTGCAGCGCGAAGCCGCCATCGCGCAGTTCCGCGAACGCCTTGCACAGCGACATTGCACGCCGCTCCTGCGTTTTGATCGACAACGCCCTGTTACTGATTCTCGTTGCGCTGTGAATTTCCGCGACGTGATCGTCAAACAGCCGAAGCAACTCTTCGCGGAATGCCGGAGCCAACCCGTAACCGTTCACGATCGCGCGCACGTTTAATATCGCTGCCATCTTTATGCCTTGCTCGAAAGCCCTTCGTCACCCTTTGGCACCGGAACCGGAACTCACAACGCGCCTACCACGCATCGCACTTCGAGCCGTGCCCCCTGCCTGCCTCTCGCCGCGTTTGCGGCTTAGCCTTTACCCCGGCGCCGGGTTACTGCCTCTTCCTGTCCTTTAGCGATTCCATCCGATCAGCCCGTTGCATGGGAAGTGCATGCAGTCCGACTGTCCAACCTGCTGTGCCTGCCTCCACCGTCGCATTGCGACCGCTGGAAGCGCTGCGCGCAAACTCGCGCCGCACAGCTTTGTGGCTACCCTGCCAGCCCCGACGTCCGTGGACGTTAGGGTCAACCTCGCCTGCGGCGAAACTGACCCCGGGCTATCTGCCTGGTAATTCCTGTTGCGCATTCTGGTTACGGCTGCGCCTACCGTTTGTCTACCGTTCAGGGAATCGCGACACCGGCTGCTTCCCGGTTCGCAGGACTTCCCCCGTCCCAAAGCACACTCACGTCCGCCGCGGTGTATCGGGCTTCCTGAGTGCACCCAGCTTCGTTTGCTGAAGGGACGCGTACATATGCTGATGAGTGCCGGGGGACTGTCCGGTGTCCGGTTCCCCCTTGTCCTCATCGCGTGTCATCGCGACAAACCGTCGCCAATCGTATGGATATCGCGGTGTCCACGCACCCTCAGTGTGGCTCGGTGTGGACTTGATCTGATTCAGAAAAAGGTCGCATCAGCGTGCGGCCTGGACAGTTACTGCGAGATGCCCGTTGCGGGCTGAGGAAAATGGGCGCACGGAGGCCGTGTGCTCAGTTCGATGCGTCGGTGACGCGGTAGGTAAATAGAAGAGTAGAACCGGAGCCGCTCCATCACAGAACCAAAAGCTGGATATAAGCCGCCTGCTTTCGTGACTTGACTTCGCATTTGGTCCGATAGACTGAAAACCAGGCATAACTGACAGATAAGTGTCAGTTGTCCAATGAAACTGCCGGCGCGGTTTCGCAAATTGTCAGATAAGTATCAGTTTTCTGTCACTTCGCGGGGGACGCGCCACACCATCGACCAAATCTGACACTTAAGTGTCAGATATCTGTCACTTTCTCGCGAACTACCCGTCGCGACACCAGGAGCCACCTTGAAAGTTTCCGTCTTTGCAGTTGATGTTGGCTACGGCAACACGAAATACGCGCTGCGTGCGGCAAGCGGCAGTATCGCCACCGGCATGTTTCCTTCTCTCGCACCACTCGCGGCCAGTCGCGCACTTTCAGGTTACGGCGATAGCGTGCTGGTCTCCCGCAAGGTCGCAAAGATCGTGATCGATCAGGTCGAGTATGAGGTCGGCCCTGACGTGTCTCTTACCGCCGCCTATGGCAACACCGGCCGTGCGCTCTCGAATGATTTCGTCCTCTCGGACAATTACGCGGCGCTCCTCGCGGGCGCAATGCACTTCGCCGGCGTCACGCACGTCGAACGTCTGATCCTCGGTTTGCCCGTGCACAACATGAAAAAATATGCCGGAGCCTTGCGCGATCGCTTCACGGGCGTGCTGGACTACGGATCGGGCCGTGTGAACATCGAGAAGGTTGTTGTGATCCCGCAGCCGCTCGGCTCGCTCGTATCGGCATCAAGCCACCGGCAGGCGGAATTCGGCAAGGAGAGCGCTCACCTGGTGGTGGACGTCGGCTACTTCACGACTGACTGGGTGTACGCCAACGGCTTCACGATGGACGACAAGCGAAGCGACGGCATCCCGGGTGGTGCATCGCAGATCTACCAACGTATCGCTGAACTGATTTCGCGCGATCAGGACGAGCAGGTCGACGATATCGAGCGTATCGACAAGGCCCTACGCGAAAGCAAACCTTTCTTTTTCTACGGCACTGACATCGACCTTGACCCGTATCTCGAACAGTCACAACCGGTCGTGACGGGCGTGGTGAAAGAAATCCAGAACAACGTGGGCCAACTCACGGGTGTGCGATCAATCATCCTCTCCGGCGGTGGCGCAGCGCTCTATGCCCCGTCGATCCGCAAGGCATTTCCGCGCGTCACACTGGAAGTGGTCAGGGCACCCTGCTTTGCGAACTCCGAGGGCTTCCTGATCGTCGGCGAGGCAGGGATCACCCGCGAACGCGCAGCAGCACGGGCATGAGCGAAAAGTTTGACATGAAGGTGGTCATTGACGAGGTGACCACCCCCTTGCTACACGCAAGGCTAAGCAGCGCCCGCTCGTACCGGGAGCGCGCGGCGTTGTTGCGTTCGCTGGCAGAGTCCGCCCTCAGAGGCACCCCTGCCGCACTGCCTGCGTACCAGGCGCCCGCTATAGCCGGTCATCCTGAGACGGCAGTCCAACATTTCACCGGTGCAACGGAGACAAGGACTGAGCCCGTCACTGTCTCACTGACATCCATGCAGTCGCCCGAACCCTTCGCCGGTGGCAACGAGGGGCACGACGTCGCCGCGCTTGTAGACCAGTTCGCCAGCTTTCTCGACGCGGCTGCTTGACTTCGCTCACAGCCTGGCATGATAGGAGCCAGGTACCGGTGCATCTGAATGCCTGTTGCACCGGTGAAATAACCCGACACCGGAGCATCCTCATCATGAACACCTACCAGACCGTTATGTCCCTGTTCCATCAAGGTTCGCTTGAAGAGGCCCGCACCTGGCTGTGCCTCGCGACGTTCGCCGCATCCGGCATGGCAGGCTGGTACGCTCTTGAACCGCTGCAAGCTGTCATCCGCAAGCTTGAGGAAATGCTATGAACATCATTCGACGCATCGACGGTTGGATCGACTCATTCATGAGGTTGTCGCCGGTCACCAAACGAGTACTTACGACGATTTTGTGCGTCGTGCTCCTGTGCCTTTGCGGCCCTCTCGGCGCAGCCGGTTACGACAAGCTGGTGGACTATTTCTCCTTCATCGCCGCCGCTGGTCTGTGCTGGTCAACCGGCTTCTGGTACGTCCTGCGCGGCGCGCTCATTTTGCTGGCCTGGTGGTTGCGCATCTTCCGGTGAGGTTGCAGATCGTACGGGCGAAAAAAAACGGCTCCCAGAATTGGGAGCCGTTTGCTTTAATGGGATGGGTGGTGGTCAATGCAGTTTCCTCGACGCCTCGATCGCGAGGCGAGCGGCGCAAAAATCCCACGCAGCCTCGAAAGGCTGGTCGCGGCAAAGATACGTCGTCTCGTCGCAACCGCGCCGGTCGATCACATCGAACGCCACGGCTTTCGATTTGACCGCAGGCTGACGGCCGTCGGCCTCACCTGTCGTTCCAGCGATTGCGAAGTTTCCCACCAGTACACGGAATGAGCTCATTTTCGTTTCCAGAGAAATGCGCCCGGCGAGTCTTCCCCGGCGGGGATGATCCCCATCGGGCAAGATATAGAGACGCCGGCAGAGCGCCGGGTGGTTTCAAAGTGTTGCGGCGAGCCTCGCACCCGCGTGCGAAACTGGCGGTACATGAATTGCGCTTCGTGACGCGGCGTACTGCACCCACTCATCGGCGAAGTCAGTCCCGCGAACCTTCGGACGATGAATGATGGCGGAGTACCCTTCTGCGCGCAGTCGCTTTGCCAGCTCGACGCCAGCGGCAACGCCCGGTGACTTGTTGGTCTTCGGATCAACCTGGTCGAAGTCCACGAAGATGTGCACCACGCGGATGCCCAAACCTTCGGGAACGACGAATTGCCTGAGAAGATTGCAGTTCAGGCAATTCCAGACCGGCACGCCGGAAAGCATGTGCGCGCCGTAGGCTGTTTCGAGCCCCTCTGCGACACCGATTTCACCGTCGCCCGGATCCATCAGTCGCACCGCACCTCCCGCGAGAGGGTTGAGCGTCATGTCGTTGAGCTTGGAATCGAGAATCTCGCCATCAGCGGAGACGATCTGCGCCTTGGCAGGCACTGAACGTTCGAGGAACGTGCGATGCAAGGTCCCAAGCCGGCCGTCAGGCAACTCAAAGCGCGCAAGGATGCCCGGCCAGGTGCCGATCACTTTCTTCTCGTGACGATACTCGAGCATGCCAAGACGCAGCGCCTGAGGTGCAGGCGCAGTCAGGCCCGGAATCCGGGACTGCAAATACCGCATCAGGAGATCGCCAGTCGCAGATGGCTTCGCGCGATCCCACATCGACGTCAGGCGCTTTTCAACGAAAGCAGGATCGGCCTTTCGTTTTACACCCGGCGCCGGTGACGCATGTGCCAGAGTACGCGCGTCGTTGCGTGCTGCATCCAGCGAGCCGTCGCTGAGCTCGTGCATCAGTTCGACAAAGGTAATTCCGGCAAACCGGCAGATGAGTTCAAATCCATCTCCCGCTTTTGGGTTGCCATCGTCGCAGTGGCGGCAAATCCAGTCGCCGCGGCCGCGCTTGTTGTCATAGGTGAAACGGTCGGTGCCGTTGCACATGGGACACGGTGCGGCCTTACCCGTTAGCGTGCTCGCCGGCACTCCGTACTTCAGGAGCAGCGAGACCCACTGTTCGGGCGTGAGCTTCAGGTCCTTCACATTCATGGGTCACTCTCTTTTGAGGAAGTGGGTTGGGGTCGATGCCTGAGTCAGGCGTGAAAACGCGAGCTCAAAAAAGCTGTCCGTGCGCAGTTGGCCGGGCAGATTTTTTCAGCAGGTTGGAATCAGGTCAGGGAGCGGGCGATGCGGTGAAAAGAAGTCGCTGCACGACACACCCGAGGGTGTGCCGCGACAACGAAGAGGAAAGCAAGGTGAGAGGAAACGGGAGAAGGTGTCAGCGTATGGTGAGCCTTTCCGGGATCAGATGGCGACGAGAATCACCCTGCTATCTGATGCTGAGGATAAAACTCGTTCATTTTTCGATTTGCCAGAGCCACTTGTCCCACATGACCTGCTGGCCGTTCACGAGCTTGGGCGAACCGTCATTACGGAATGCCGGAACCTTCACCTTACGCAGCCGCCGTACCGTCACGACATCACCTGCAGCGCAGCGGCTTTCGGCAATCGCGTCTTTCAACCCCTCGCCCTGAAGCGTGCGTTCGCCTGTCATCGTCTCGAGCCGCATTGCAAACGAGGTATAGAAGCGCGAACCCTTCGACTTGCGGTCGGGGAATTTCTCTTCACCCCACCAGGTCACGGTGCCAGTCACAGCATCTGCTGCACCGGAACCAGCGTGCGGTGCGCGCCGTGGACTGCGCTCGCGAGGCTCGAAGTGTCTGTCGTCGTCCCCGGTATCCTGGAAAGATGCGTCGACTCGATACGCCTCTTGAGGCGACGCGTGACGGGAGCCCTGAGCGGATGCCGGGACGCTCGCTTGCGGTGGTTGCATGGCCGGCCCCCCAGCATTATTGCGCAAGGCAGCCGCAATCGCCTCCTTCAGCGGGACACGATGCACAGTCTTTTGCGACCAGTGTGGCACCACGTCTGGCAGGATCTTCAGGCCGAAATCGGTGTCCTCGGTATGGTTGTCGAACGCCGGCTCGAACTGCACGATGCAGTCGCCCTCATCAACGAAGAGGTTCGGTATGCCATCGATGAGTACGTAAGACTCGTTCGGCGCGCCGAGGCCGACAGTGCGCGGTGCAGTTGACGGGTCGGGTGAAGTGGAAGCGGGCTGGGCCGCTGATGGAGATGACGCGGGTGCGGGGTGCTGCACCGTGGACATTGCGTTTGGGAACATCTGCGCAAGAACGCGGGTGAGGAAAAGCGATGCGCCTGCCATGATCGTTCCTAGATCAATGTGCCAAAGCACGTGCGTTGCAACTCACGCAGATCGCGTGCAAGCAACGGCGTCGTCATGATCACGTCCTGCATGATTTCCGGATCGATGCCGTTCACCTTGCAGACGTACTCGTACGGGAGTGCCCCGTTCCAGTAGCACATGATCCAGCCGAGCGTCGCGTGATAGTCATCGACGTCGATCTTGCGGTTGCGCAGCCGCTCGGAGAGCAGGTCTGCACAATCCATCAGCGACTCGGGCATACGGTCACCGCGCCGGCTGTCGCTGGCCAGCGAGATCAGTGCGTCGACCATCCTCTCGCGCACGGACTCGCTCCACAAAGCCGGGTCGGGTAAGGGGTCGGGTTTAACAACGGGGATGATGACTGGCGACGAGTCGCCGAACATGTCGAGCTGCCAGGCAGCCACATGGATGTTCATGAGATCGCTCCGGGAACCGGGCAATCGCATAACCCGTGTCCGGGAATGGGATTCCCGGCAAGGGTTAATGAGTTGCTACCGTTAAAAATCAACGGTAGCAACGGTTACTTCAGGTTCCGGCTAGCGGGTACCCGATCTGAAAGGGATGACGACGGCCGACCTGGCGTACTGACGGATCGGCGTCGGTTGTGCTGCGGCAATGTCATTCACTGCGGGCGCGACATTGATGTGCTCGACCTTTGCAACCGGTTCGGCCATCACAGTCTTTGCCTTTGTCGCTTCGGCGCGCTCGGTTTCGGCGACCGCTTCGGCTTGCGCCTTGGCTGCAGCCTTCACCTTCTGCCGGATCCAGCCAGCGGCCAGAAGAAGCAGCAAGCCCACAACGAAGAATGACATCGACGCAAGATAGGCCACATAGCACAGGGCAAGCAGCTTCAACGGGTGCTTGATGGCGTTCGTGAAAATCTTCTCCAGCATTTTTCTCTCCAGAAAAATTACGCACTAGGCAATGTCCGGACGATGTCCGGTGGATTCGATGCTCTGACAGAGCAAGGAAACCCGGCGCGAAGCGCTTTCGTGCTGACCCAGTGGGACCCGCACGGAAGGACTTTGCGAAAACGGTACGGAGTCAGGGGCGCGGGCGAATGCCGCTTGAGGGCGTGCCAATACCGCTGGCAGCAGTTCGATGCGTCAGGCGACGCGGGAGATATGGAAAGCGTACCGCGTGCGAGGCGGCCACAACGTTCCAAAGCTCGAATTTGCGATACAGCTTACGCGGACTCGTGAAAGCTGTAGTCAGAGGGTGGCTGTAACCGGTTATAGCCACTTTGTCGAAATGCTCCAGAAAAACATATAGCTTTTCGACGTTCGATGAAAGCAAGTGGAAAGACACCAGGCAAAACCGATCACGTCTTCGTCTCGCCAGCAGTTGCCGACTTGACTTTGGAATAACGCAGTCACACTGGACTTGCGTCATTCAAAGCGGAGTCCAACGTGTGGGTCATCATCATCTTCGGCATTCTCGGCTACATCGGCTACACCTATAAGCGAGGCTCCAAAGGCAATCGCCAGCAGCAGGCCGCGAACTACTGCCCGCCGCCCGTGAACCGTGCTGACCAGCAGGGCGACGCGGGTGAACAGTCGGTCGACGCGGAACTGCGACGCATCCTTACCCGTCCGCTAAATGCCGCTCTACCACCTGGGCGCGCAACTTGACTTCGCTACAGGCCAGGTAACATGAAATTAAGGTTTGCGCACGGTGCGCGACCAACCTCCGAGGAATAAGAAAAGATGAATACGACAACACAAGCTGCGCGCACGACTTTTGCCATCGCGGCTTTGCTCGCACTTGCCGCTTGCGGCGGTGGGGGCGGCAGTAGTGGCAGCACAGGTTCCGCTGCGCCTGCAAGCGGCGCGAGTACGCCAAGCACAGCCAGCACGGCCACAAGCGCGGACGTTTCGGCACCGCAATACGCATCTGGTAGCGCACAGTCGGCGGCGTTTACGCTGCTCAACCAACAGCGGCAACAATGCGGATTTCCGGCGCTCGTTGAAAACACGCAGCTCGACCAGGCCGCAGCGGCCCATGCGAAATATCAGGCGCTTAATAACGTCATCTCAGATACCGAGGTCGCCGGGAACGCCGGATTCACCGGGGTCACCTACACTAACCGCGCGGTGGCGGCCGGATATCCGCAAAGCGTCGGAGCAGGCGGTGTGAGTGAGGGTTATTACACGAATGCGACGCTCACAGAAACGCAGTACGGCCAGCAGTTGATTTACGGCTGGGAGGCTGGCGTATACCACGTCGGTGGCATCTTTGCGCCGGTCACCGCTGCGGGCGTGGGTGAGTCCGAGACAACCTTCAACGGATTCCCGGAGGTCTGGGCGGATATAACGCTTGCGAATCTGCAATCGATGACAACCAGTTCGCCGTTGACCTTCCCATGCCAAGGGACTACGGGCCTCGCGTACAAGGCATCGGGCGAAACACCCACCCCGCCGAATACGTCAGGCGCGTGGGGTACGCCTGTGACCGTAATGGGCAACCCGACCGATACGATCGTGCTGCAATCGGGATCGATGACAGACACGTTAGGGAATGTCATCCCTCTTCAGTTGCTGAATTCGACAAACGACCCGAACAAGGAAATTCAGTCGTATCAGGGAGCCGCATACCCGGCAGCACCGCTCTCCCCGAATACGACTTACTCGGTCGCAATCACCGGTACGGTCAATGGAACAGCCTTTTCGCGCAACTTCACTTTCACAACCGGTAACATCGTCGGGTAAAGCGACCGGCTGACGGTTCAGCCCAAAGCCCGCATCCATATGGACGCGGGCTTTTTTTGCTCTTCACCGTTCCAGGCTACCGCTTGTCACAGCGAGATAATCTGGATCAGGTGTCGTGCTCAGCGGCGCACGTGCCCCGGGCCTTTAATCAGGAAACGCCTCACATGCTGAAAATGCGACCGTAACTCTGTAGCTCGATGACGCGCCGCAAAAGGCACTTCTACCCGATAACCGCTGATGCCAGTCAGTGACCACCGCAATTTCCCTGGGATCCCTCACCAACCCCCTCTTGCCACGTATCCACCCTTCCGCTCGGTGAGACGAAACAAAAGAGGAAGTAGGTGTTCGATGAATTGCACTCCGTGGTGTATTCGGGCCCCGCCCCCCAAACTCCAGGCCTGTATCGCTCGGATATTGGGAATTGTGCGCATTTGAATTGAGAAAATTAGTTAAGGTGAAGCCTCCGGGCACACTCGATTCACACGCCGTCATCGGATCAGAAGGCGGCGGAGTTTGGGCCTGTGGCTGGCATCCAAGGCCGACCCATTGTAAGCCGTTCCACGCTGCTGGAGAGGTCGTTATATCGTCAGCCGGGCAAACGGGCTGAGCCTGATAGTTACACTGCGGCGTGGTGTATTGCGAGCCAATCCACGTCGCTGGGGTGACGGTTGTCCAGCCTGGCGCGATCGAACAGGTCGGAGGCGCCTGCCATGCGGCCGATATCGTCGGGACGCAGGTCGAGTCCTGATTCCCGTACGCGCAATGGAGAGGACCAGCGATCGCGGTCCGGCCAACGAGCATTAGGCCTGCGAGCAGCAAGAGCCTGGCGATCAACTTAATCAAAGACATGTGTTTTCCTCAGTAAGCACAATAAGTTGTGGCTTCGCCCCCGCCAGGAACACCAGCACCGCCGCCGTCCGTGATGTGGACAACCCACGGCCCGGTCCCACTGACGGAAAAGTTGAATTCAGCGGTCGGATCGATATAGGCGGTCTGTGGTGTGACAACAATTTCCGGCACACCACCGGCAGCACATACAGGTGCGGGTACGCCCGTTCCGTTCGCGACCGCGTAGAAGCCATATCGCAACCAGCTCCCGCCAATGGCTTTCCACTGCCCACGCTGGCAGGAAAACAGCACGCCGGTGCCGTCCGTGTCGCCCGCTATGCCAGTTCCCGAGCAGGCGGCATCGGGCACGGCGATGTTGCCCACCGTCACGGTCCCGGTCACCGTCGCATTCCCCTGGATCGTCGCCGCCCCCGTGTTGATCGGCGCCGGCGCCGTCCCCGTCGCGTTCTGCACGAGTAACGTGCCGGGCGTCTGGATGGCGTTGCTAACGGCGACGTTCGACGCGGCAAGCGTCGGTGCGGCAATCGTCCCCGTTGCATCAATGCTGCCCACGTTGTGCAGATCGACACCATTCACATCCTGGCTACCCGTCCACGTCAGACTCCCGTCGCGCCGGATATAAAGTGAATTGCCGTCCGCGCCCGGCCCGTTGGTCGCGAGCACGACGGCTGGCAGATTGCCAAGTGGGTTGGTGGCCGTCCACCCACCATTAAGACCGGAGATAGTCGACGCACCCTGCGTACGAGAAAACCCAAACTGTGCGCCGCCCGCCTGCGCTATCTGCGAGGCTCCGTCCACATCGTACTGGGCACCCTTCCTCAGCGGCTGCGACGGATACATGGAGTACGAAATCGCACAATTGCCTGCTGCTTCCGTGCAGCCAGCGGGCACCATCGACATCTGGATCACATAGGTGCCGCCCCAGAAAGGACCGTTGCCGTGTGGCTGTTTCAGATTACCGGCCGTGTACAGCTGCGCGATCGTCGGCGGCGTAATCGTCGACGATCCACTTGAGTTATAAGCCGAAAGGATCGTCGCGTAGTTGTCGTTCGCCCATTCGCCCAGCGCGTCGACGATTGTCAGCTCATTCTGTCCCTCGGTCGCAAGGACCCCTGCGCGATGTTTGGCCACGTCCTGCTGGATGCCGAGCACCGTCATTACGGCTGCAGCCACCAGGACGATGACCATTTCGATGATGCTACTGCCCATGGTCGACTAGTTCCTCGTCGTGTACATGCCGATTGAGGCAGTCGTACCTGCCGAGTCACACGCCGTCGCGGAAGTCGAACTGTCGAACGGCGTGGTCGGTCCGAAGACTGTGGTGCCGTTCACAGTCACCATCGAGTAGGTGTTGGACAACGTCGCCACGCTCAACGAACACACTGTCGATGGCACCGGATAGGTCACAACCATTGAATCGTCCGTGCTCGAAATCGTCCCTGGATCGGCCGTCACGCTGCCGCCGAACAGCGCCGTCAGCGTGCCATTGGTCGCCGAGACGCGTGACCCCGCTTCATCGAAAGCGTGGTTCTGAATGAGGGTAGCGAGGGTCTCGCTTGAGAAGTCGGTGTCGGTCGACGTTGCATCGAGCACACCTGAATGGAACAGGTTCGCCTCGCTCTTGAACTGCGATGCGTGGATACGATCCATTACGAAGTGGCCGCCAACAACGGCGAGAAGCCCGAGGAGCGCCGCGCCCGCAAGCACTGCACCGGCCTCGATCATCGAGAGCTCGCCAGCCTGGCGACGACGGCGCGCCATCTGGCGTAGTTTGGATTGGCGTTGGTTTTCAGTCATGACGGAGTCTCACCTGGAGAAATAGGAAGTGTCAGAAGACATGCCGAGGCTCGCGGCACCGGTCATCGCGTAGGAGCCGACGCCAAGCGCGAGGAACGCACCCGCCGCAATGCCGAGCAGCACGTAGTGCGTGATCTTTGCGTTGCGCCGCACGGTCTCGACGACGCGCGAGAGCGAATCCCGGCCAAGATCCTTGATCGCCTGCACGAACTGGTCGCGCCCGGCCGCATCAGTGATCTTGTCGACGATCATTTCGGAGAAGATGCCCGTATCCAGCGCGCGCATCGGTTCGTGCGGCGTCACCGTGAGCCGCCGTCCCATGCGGTTCAGGTGCCACCGCAACCACGGGTCGGCTGTCTTCGTCAGACGATCGAGCGCCGCGCGCAAAGTGAGACCCGAATCAAACAGTCCCGACAGCGACACGATGAGCAGCGCCGCGCGAAGATCCCGGCGGTTGCGCCACATGAGAGGCATGTTGTCGAAGCGGTTGCGCATATGGCCCACCCAGCGACGCAGCGTCTTGAAGTAGAGATAGACCAGCGTCCCCACCACTGAGCCTGTCAACCACCAGTAGTCGTAGCAGAAGGTGTCAATCGCATAGAGCACCTGGCCCGCAGCCGGCCATTGATCGAGCGGTCTCACTTCCACAACGCCTGGAAACACCTCGCCGCCAAACAGCATGCAAAAGCAGTACAGGTAGACGAGCAGAAATGCCGGATAGGCCATCTGGATCGACGTCGTCTCCGACAGGATCCGTCTGGCACCTGCTGCCATTGCAGCGAGTTCAAGTCCGCGTGCGGCCGCGTCCTCACGCGTCGAGGTACCCGCCAGTTCCAGCAGCGCGTATTCGTCCACCGGGATGAAGGGCTTCATTGCGCGCGCAAAGTCGTCACCGGCCTGCATTCGCCGCGCGATCGCCTGATAGGCTGGCCACACGAAAGTGTTTCGGCTACGGCTTCGCTTCTCCAGCTTTGTCAGCCGCTCGAGCATCGTCTCGCGATTGCGCACACCCTTTTTTGCGACGATATCGAGCCGCGTTTCGGTATAGAACGACTCGCGTACCTTGGCGAAGCGCCACGTTGCCACGCGCATGCGCTCATCAGCAGGCAACAGCATGAACAACGAATGGAGCATCTGGCGGATCATGACGGCATCCTCCCGTGCCGGTCAGCAACCACGCGATATTCCAAAAACGACTTCATGCCCGAATCAATAAACCGCGGGTCGATGATCCCCTGCGAAGCCTTGTATAGCGCGTGTTCGTAGATGGTCTTGCCGGTCATGTCCGAGTCACCGAAGCCCGACACGCGCGTGCTGCGCCACACCTTTTCTGCACCTCGCCAGTCCCTCACGACGACACGCTCGAGAAATTCCGGCGTTGGCCGGAACAGTTCCATCGCCAGTGTCTGACCTTTGGTACCCGCTGCGACCTTGCCGTTGCGCGTGAACAGACCCGGCAGACGGCAGTGCTCACAGCCGTTTTCGTCGCGACACGCCATCTTCGAAGTATCAAGCCCGAACTTCGTGCGCAACAGCTCAAGGTCTGCGGCCGGCATCAAGTCGGCGGCCGCCTTCTTGCAATGCGGGCACAACAGTGGAATGAGCTTCTGGTTTCCGACTGCGTTCACGAACTTTTCCGACGACACCTCATCGACCGGCAATTGCAGTCGGCCGCCAGCGAGGCGCATGAATGCACCGATTGCACTGTCAGCATGCAACGTCGTTCGCACAGGGTGACCGGTCAATGCCAGCTCCGCGACGAGACCTGCGATCACAGCATCCCGGATTTCACCCACCGTCACATCGTCCGGGTCCATACGCATGATGGTGCGGATCACTTCCGCGCACTTACGATTCGCCTCTTCGTCAGTCTCATCCGGGCGTCGAGGGATCGAGATATCGGACAGCCACGGCTGTGGATACTCCGAGGGCTCGTTCGCCGCATACTGTTTGCTCAGGTCGCGCGAGGCCATCATGTACGACAGTGCCCGCAGCAGGGTCGTCTTGGCCGAGCCAGTCTCCCCGGTCAGAATCGTCGTCCCGCCGCTCACGTTGCCAAGCGAGCGGAGAATGTCCAGCTGGCTCGCTTCAAGGCCCATGGTGTCGGGCATGCGAACCTTGTAGTTCTTGAAGTTGCCGTCCAGCAACCGCAGCGCCACGTCGAACCCGCCAACGAGCGGCGCGCTTTGCCACCGCAGGTTCAGCATGTCCATCTGGGCGACGAGCGGAATCATCGCGGATTGGGGCGCGCTGGGCTGGAACGTCTCCCCCGAGTTCGTGTTGCGTTGGACCAGATCCTGATAGGCCGCCGATAGTGCGCGGCGCACGAGCGCCTTCGGCATGTGCCGATACGTGTAAAGGTCGCCGTTCACGCGAAAGCGTAGTTCCACTTCATCGTTGAAATCGCGGTACTCCCAATGCATGTCACTTGCACCATACGCGTGCGCAGCCTCGGTCACGTCGCGGAACGTGCCGATCGCCCGAGACGATTCGGGAATGACCGATGCGGATCGGGACTTCTCCACTCCGTAGATCGCCGCGATCACCTCTTCGGTTGCGATCATCTCCTCACGCACCGCGATGTCGGCCCGGGCGAGATCCTTGATGTACGTTGAATAGAGCGCGGTTTCATGGAACCGCTGCGTCGTCACGACGATTGCCACGCCAGCCTGCAGGTCAACCGCGACAAACTCGCGGCGAGCGAGCGGCGTGATGCGCAGCGCGGCATCGGGCGTCGCTTCGCACAGGATCCGCTTGAACGACGGCAGCGAATCGAGAGACATCAGCCGCGGCAAGCCAACCGATTCAATCTTCACATCGGACTCGATCAGCGCGCTTACAGCCGGGTCGGTTGCCGGACCCGCGAACTCGGGCTTGTGGACCTCGACAACGTCCGGCCGGGCCATGCGGTCAACCGGCTGAGGCATGCGCGGCACATCCGCCATCTGCTGCTCGACGGTAGCACGCGTTGCATCGACTTCGGCCAGTTGAGGCCCGCCGGCATCGTGAGCGGTTTCGGCGGGCGTGAACTCGCGCGCCGCCTCGAACGCGACCGGACTTTCCTCCAACGGCTCGCTCCCCGATGCGGCCTCGGACACCAACGAAGCGTCGGTTAATGCGCCAGAAACCCACTCATCGTGAGCATCGACGTCAGTGACGTCCCCCGCCCGCAAGCGCATTCCCAGCGTCATATGCTGCGGGTTGACCGGCTGATTTGCCGTCGTGAAACGTTGCGGCGGCTTCTTCGCCGGATGCTTCGTCTCTCTCGCGCGCACAGTGGAATCACTCTCGAAGCTCGGTTCATTACCGCCCACGATCGGCATCGCGCCCGCCGAGTTCTCAACAAAGCTTGCCCTGATTCCGCGCAGCTTCGACCACAGACTACCCGTAGCCGGCTGATCGCTCTCCGGCGCACCAGAAAAGAGGCTCATTGCGCGCCTCCCTGGAGGACCACGGGTGCCGGACCGTTGATCGTTCCCGGCGGCAATGGACTGCCGAGATCCCGGATTGCCTGCAGCGAGTTGCTGGCCATGGCAGTCGGGGTTGCCGCAACAGGCTGCGTCATCGCGCGGATCGGCTGTGTCCAGGTACGCGAGTTCTTGCCAGCACCCTCCTCTACTGTCACGAGAAACCCGTTGACCTTGCGTGCAGTCCAGCCGTTGAGCAGCTTCTCGCCCGTGCGCGCCGTAAATACCGCATCGTTGTAATGGTAGAGGACGAATGATCCTCCGTGATCGTCACGATATGCCCCGACGAACGTGACGGGAGTGACCGGCGCGACGTATCGCACTGCCTTCTGCACGACCACTGGTGCAGCGGCAGCAGCCGGAGTGGACGCGGGCGCAGCCGGCGTATGCGGTACGGCAACCGGCTTCGGATCGCCCCCTGACAGATCCTGAATGATCTTTGCCTGCGAAAGCTGATCGACGTCTTCGACCGTAAGCCTCGGCGTTTCGGCCCGCGCCGCGAATGCGCACAGCGTGCATACGACTGCGGCCAATGTCTTATCCCAGTACATAGTATTTGCCCTTTGCAACGAACCTGATTCCGGCAGCGCCGTCCTTTCCTGCTTTTGTCTGGACCGTCGCGATGAGTGCCGTTATCGAAGATGACCTTCTCGGGGTCTTCCTCGTTGTAACCGCCCGGCAAGGGCGATAACGCGATCTGCTTTTTACTCTTGAAGAAACGCATGACGGACTATGCAGTTGGGCCGACTCAATTGAATCAGTCCAGACGGGTAGTCATTCATGCAAAAGCAATGCGATTTGAGGCGTCTTTCCGATGGAAGAGTCGTGGCCTTTAAGGAGCATCTATTTCGGAGGGGCGGTCGTAACCGGTTACAGCCAGTTTGCTGAAATGATGCTGAAAATTTGGAGCTTTTCGACACCGACAACACCTATGATTGGATGATTCTGATAGCGTGCGCTCAGAAATTGCACACCGCGGAGAGAAACGCGGCGCGCACTTTCGAGGAAAACATCCAACAATCAAATGGTTAGCGGCGACGTATGCGGGGGAGTGCTTGTAACCGGTTACAGGCACTCCCTCAAGAAGGAAGCGTTCGACATCTGAACCTATATCTTCGGACCAAGGCGTCCTTGACCTCGCCGGATTGCTGATACCTTTTCAGACGATAAGCACAGGCTTAAGAAGAAACCGGCTTAGGTCGTTAACAGGACAAATCGCGGGCTGCCCCTAAACGTCGCTTGCCTCGCGCGGACGACTCCACACCACAGAGGGTCGCCCCTCTAACTCATACCAGTCCATTCGAAAGAGCGCACCTATGGAGTACCGAATAATTGAGAACGAAAACATCTCCGACCGACAAAACGCTATCCACGTCCACGCGACGTTGCCTGATAGCAGTTGCACGCCTGCCGAGTTGGGTCGATTTTATATAGATATTCTCAAGCGACGCCTCTGGGCTTCCCAAACGGAATTGGCAAAGAGCCTAGGAGTGTCAACATCTATACTTTCACGATCAATGGCGATTGCTCGCCTTCCTAATGAAATCATTTCATTGGCAGGCGGTCCCGAGAAAATCACGTTTCGGCTCGGCAGACGCATTAATGACTTGATCGAGGAGTTGGGCATCGAGGCGGTCGTACGAAACGCAGCAAACGTTAGACCCAATCGTTCTCGATCGACACACGATCTCCTGGCTGCTTTGGAAAATGGAGGCGTTCCACCGCTGCCAGGACAACCAATCAGCGTATCGCTCGACAAAAGCAACGGCTTTATCCGGATAGAATCGCCGTACATCTCAGATATAGCAGGGCGGTTTCAAGAGTGAAGCGCAACAGGGGGTTGATGAATGGAAGCTGAGGATATCGAAGCGGTTGCAAGCATACGTTCGAAGACCTCGAATGG
>NZ_JBNDMQ010000061.1:0-30197 GCF_050436665.1 Paraburkholderia sp. EB58 | reverse complement strand
GATTCCGCACCTTCAGAGCGACAGAAATTGCGCTATATCATGCACTTGGCAAGCTCCCCGAGCCTACGTCCACCCACACTTTCTTCTGACGAACCCATATTTAAGCGATCGTATCGAATCTTGTGACCGAATGATGCCGGCAGCCGGTAGCACGCAGCAGACCTATTTCTGCTGCCTAATCAGTGTGTGTCTCGGTGGCTGTTGCCGCGTACTATCGTGAGGCCGGTACGGATAGGCGCGAGGTTGAACTTAAGTAGATTCCCTTGTATACGCCTCCGAAATATGCAGGCAGACTGATTACAGATAAACAGACAGACTGATCAGTGTGACGGTATTAATACTTTCCTGGTCGGGAAGATCGGACACAGGGCGGTTGAGGCCCGTGTGTCGGATGCGGCAGCCCCTAAGGGACCGAACCGTTCGAATACAAGGAGGAGATCCAAAATGGTTGAACCTGCTGCTACAGATTTTCGACAGTCCGACACGGCTGCCGCTGACCCCTCCGTCGGTCGCGAGCAGTCGGCTACGCGCATGTTGGGTGCGCTGACCCTGCTTGCGATTGTTATGGCCGGCGTGGCCGGCCATGCAACATCTACGTTGAAGCCGCTTATCATCCAGTCGTTCATTCATTCCGTCGGCCTTGACAAGGCGACCGCTGGCTATCTTTTGACGGCCGAAATGATAGCGACCAGTGCTGGGACCATCATATCAACGGCATTCCCGCTAGTCCTGCGCAAGCGCGGATATCTGTTCATTGCGCTTTCGCTGACAATGTTGGCTAACCTCGCGAGCATACAGTTCAAAGCAGATGTCGGTCTCCCGCTCTACGCGCTGCGTTGCCTGTCTGGTCTCGGTGCGGGCTTCGGCCTGGGTCGGCTCGGGATCCTGATTGCCTTGTCAGCACGTCCAGGCGTGACCGCGGGGCTTTACTCGATCACGACCCAGCTTTACGGAGCTGTAGCTGCCTTTGCGTTTCCAGCAATCGAACGGCTCTTTGGTGCGAATTCGATCTTTGTCATCCTGGCCGGCACGATTCCACTCGCACTGGTGATGATTGGATGGATTCCTGAAAACCACGAACGGACCACAAAGAAGAAAGTAGGGGTCGTGGATGACTCGCAATCCCTTTGTTTGCCGGAGAAGTTCCTTCTTGCCGCCAGCTTCGGGGTGTTTTATCTGGGTGTCGGAACCTTCTGGCCGTTCATCTCAGTGCTCGGAGAGTCCGCAGGCGTTGGCCATTCACAGATGTCGATGATCCTTGGCTGGGGCAGCATTGTCAGTGCGCTGGGATCTGTCACCGCGATCTTTGTTGGGGACCGCAAGGCGTCAGCTTCCACAATCACGTTGATCTTCATCGGGTTGTGTCTTTCGATTGTGCTTCAGCTTTTTGTTCCTCGTTCTTATTCGGTATTCGTTTTCTCCGCACTCTTCTTCACGTACGCCTATTGGGTGATCAATCCAATGATTCTGGGTGTGATGTCGAAGCTGGATACGACAGGGCAGATGAATGGGGTCTACTACATCGTCGCGGTCGGTGGCATTGCGTTAGGCCCGGGCCTGGCAGGGTGGGTATTGACGCACAGCGGAGACAAGCTTGCTGGTGCGGCGTATCTGCGGATCACCAGCGTGGTTCTCCTCGCTTCTTCGGCGACGGTTCAGGCCTATTATTCGTTCCGAGCCCGGCGTCTGCCGGACTAAACAAACGCCGTGGATCGACGTTAGTCGGCCACGGCTCCATTTGCCTCAAGAATGCAGTGCCTGACGTTTCGGACATGATTACGGCCCGCTTCTTCAGCCTCCTCTTCCCGGCCGGCGAGCACGGCAGCAGCTATCAACCCGTAGTCCTTAAGGCGCAACTGCTGTAAAGACGGTAGCCGGTGCTGCGCGTAGACGATCGGCATGTGGATGGTCGGGAATAACCGCCGCAGTTCCTTGTTTCCGCTTAGTTCGAGGAGGGTGCGGTAAAAGCGGCGGCGGGCAGCAGAAAACTTCGCGATATCGCGCGACTTATCGCTTTCGGTCAGGTCGCGAATTATCTGCCTGATCGCGCGCGCCTGTGCAGCATCTGTGCCGATCCGCGCTGCAGTGCGAGCAAGAAGACCTGTCATAAGTTCGGCAATGTCCAGAACCCCCAGTGTGTCCTCCAGGCTAAGTGACCGGATAACTGCGCCTTTGTGCCGTAGCAGTTCGACAAGACCTTCTGCCACCAGTCGATGCAATCCCTCCCGTACCGAATTCCGGCTTACACCGAAAGCAGTAGCGAGGTCTGTTTCAACCAGACGCTGACCGGGGACGAAAGTCTGGTTCTCTATCCCATGGAGAACGCCGAGAAAAACGGCATCCGAAGCAGGGCCATCGCCCCCTGGTGGGGTCGGTGTTGCATTCAACGCGTCCAACCCGGTCAGCATGTTTGGGCTCCACGATCCAAATAAAGAATTGTAACAGCTGACACGCTCACAATTTTGTTCAATATAATTGTTCAACAATCGTGAGGAACAATAGGAGGTGGATGTTGGAGATGCCGAACTCTGTGGCGGGCAAACGAATACTCGTCACTGGAGCGTCAAGTGGACTGGGGCTCCATTTCGCCACGGTGCTGGCGGCCCATGGCGCAGAGGTCTTCGCCGCCGCCCGAAGACTGGACGCGCTTGAGGCCCTCGCCCGCGTTGTCGGGGAATCGTGCGGGAGGGTCAATTGCGTGCAGCTGGATGTGAACGATCCCGCATCAAGACAATCGGCCTGCGAGGCGGTCGGCGCCATTGATGTCCTCGTGAATAACGCCGGGGTGGTGTCCGAAGGGTCCGCGTTGGAGCAGTCGGAAGAAGACTGGGACCGCGTTGTTGATACCAATCTCAAGTCGATGTTCTTCATGGCGCAGACGTTTGCAAAACGAATGAAAGAAACGGGTGGCGCCATCGTCAACGTCGCATCAATCCTTGGTCTCCGACAGGCTGGCGGCGTGTTGCCCTACGCGGTCTCGAAAGCAGGTGTAATCCAGCTGACAAAGTCGCTTGCGCTTGAATGGGCGCGCTATGACATCCGCGTGAACGCGCTGGCGCCCGGGTATATCGAGACTGAGCTGAACCAGGGGTTCTGGCAAACGCCTGCGGGCGTTGCGCTGACAAGACGGATTCCCCAGCGCCGCCTTGGAAAACTGTCGGACCTCGACGGGCCAATGCTGCTCCTGACGTCCGATGCGTCTCGTTACATGACGGGATCGATGCTCGCCGTCGACGGCGGGCACCTCGTTAGCAGTCTTTGAACTGGAGACAGTATGTATATCGCGTGTCCATCGAAGCGTAGTCAGCAGCTTGCCGACCGCGTCGAGATATTTGTTCGTGAAGTCGTTACAGGTTATGAGCGCGATCCCCGCAACGGACCTCATGGACCGTCGGCCGGACTTGTCGGTGAATTACGTCGTCTTGCCCGTGATGCCGGGCTCATGACGCCTCACGTTCTTCCGAACGGTGAGCACCTGTCCCAGAGAGAGACTGCTGCCGTGCTGATGCGCTCAGGCCTGTCGCCGCTTGGTCCTGTCGCGGTAAACACCATGGCGCCGGACGAAGGGAACATGCTTTTGCTGGGCAAGGTGGCGACCAGTGAGCAAAAGCAACACTACCTTCAGAAGCTGATTTCGGGAGATGCGCGGTCCGCTTTCTTTATGACGGAGCCGGCGGAAGACGAGGGGGCGGGCTCTGATCCCTCAATGCTAAAAACGACTGCCCGCCTCGATGGTGATCACTGGATGATCGATGGGACGAAAACGTTCATAACGGGTGCTGATGGGGCACAGGTGGGCATTATCATGGCGCGCACCGAAGACGGGAACACCTCGCGCGCCACGATGTTCCTCGTGGGCCTGCCGCATCCGGCCGTTGTCATCGAGCGGGTGCTGGACACCATCGACAATTCGATGCCGGGCGGCCATTCGCGGATATCCATCAAGAACCTGCGTGTTCCGGCTTCTGCAGTGCTGGGCGAAGTCCACCAGGGTTTCACATACGCACAGATTCGGCTTTCACCGGCCCGCCTGTCGCACTGCATGCGTTGGCTTGGGGCGGCAGCGCGTGCGCATGAAATCGCCACTGCTTATGCAACGCGCCGGATGGCGTTTGGAATGCGCCTGATTGACCATGAGGGCGTCGGATTCATGCTGGCGGATAACCTCATTGATTTGCGACAATCGGCGCTGATGATCGAATGGTGCGCCGACGTGCTCGATTCTGGAAGCGGTGCAACAACGGAAAGTTCGATGGCGAAAGTTGCTGTATCCGATGCGCTGTTCAGGGTCGCGGATCGTTGCGTGCAGGTGATGGGCGGTTCCGGTGTTTCTCGCGATTCGGTCGTCGAGCAGATTTTCCGTGATATACGCGCCTTCCGGATCTACGACGGTCCAACTGAGGTTCATAAGTGGTCGCTTGCAAAGAAGATCAAGAAAGCCGCGCTCGAAGGGGAATATCGTGTCGGCCAATAGTCATTTTTCGGGTCTAGGCCCCGTACGTGAGCAGCACCAGTTCGATCCGATTGCTCTCGAAGACTGGATGCGGGCCAACATCGAAGACTTCAGTGGTCCGCTGAGCGTCGACCAGTTCAAGGGAGGGCAGTCGAACCCGACCTACAGATTGAGAACACCGTGCCGCGACTACGTGCTGCGACGCAAGCCGCCCGGTGTTCTGCTTAAGGGCGCGCACGCTGTTGAGCGTGAGGCACGGGTGATGTCCGTACTTGGATTCGTGGACTTTCCGGTTCCCAAGGTGTATGCGACCTGCGAAGACACCAACGTCGTCGGTAGCGGCTTCTTTGTCATGGAGATGGTGGAGGGCCGGGTCTTCTGGGAGCCAGGATTCTCAGGTGTGCCCCTCGCAGATCGCGGCGCATACATGGAGGCGATGAACGAGACGTTGGCCAAATTGCACGCGGTGGATTACGAGGCGATCGGACTCGGAGACTTCGGTAAGCCCGGTAGATATGTGGCCCGTCAGGTCGAGCGCTGGTCGGACCAATATCTGACCGATGAAGAGGCTGGCCGGGACCGGTACATGGACGAACTGGTGCAATGGTTGCCCGATCGTTTGCCGGCGCGCGATGAGACATCACTCATTCATGGCGACTTTCGTGCCGACAACCTCATTTTCCATCCAACGGAACCCAAGGTACTCGCCGTACTGGACTGGGAGCTCTCGACGCTGGGAGACCCGGTTGCGGACTTCGCTTATCACGCGATGATGTACCGCCTGCCACCAGACATTCTGGGTGGTATCCGTGGTGTCAACAATGACGGCTTGCCGAGTGAAGAAGAATATCTGTCTGCCTATTGCCGCAGGGTCGGGCGATCGAACGTTCCCAATTTTGACTACTACGTCGTCTTCAACATGTTTCGCTTTGCAGCCATCCTGCATGGAATCCGTGCGCGGGTCGCGCGCGGCACCGCGGTAAGCGAGGATGCCCGCGCAACGGGGGATCGCTTCGCAAGGGTCGCTCAGCTCGCGTGGGAACTGGCGGAGAGAGTGGACCGTTCGTAGCGCGTGGCACTAAGGGGACGGTTCGATCCTTCGGGTAAAGAGGATTTTGTAAAGAGAGGATACCTAATGGGAAAAATCTATGCGAGCGCCGCTGCGGCGATTGACGGTCTTTTGCGAGGCGGAATGACCGTTGCAGTGGGTGGTTTCGGACTATGCGGCATACCGGAAGCGCTCATTGACGCCGTGATGGAGTCGGGCGTGAAGAACCTGACGGCTATCTCGAACAATGCGGGCGTCGATGATTTCGGGCTTGGAAAGCTGCTTCGCACGCGACAGATTCGCAAGATGATCTCGAGCTACGTCGGCGAAAACAAGGAGTTCGAACGTCAGTATCTGGAGGGCGAGCTGGAAGTCGAGTTTACGCCGCAAGGAACACTCGCCGAAAAGCTGCGAGCAGGGGGCGCCGGTATTCCGGCTTTCTTCACGAAGACTGGTGTAGGCACGGTCGTCGCAGAGGGAAAAGAAACCCGGACGTTCGACGACGACGTCTATGTGCTCGAGCGGTCTCTCGTGCCTGAGCTGTCTTTGGTGAAAGCAGAAGTCGCGGATCGCGAGGGCAACCTGCGGTTTCGCTACACCGCCCGGAATTTCAATCCAGCGGTCGCGATGGCAGGAAAGATCTGTGTCGTTGAAGTCGAGCGCATCGTCGACAAGGGCTCCATTGCTCCGGACGATATTCATTTGCCAGGGATCTACGTTCATCGCATCTGCGTCAATCCATTGCCGCTCAAGCGGATTGAAAAGCGCACGGTCAGCTTACGCTGAATCACCTGCCTAACTTTCAGGAGATGTCTATGGCGTGGACTCAAGTGCAGATGGCCGCTCGTGCAGCGCTCGAGCTACAAGACGGGTTTTACGTCAATCTCGGCATCGGTATCCCGACGCTCGTTGCCAACCACGTTCCGCCCGGAATTGACGTCTGGCTGCAATCAGAAAATGGCCTGCTTGGAATTGGTCCATTTCCGGAGGAGCACGAAATTGATCCGGACCTTATCAATGCGGGAAAACAAACCGTCACGACCGTGCCCGGTAGCTCAATCGTCAGCAGCGACCAGTCGTTCGGGATGGTCAGGGGCGGGAAGCTTAACCTGAGTATTTTGGGTGGGATGCAGGTGAGCAAGGCTGGTGACCTCGCAAACTGGATGATACCGGGGAAGATGGTCAAGGGAATGGGCGGAGCCATGGACCTGGTCGCTGGTGTGAAACGGGTCGTTGTCCTGATGGAACATGTGGTGCCGCAGCGGGACGGTGGATTCCAGCCGAAGATTGTCGAGTCATGCTCTTTGCCCTTAACGGGCCAGCGCGTAGTCGACCGGATTATCACGGATCTGGCGGTGATTGACGTTGAAGAAGACGGTTTGAGAATCGTGGAACTGGCGCCCGGCGTCGACGTGGATTTTGTGCAGGGCCACACCGGTGTGCAGTTACTTGGTTAGTTTCTTGGCTATTGCAGGAGAGATCGATGACTCGAGATGTTGTAGTGGTCAGTGGCGTACGGACGGCAATCGGCGATTTTGGCGGGAGCCTGAAAGACTTTGCACCTGCGGATCTCGGCGCGCAGGTTGTGCGCGAGGCGTTGTCGCGGGCGTCCGTTTCAGGTGACGAAGTCGGTCATGTCGTGTTTGGCAACGTTGTTCATACTGAGCCGCGCGATATGTATCTCTCGCGTGTTGCTGCGGTAATAGCTGGCGTTGGACAACACACACCGGCGCTCACGGTGAATCGTTTGTGCGGTTCAGGCTTGCAGGCGATCGTGTCAGCCGCGCAGTGCGTGCAACTCGGAGATGCAGACATCGCGATTGGCGGCGGCGCGGAGAGCATGAGTCGCGCGCTGTATTTGATGCCCGCTGCCCGCTTTGGTCAGCGCATGGGGGATGGTCGCCTCGTCGACATGTTGGTGGGGGCACTGAGCGATCCGTTCCAGTCTGTCC
This sequence comes from Paraburkholderia sp. EB58, assembly GCF_050436665.1. Lineage (NCBI taxonomy): Bacteria > Pseudomonadati > Pseudomonadota > Betaproteobacteria > Burkholderiales > Burkholderiaceae > Paraburkholderia > Paraburkholderia sp. EB58. The sequence goes on along the minus strand of NZ_JBNDMQ010000061.1, from coordinate 22,744 downwards.
ACATGGGTGTTACGGCCGAAAACGTGGCGCGCAAGTATGAGATTTCGCGCACCATGCAGGACGCCCTTGCGGTCGAGTCGCATCACCGTGCGGCAAACGCGATCGATAACGGTTATTTCAAGGACCAGATTCTGCCGATCACCATCCGGTCGAAAAAAGGCGAAATCGTGTTCGACGCAGACGAGCACGTGCGCCGCGACGCGTCTGTGGACGATTTCGCGAAGCTGAAGCCGGTTTTTGCGAAAGAAAACGGAACAGTGACTGTAGGCAACGCGTCGAGTATCAATGATGCCGCAGCGGCTGTGGTGCTGATGGAGCGCGGTATCGCAGAAAAGCGCGGTGTGAAGCCACTTGGACGTCTCGTTGCGTATGCGCATGCCGGTGTCGATCCCGCTTACATGGGCATCGGACCGGTGCCAGCCACGCGAAATGCGCTGGCGCGTGCCGGTCTCACAGTAGACGACCTGGATGTGATCGAGGCGAACGAGGCGTTTGCGGCGCAAGCCTGCGCAGTCAGTACGGAACTGGGTCTAGATCCAGCGAAGGTCAACCCGAACGGGTCAGGCATCTCGCTCGGACACCCGATCGGCGCGACAGGGGCGTTACTCACTGTGAAGGCACTGTATGAGTTGCAGCGCGTCGGCGGACGCTACGCGCTTGTCACAATGTGCATTGGCGGCGGGCAGGGCATTGCGGCGATATTCGAGCGTTGCGCCTGAACAAGCTTGATTTCTTGAAAGCGCCACCTGTGGATCGTGGACCTTGCAGTTCCGTCATCTTTCAAAACGGAGAATTTGTCGTGCCCAAAGTTAGCGTTCTCGCCACCGGTGATGCGATACTTACGCAGCTTATATCGCCCAATCCCGAGGCCAATTTTCGTGCTCTCGTTGACATTCTACGCAATACTGATGTGACCATCACCAATGTCGAGATGGTTTTCCCCGGTCGCGGGAGAATAGCTTCGACAACCATGCATGGCATCCCGCTTGGCGTGGAGCCTGAGCTTCTTTCGGAGTTCGAATGGCTCGGCGTCAACGTTTATGGGATGGCGCAAAATCATGCGACTGACTATGGGGTGTCTGGCCTCGTCTCTTCCATCGAAGCGCTGGAGGCACGTGGTCTGGCCTACGCTGGGGTAGGCCGAACGCTGGCCGAAGCGCGTGCGCCTCGTTATATCAGCGCACCCGGTGCGCGTGTCGCGTACATCGCCGCAGTATCCAGCAATGCCCGTCTTTCGCTCGCTGCGGACCCAAGCGTCGGCGATGTAGGTCGCCCGGGCGTTGCGCCGGTGCGCGTACAAAAAACGCATTACATCAAGAAGGAGCGGTTCGCGGAACTGCGTGAAATCCTGGCAGAGGCCGGCGTCAACGTTTCGTCGACGGGTACGACTGCTCCTGGTATTCATTTCCCTTATCCTGACAAGAACGTCTACGATCCGCCGCCGGAAGGCGGATTTGCGGTCGAAGGCGTCAATTTCGCACCGAGCGAAACCTCACGCGTGCAGACCGATGCGCTCGAGCGCGACGTGGAGGCAATCAAGGCATCCGTGCGGGAAGCTTCCCGACAGGCGGACCTCGTTTTCGTTGGGCTTCATTGCCACGAGGGTCTGCAGGGTCGCTGGAACACCGATGTGCCCGCCGAGTTTTTACAGCCAGTTTCCCGTCAATTGATCGATGCTGGTGCGCACGGTGTCTTTGCGCATGGCCCGCATATGCTACGGGGTGTTGAACTCTACGCAGGCCGCCCGATTTGCTATTCGCTTGGCAACTTCATTTTTAACGTCGAGACGTTTTCCGCCTTCCCGCTCGAAGTGTACGAACAGCAGGGCATGCCGCTCACGTCTACCGCCGCCGATCTGTTCGACGTCGTGAACGGCTATGGCAAGCAGCCCCTGTTTTGGGAGTCGGTGGTTGCCCGCTTCACATACGAAAATGGGGTGCTCGCAGATAGCGAATTTCATCCGATTACGCTCGGACGTGAAGAACCTAGAAGCCGACGCGGATGTCCACGACTTGCTTCCACGGACGACGGCGCACGCATCCTTGGGCGGCTTGACGAACTGTCCAGGCCTTTCGGTACGGGAGTGGATATTGTCCGCGAAGGTGAGCGATACATCGGCAAGATCAGATCGCGCGGCTAACGTAGTGATTCGCGGCTGATTCCGGTCGCATTGGAAAGCCTTCGGCCATTGGCCGAAGGCTTTTTTCTTTTCTGAATTAACCCTTCTCATTTCCCGATGCGCAAGAGACAGGTGCCTCTACATTGACGTTAATGCGACGCGTCGCCTCTTTTGCGATCGTACCAGTCGTTCCCTCAGGGCGACCACGATTGACATACCGAAAATATACAGGCAGACTGAATATATTCGCAGCTACTCCTCGACGGGTGGATGCCAGAGAAACGATATCGGCCTACGGCTCTATAGCCAGGATGGACCCGCCAGGGCCATCGAAAAACTACATGAACATGAACTCCTTCGCGCTGAACCAGAACAGATCTGTGGATCTTCCCACGTCTGATCGCAACGTACGTCTTACCAGTAATCGAACTGGTGGTACGCCGAACGGATCCCCTCGCGCTCGTGGACGATGGTTTTCTTTTGTCGGCGCAGGTGCATTGATCGCTGTTGGATATATGGACCCGGGAAACTGGGCGACGGCCCTTAGCGGTGGCGCGAAATACGGCTTTCAGTTGATTGGTGTTGTGCTGGTGGCCAGCCTGATGGGACTGGTATTGCAATGGGTGGCATCGAAGGTAGGCGTCGTGACCGGTCGCGATCTTGCACAGCTGTGCCGTACGACTTATAGCCGTCCCACGGTGATCTTTCTCTGGATCACCTGCGATATCGCGATCGTCGCTTGTGACGTCGCCGAGGTTGTAGGTAGCGCGGTGGCTTTGCAACTCCTGCTGGGTGTATCGCTCGCGGTCGGGGTCCTGATGTCGGCCGTCGGCACGTTTTCCATGCTGGCGCTTCAGAGTCACGGACCTCGTCCGTTGCAAGCAGTGGTTATGACTCTCATCGTTTTCGTTGGGCTTTGTTTTTTTGTTGAACTCATGTTTGCTAACCCCGTGTGGCGCAGTGTGCTCGCGGGCTTCGTGCCAAATGCTGCACTGGTGCGTGATTCCGGTATGGTCTGGCTCGCTGCCGGCATACTCGGTGCGACAGTTATGCCGCACAACCTCTATCTGCATTCGGCGCTGGTAAAGAACCTCGCGGGTGACGGCGAACATCAGTCTATCTCCGATGCGACGAGGGGAGTGAATATCGATACGTTTGTCTCTTTGAGCGTTGCATTTGTCCTCAACGCGGCTTTGTTAATCGTAGCGGCGGCGGTATTTCACACAAGTGGACAACTCGACGTTAGCGATCTCGCGGACGCACATCGGCTCATTGCACCGCTGGTGGGCAGGCAGTGGGCCGCAATTCTCTTCGCGGCTGGGCTACTGGCTTGCGGACTGAACGCCACGGTCACCGGTACGCTTGCCGGACAGGTCGTAATGGAGGGCTTTCTGCAGTTGAAGATCGCGCGATGGGCGCGCGCACTCCTGACGCGTGCCCTCGCCATCGGGCCGGCGTGGCTTGCCGTCGGCGTATTCGGAGAACATGGGTCGAACCAGTTGTTGGTCGCGAGTCAGGTCGCGCTCAGTCTTCAATTACCGCTCGCTGCCATCCCCCTTGTCCGTTTTGCATCGGATGCCGGACTCATGGGGTGCTTTCGCGTCAGAGGTATCTCGCTTGGCCTCGCTTGGGCGTGTGCAGGGATTGTTTTGGCGCTGAATCTGGTGCTCCTTTGGCAACTGGTAACCGGCGTTTGAGTCCCGGCTCCAGATATGCAGCAGAGTGGAGGCAAACGTGAGTGATTTCGGGCCTCACCGTTGCCAGGTCTGGTAGCCGTTCCCGAGCTGCGACGCATCACACACAATCGATATGGAGGTGCGATGAAGCCGCGAAACGTCCTTGTTCACGTGGAGGTTGACAGTCGACAGATTTCGGCTCATTTCCGACCGTCTACAGGGCGGTTGGTGATCGTGGATGGGCCTGCGGTCATTGAAGCATTCAAGCCGCCCGATTCGTGGATGGCGCTGGCATCTGTCAATACGGCTAACGGGTGGGGAACTCGTCCCACGTCAGCAGATCTCCGCGCGTTTCTGGAGCGGTATGTTGCGAATCATCCCGGGTTTAATGCGGGGGAGTCGCAGTAATTCCAGTACGTACGTCTGATCCTTCGGCACGAAGTTGCCGATAGAAAAGGCTATTTCTCAAGCAAAAAATGGTCGACTCGACGGTGATCTGTCGGTCGGCTATTTGCGTTTTCAATCTTCGTTTCATTGCTTTGTCTGCAACGCATCGTTGGGTGCTGCATCAGCTTTTCAGGTCACGGGTTATCCCTGATTAGCATCAAGTTGACACTCGAAAACTATACAGGCAAACTGATCAGTAAGACGTCAATAAATCGACGTTGGCAGTATTCATCGTGACGACAGCAATATATTGTCGGGAGACACATTATGACCACCGCAACTCTTACTCGGCTGGAGGAGCTGGACGGTCGGGTCGATACCGTTGAAATCAAGGTAATCGATACCGATGTCCACGTTGAGCCCCGCTCATTCGACGAGCTGATTCCCTACCTTGACGCGCCATGGCGCGATCGCCCCAACCTCATCGACGCAGTACCCTGGAGCCGTTCGACGTACAAGACCCTCGACGGCGGCGGTCGGAAGGATGCCTACCCGAAATTCGGCGACATTGGTTCCGATCCGGAACTCGTCGGGCAACAGATGTTCGTTGATGACCCGACAGATTTCGCGATTCTGCTGCCATGGAGCTTCCGTGGCCTGACCACTGATCCAAAGCTGGATACGGCGCTAGCGTCGGCGGTCAACAAGTGGATGGCTGACACATGGCTTTCGAAGTACAACACCGAAAATCGCTATGTCGGTTCGATTACGGTTTCGGTGGATGATCCGATCGGTGCTGCAAAGGAAATCGACAAGTGGGGCGGCCATCCCGGATTCCGCCAGGTAATGATCGGGCACTATGGCCCGCGACCTTTCGGCCACCCGTCCTACGATCCGATCTGGGAAGCGGCTGCGCGCCACGACCTGCCGATTGCGATGCACTTTCGCGGCGGTGCAACGCAACCGCTCGGCTGGACGCCGACGGGCCCGTTGCAATACTTCGTCGAATACCATTCGCTCATCGCACCGATGGCCTATGCGACACATATGGCGAGCTGGATGTGCAATGGCGTTCTTGACCGGCACCCCAACATGAAGGTCATCTTCATCGAAGGTGGGTTCCTCTGGTATCGCCCGGTTGTGGATCGTCTGCAACGTCACTGGGAAAAAACGGCCGCGGAGCTCTCGCTCCAGAAGACGCCGATCGAATACGTGCGCGATCACTTCCGGTTTGCCTCGCAACCGATCGAGGAAAATACGGATTCCCAAAAGATTGCAGCACTTTTCGAAGAAGCCAATGCGGCAGAGCTGCTGCTTTTCTCGAGCGACTATCCCCACTACGACTACGACCCGCCGAGCAAGGCACTGCCGCGCTCGCTTAACGACGAGACCAAGAAACGCATTCTCTCCGAGAACGCACGGGTACTTTATAACTTGCCGAAGACAAGACCGGTGGATCGGTTCGACCTGGCAGTGGGAGGTCGGTAATGATCATCGATTGCGCAGTTCACCCGGTACTGGGTAACGAAGAGTTCAACCGTGAGATCGGTGGTCCGTGGAATCTGCTGAAGTTGCCCCCGCTTTTCGGTGACCGGTACCGGGCTCCATTCGATCAACTGGCTGTTCCGCTCGAGGAAGCAACGAGCCCCGCCGCGCTGGCGGATCAGCTTCGTCGCTCAGGTGTTGACTACGCTGTGCTCAGCCCGACAACGCGTGGCTACTGGCCGAATCCTCAGCAGGCTACCTCGGTCGCACGCGGCGCAAACAAGCTTTTCGCAGAGAAATGGCTGAATGCGCCCGAATCAGAAGGCAAGTTCCTCGGCTCCATCCGCGTTGCGATGAACGATGTCGACGAGGCGTTGCGCGAACTTGACCGCTGGGCCGACGATGACCGGTATGTCCAGTTGGTCGCGCCGGCGCGTGCGCTCGGGACGTACGGAGAGCAGCGGTTCTTCCCGCTGTGGCGCGCGGCTGTCGAGAGGGGTCTTGTGGTTTTCATCCACGACGATCTCGGTACGCTCTGCGAGCCACCGCCGTCACAGGTCGGCTTCCCGAGCCATTTCGCGGAAGTCCATGCGATCCGGCCGATGTCGGCAATCGTTCATCTCACGAGCTTCATCATCGCCGGTGTCTTCGAGCGTCTTCCCGAACTGCGGGTGGTGCTTGGCGACGTCAGCGTGCATGCGGCGCGGTCACTGGCGATTCGCACGGACAAGGACTGGCAGTCTGACCGCCTCGAGGTGCCGTGGGTGAGCAAAGACCCGACGACCTACCTGGAGCGCAACGTCCGTTTCGTCACCCAGGCCGACGATGAAATTTCGCCACACAGCGCCAGAACGGCCGATGCGATTGGTGGAGACAATTCGGAACTCGTCGTCTACGGCAGCCGTCATCCGTACTGGGACGGTGTGCGGGCTGAAGACGTATTCCCAACGTGGACGGAGAAGGAACGGGCACGCTGTTTGTCCGAAAACGCGGTGCAGTTCTATCCGCGCCTTGCCGCACGAGTGTCGGCCGAAGCAGGTGTGTGATCCGGATCGACTGAACAGGAGTTGAACATGAAATACGTAGTGGGTCCAGTCACCGATCTTCCACCGGGTGCATCGACGATTGTCTATCCGGACAAGGTCAAGAGCGGTATCGGTGTGTACAACATCGAGGGTGAGTTCTTCGCACTGAAAAATACCTGTCCGCATATGGGCGGCCCGCTTTGCCGGGGCAAGCTTCGCGGCACGTCTGCTTCAGAGTTGCCGGCCGACAGGCAACCGGAAGTGCACTGGGTGCGACAGGGCGAGATCGTTTCCTGTCCGTGGCATCACTGGGAATTCGACATCAAGACAGGCAAGACAATCTTCGAATCCAGGCAAAAAGTACGGAGCTACCCGGTCTCCGTTGAGTCGGCAGAGGAATTGAAGCGGCTCGAAGCGGGAGTAGAGACGGTTCCCGTTTCTGTAGAAGGCGCCACGGTAGTTCTGCACGTCTGATTGGTCGGCTGGTTTCATCGCCGACATGAGTTGGTGGACGGCTCGCGATGAAGTATTCGCGACCGTCCAATTATCGAGGATTTGTGATGTCTGAGCGTGACTTCGAACTTGTGATCACCCGCATAGACGCGGTGGCCAAGGGGGTTCTTCGTTTTATGTTCGCACGTGAAGACGAGTTGGAACTCCCGGAATGGGAGCCTGGCTCTCACCTGGATGTGCATTTCGTCTCGAACGGCGTTGATTACGTCCGGCAGTATTCGTTGTGCGGCCCAGTGTCGGATCGTCGGCACTGGCAGGTGGCTGTGCTGCTCGCACCTGATAGCCGTGGGGGATCAGCACACATTCACAAAGCGTTTTCCGTGGGCGACAAGGTCACCGTTACGGGGCCTCGTAACAACTTTCCGCTTGTGCAGGCAAAACGCTACCTGTTCGTCGCGGGCGGCATTGGCATTACGCCGATGCTGCCGATGATTAAAGACGCTGCATCGAAGGGCGCGGATTGGCGTCTGCTGTACTGCGGCAGAACAGTCGAGTCGATGGCGTTTGTCGAGAGTCTTGTCGATTTCGGCGGCGACAAGGTAATCGTTCACGAGAGCGATTTAAAGGGGTTGGCGGACCTGGCCGGGATAATCGCCGGGACGGATTCTGACACGGAGATTTACTGCTGCGGTCCCGAGCCCATGCTTGCAGCAATCGACGAGATTTGCGCGCCATCGTTGAGTGAAAGGCTGCACGTGGAGCGATTCAGTCGCCGCGAAGAGGGTGCCGGTGAGGCGGATACCGAATTCGAGGTCGAATTCGTCCGCTCCGGAGTCGTCGCTACCGTGCCAGCGAAGCGATCAATCCTGGAAGTTGCCGAAGAGCTCGGCGTAGAGGTCGAATCGTCGTGTCAGGAAGGCGTTTGCGGTTCGTGTGAGATCAGAGTCATCGAAGGGACACCCGATCACCGGGACTCCGTGCTCAGCGCAAAAGAGCGGGCTGCGGGCAAGACGATGATGATCTGTGTGTCGAGATCGTGCTCGGCGCGTCTCGTTCTCGATGCATAGAAAAACCCGATAAGGGATAAGAGCAGTGTTCTGTCCACACGGCGGCACGAATCAGGCGACGGTTGTCGCATGCCGGCTGCGGTGTGGATCCTGCGGAAGCGTTCAAAGATCAGGAGCATAAGACATGGCTGCATTGACATCTAAGGAAGGTCTGTCGGGCGTTGCGGAACTACCGCGTCACCGACGGGTGCTTCAGGAATCGGGCCCGGCAACGGGTCGGATCTCGGGAATCAACCATCTGGTTCTGTTCGTTCGCGACATGGACGAAGGGATACGTTTTTACCGCGATGTGCTCGGCCTTCGGGTTGTGCGCACCGTTCGATTCGCACCCACCGCGGAGGGGCTTCGCTCCGCTGCAAAACACTCGAGCGGTCTGGCAGTGACGCAGTCGGAATCGTCCCCGGCTGTCGCAAAGATCATGGTCCGCCAGGTGTTCTTCGAGATGAGCAATGGTTTGTTGTTCTCGATTTACGAGGCGCCAGGGGTCGCGGAGCGGCCGGCTGCGCCTATTAGCTCGGTGCTGTGGCCGTCCATTGGGGCAGAGCAGTGGAGCGCGCCGGTCGAACCCCAGAAGCTGGACCACCTGTCATTTGATGTGCCCACGCCTGCCGATATCGTGTGGTTCCGCGAGCATCTGCTCTCGCATGGTGTCGCGGTCTCCGATATTTCAGAGCGTCGTGGCGCGAACAATACCCATCGATTCATTTCGTCGATCTACTTCTCGGATCCGAGCGGCAATCCGTTAGAGATTTCTTCATTCAACGCTGCGGATGTCGCGTGGCAGTCGTACGACTTTTCAGAGTGGTTCATGGATGAAGAGCCGGTCCCGGCGCTAGTTGATGAGAGTGCCTCCGGCGCGGGTAAAACGCTCATTCCGCACTGGGTTCGCCCCTCGGCGGAATAATGACGATGATGAACTTCGAGGAAATCGCTGGCTGGGGCGAAGATGCTTGGGATCGCGACGTGACCGGTGTTGCGGTCGACTCAGATGATCGCGTCTACGTCCTGCGTCAGGGTGACGTTCCGGTCACGGTCCTCGATTCCGAGGGAACTGTCCTGGACAGATGGGGTAGCGGCCGCTTCTCAAGCCGGCCGCACTTCATTTCGATTGGCTCCGATGACAGGGTCTATATCGCCGACGACGGGGGCCATCGCGTCTACATTTTCGAACTGACGGGGCGGCTGCTGGAGCTGATTGGTACTGGCGAGCCGTCCATGAGCGGATACGACCAAGCGTCTCCAAATCCGGAGGCCGCGTTGGACCGGATGAAGGAGGGAGGCGCGCCCTTCAACCGTCCAACCAAGGTTGTGCGGGCGCCAGATGGCGAACTGTTCGTGAGTGACGGTTATCGCAATTGCCGTGTGCACCGTTTTTCGTCGGACCGGCGATGGGACAAGACGTGGGGGCGGGGCGGAGCGGGTAGAGGCTGTTTCGTGATACCCCACAGCGTTGCGATCGACGGCGCAGGTCGGGTGCTGGTGTGTGACCGTGAGAACGACCGGATACAGATTTTTTCGCGTGACGGTGATCTGCTCGACGTATGGGACGACGTTCAACGGCCCACAGACCTGGTTTTTGATAGGCGCGGATTCGTCTACGTGACGGAGCTTCCACGTGGTCCGAGAGATCTGAAGTCATGGAGGCTAGGGCGAGCGGAACATGAGTTGCCGGGGCGGGTGACGATACGATCTTCGGATGGCTCGATTGTCGCTATGCTCAGCTGTGACAAGGCGGAGTTTCTCGCACCTCATGCGGTCGCCGTCGACTCCACGGGTGCGGTCTACGTATCCGAAGTTCCGGAATCGTTAGCGAATTACACCGGGAAGCCGCATAAGCCGCACAGGTGCCTGCGCAAATTTGTACCACGCTAAGACCGGGAACGATGAGGATGATCGGTGACGGAAGCGCCCGATTTACCCAGGCACTTGGGCTCGATCAGGATCTGACCGAGCACGGTCTGGGAATTCGCTCGCAGCGATACGCAATGGTGGTCGACGATGGTGTGGTCAAAACACTGAACGTCGAGGCTCCCGGCAAGTTCGAGATCAGCGATTCTCAGACCATCCTGGCGACCCTGCGCTGTCCCTTGTGTCGATGATACGGTTGATGAGCGCCATGCCTTTCAGTAGTTCGCGGCGCTCGTCTTCAGTCAGCTTTTCAATGATCACCGAGGTTAGCCAGTCCTCTCGCACAGCGAAAATGTCTTCCAGCGTCTTGACGCCTTTGCGCGTCATCTGAACGAGCATTGTCCGACCATCAGTCGGGTGCGGCTTGCGCCCGACCAGTCCAGCCTTTTCAAGCGCCTGAACCGTGATAGACATCGATTGCGGACGAACTCGCTCGGCTGCCGCGAGGTCGTTCGTGCTTAGAGCACCACGGCGCTGGAGATGACCAAGCACAGTTAGCTGAGACAAAGGCGGCCCGGACTCAACCCGAATCAGCCTGGCACCTCGGCTCAACGTCTCGCGAAGCTGGAATGCGAGCTTCGCAACGGAATCTCGATTTCTCTGCATATTTGGTCAAAATGGCGCTGCAAGGTGGAATTTGCTAGTCGCACGTCGGGTTAAAAGAGCGAATGTAACACATGGGTTAATCCGTCTGTAGAGGACTTTCGTCGTACGGTCGGATAGAGCGGTTCGAAGCCAGGTTCCGATCATTCGCGGAAAAGGAATTCGTATAGTTGCGCTCAGAAGGTGGCGCCGGTTGGAAGCACGACAAGTGATACATGACGGGGTGACGCGGCCAACGCATATAGCGGGCACGCCACCCAGGCGGACTTCAGAAACGATGCTGCATCCCAACGACTGTGACTACCTGGTTTTGGGTGCTGGACGGAGGCGCGAAGTAGAGATCGGCGACCGCCTTGTTTCCGGTCGAATCGGTACCAGACGCATGCTGGTACATCACGTCAGCGAAGAAGTCAGTGCGTTTCGAAATGAAGTAGTCGAGACCGAGTCCGCCTTGGATATATCTGGCCTGATTGACGTCGTAGCCTTTCAGATAGTTGAAGTCTGCACCAAGCAAGAGTTGAGCGGTGAGCTGCTGGCGAATGCTGAATTCGACATCGTTGAATTTTGCATTGCCGCCGGCCCCCGTGGCTGGCAGATTCGCGAGCGCACCTATGTCTTTGAACTGCGTGTTGCTATAAACCAGGGCGAACGTCGTCGCCGCATAGTTATATGACGCGCCCGCGATCGCAATCTGTTGTGTCTTTGCCGATGCGTAGCCCGAATACACCGGGCTATAGCTCATGTTTGAGACCGTGGTGCTCGAGTTGGGAAGACTGCCAAAAAAGGAATAGTTCGGGTCTTTGGCGTTAAGGTATGCCGCACCGATGACGAAAGGACCATGTGTATAGTTGGCTCCAATCGACCAGATCTGGTTGCGACTGAATTCTCCTGCCACACCGCCGAAGCTATAAATGCCGCCAAACTGGAGACCGTTGTAATTCACGCTTTGATATTTTATGGAGTTGTTAATCCGGTTCGTACCATTCAGATTATCCAGGTCACCCGGGTGTACGCCAAAGTAAGGCAGCCAGATATCCGACGCCTCGAACATGTACGTATAGTCGATTGCGGAATCGTATTGACGGCCGAGTGTGACCGTCCCATATTGAGTTGACGACAATCCGACATAGGCTCGTCGTCCAAATTCAGCACCACCCTGATCAAGGGCGCCATTCGTGATCACGAAGCCGTTTTCGAGCACGAATAGGGTACTGAGCCCACCTCCGAGATTTTCGGTGCCACGCAGCCCCCAGCGGTTTCCAAGGATGTTGCTCTCGGTCATCTGAAACTGGCTGTGTCCGCCGGCGTTGTTTGTGTAACCCAGGCCAACGTTCAAGAGGCCATAGAGGGTTACAGAGTTCTGGGCACTCGCACCCGTGGAACACGCGGCGAAAATTGCCCCCGCAAGTATCAACTTTCTCATTTTAAATATCTCCTCCACATGTTGGAGAGGCATGGTCATCATCCATGTCTCGATTGGTAAAGACGCTAAAAATGGTGAATTGCGTATCCTCGATGTGCTGTGTGCAATCACGATGTGGTTGCGACCCGCTAACCCTTAATAGAACGCTCGTTCATAGTCACTCTCTCGCGTGGGGACGAGTGCGTTCACGTAGATAACGGAAGAAATCAGGCGTCTCCGACAGGAATGAACTGACGATCCGCTGATACGGCCGCGAGACCGCCTCCATCTTCATATTAATCAGGTAGACTGTTCGTAATACTGATCAGTGTGACTGTATATGTATTCGAAGTATGTAAGGGAATGTACTTAAGGTCGAAGGCCGGTTTGTCCCGGAGGCCAATGTGGGGCACGGAGTAGCTCAGCCGCAGCAGCAGATGCGATTACGTCGAAGATCTGGGGCAGGGAAATGGGGCAGAGATGGCGTTGGTGCGCCAGGTGCGAGAGAAGCTGATGGAAGTAGAGGCAGTCTCGATGTTGGGGCGGCGGTGAGTATCGCCTGGAAGCGGTTGCAGTCGCTCGCACCGCTATCAGCGATGAACGTATTGCCTGATAGCTGGCGACCTGTGCGAGTCTCCGACTGAGCAGTGCTCAGTCGGTACGGTCACTAACAACTGTTCGTGCTTTGTCTGGCTTAAGTGGGTTGATCGTCAAGTAATCCAAGTCGGATGAGACTCTCAGCACAGGCGACGATGGCTTCCTCACGTGAGCGTGGCTTCCAGCCAAGCAATTGGATAGCCTTTGCGCTCGTCGCGTTCATGTCCATATCAAGCAACGGAGCGATGGCCTTCATACCTGGATGCTTGCGTACCTCCGAGTCCGGCCATACGTTTGTCGGCACTTTGTTCGCCAGCTCCGCGAGACGCTCTCGAAGCACCTTCGATAGATCAATCATCCAGATGCTTTCGCCGGCGGTTGCCAGAAAGCGTTCTCCCTTCGCTGCAGGGTTTGTCATCGCGCGCACGTGCAGATCAGCTACGTCGCGTACGTCGACGAAGCATGAATTGATGTTGATGCATCCAGGCTGGCCGTCCAGCAGGTTCTTGATCAAACGCACAGAGTGAGAGTAATCGGCTCCGAGGGCAGGACCGAGAACTGCGACCGGGTTGATGGCCGACAGCTCAAGTCCGTTTCCCTCGCGCTCGATGAAGTCCCATGCGGCCCGTTCAGAGAGTGTTTTTGATTTCTGATATGGCGCAACGTCCCCAGTCAGTTCGGTCCAGTCAGTTTCATCAAATGGGCGTCGATAATCGCGGGAATGGCCCATGCCAATCGCACCAAATGCAGAGGTCAGAACCACCCGCTTCACACCAGCGTCGCGTGCCGCGCGCAACACCCGCAAATTGCCGTCAACGGCGGGTTTGATCCAGTCGTCTTCATCAACCTGATCACCCGACGGCGTAGGCGAGGCACCATGCAGGACGTACGCGCATCCTTCCATCGCGTCGTCCCACCCGGAGTCTTGCATCAGATCCGCAGAAACGAACGACAGTCGATTGGCCGCTGTAAGTTCGCCAACATCAAGCTGGTCGCGCACTTCCTGTTCCCGTGTCAACGAGCGCACGGTGGTGCGCACCCGGTAGCCACGATGCAGCAAAGCCAGAATGCAGTGTTGCGCAATGAAACCTGTACCCCCGGTGACCAGTACGAGTTCGTCACTCATGCAGTTTGCTCCTTCAATTGAACCTCGAGAGCCGCTAGGTTAAAGTCCACAACCCGAACGCAGAATGCTTGTAAATGCGGATTACTTGCGCAATAGTACGGAAATGAACGCAGATCCCTCGTCCGATATCCTCAAACTGACGCGCACCGAATCGCTCGTGACGGGAGGATTCACTGCCGGAGGTTCGTGGGCAGTCCGCTTCCCGGCGCCCACTACGATCAAGTTCTTCGCCGTCGTGCGAGGACAATGCTGGGTGAGCATCAATGGGGAGAAAGCCCCGATTCGATTCAGCACGGGAGACGTGGGATTGATGGCAGCACCTCGGTCCTTCGTGCTGGCGAGCGAACCGGGCCTGACTCCGATCGATGCAATGAAGGTCTTTTCTGGCGCAGGAAGGACGACAGCTCAGCTTGGCGACGGCAGGGATTTCGCACACATTGGCGGACATGTGCTGCTCGATTTCAGGAGCGGTATGTTGCTGGCAAACGTGCTGCCGCCCTGGATTCGAGTCGATGCATGGCGGTTTCAAGAGTGAAGCGCAACAGGGGGTTGATGAATGGAAGCTGAGGATATCGAAGCGGTTGCAAGCATACGTTCGAAGACCTCGAATGGCGAATGAAACGCATGGGTAGCGCGAGGTCGGCTGTTGAGGCTGTCGGCGATCGCATCGAGTTCGTCCTGACTGTAGATCGAGAGGTCAGTGCCCTTTGGAAGGTACTGCCGCAGCAGCCCGTTGGTGTTCTCGCAGGTACCGCGTTGCCACGGGCTGTGTGGATCGCAGAAGTACACGCGCACGCCAGTGGCGGCGCTGAGCTCCTGATGCCGGGTCATTTCCTTACCCTGGTCGTAGGTGAAGCTCTGGCGCAGTGGGGCGGCGATCGAATTGAGTTTGGCAGTGAAGCCCGCCAGTGCCGAGGCGGCGGTGGCGTCTTCCATCTTCGCCAGCAGCACCAGCCGACTGGTGCGCTCAACCAGCACGCCGACGGAAGACTGGTTGCCGGCGCCCTTGATGAAGTCGCCTTCCCAGTGACCTGGCATCAGCCGGTCGTCGACCTCAGGCGGGCGCACATGGATGCTCACCATGTCGGGGATCTGGCCGCGCCGGTCAGTGCCGCGCTTGCGTGACATACGCGTGCCGTGGCCGTGGCGCAGACAGGCGATCAGCTGGCGGCGCAGCTCGCCGCGTGGCTGGGCATAGATGGCGGTGTAGATAGTCTCGTGCGAGACGTGCTGGGTCGGATCATTGGGCGACATGCGCTTGAGAGTACCTGAGATCTGCTGGGGCGACCACTTCCATTCCAGCAGGGTGAGTACCACGCGCCACGACACGCTCTGAGGGTGCAGCTTGGGACACGGCCGCGCAGCCTCGCGTCGGCTGGTGCTGAGCGACTGCGCCGCGGCAGAGGCATAGCCCACGGCAGAACACGTGTTTCTGGCCAGCTCGCGGCTCACGGTTGATGCCGGCCGTCCGAGTGTTCGGGCCATGGCCCGAACACTCGAACCCTGCTGCTTCATGCTTGCAATCGTCATGCGTTCTTCAGGCTGCAATTGTTGGTAAGTTCTTTTTTGCATGTGCGCACCTTACACGAGGAAGGTGTTGCACTTCAAATTTGATCGCGCCCATCCAAAACACAAGCAACAGCTTTTCGATGGATGCTCTCCCAACTGGTCGAAGAACGCTCAGATGGTCGGCCGGGCGCGAACCTGGCGTCGGCTTATCTGGCTCAGCTTCTCTTCATCCAGATTCTGCGTGCGCACATGGAAACCGCGACTGTCATGTCACCGGGCTGGTTTCGCGCGATGAGCGATCGCCGGTTGGCGCCTGCCTTGACTCTGATGCATGGCGATCCTGCTCGCAGCTGGCGTCTTGCTGAGCTCGCCGAAGCTTGCGCGATGTCGCGCACTACCTTTGCACTTCGCTTCAAGTCGGCAGCGGGCGTTGCACCATTAACCTATCTCGCCGAATGGCGTATGCGTCTGGCCGAACAAGCCCTGCTGGACGATACACGTCCGATAGCGGTCATCGCAGAATCGGTCGGCTACACGTCGGAAAGCGCGTTCAGTAACGCATTCAAAAGGATGACCGGACATTCGCCGAGGGATTACCGGAACGGTACCCAACGTTCGGGCACAAGTAGCGATGCTGAAGGCAAGACGTTTGCGTACAACGCGGAGTGAGAGGAAGTTCTGAAGCTGAAAAGCAGAGGGTCCAATTAAGCGCATGCGCGTAGACGTGATGCCGCCTGCCAACGCTTTGCCAATCAAGAGACCAGAGATGATCTTCATCTGTTAGACGCCAGGTTCTCACGACATATTCGATGCCCATGCGACCCAAGCGACGGTTGGCGTTCAGGTTAGCGGTATGTGTTGAGAGCAGACTACTGATAGCTCTTGGGCCGCAAGGATGATCAAACCTCCAGCGACAATCCCCAAACCAATTATCAATCGGATAATTTGAAGAGGGCGCATCGCATGCGCTCGTGCGCCCGATGCGACGCCTGCGGGGTATTGTGAATCGTTTGACGAACGGTGCCCGTCATCGTTTGGCGGGGTACGATTTCTGGTCGACTTCATGATGATCAGTTTGTCTGTTAGCCTATATGATCAGTTTGACTGTATAAGTTTGGACCGTATGTAGGGGAATATACTTAAACTTTTCTTGCAGATGATCGTGGGACCTCCACTTGGCGAACTCAGGTTGCGCCCGACCAGCGTGTTGATGCTGCTCTGTGCATTGTTCAACTGGCGCGCGGCGAGCGTCGCACCCAGTCAGTCGCACATCAATACATCCCGTCCTTGATCTCGTTGGAGCACGTATATGTCTGATCCATTTAGCCTCGATCCTCACCAATCGGCCTTGGTGGTGATGGACTACCAGAAAGTGCTGCTGGAGAACTATCTCCCCGAAGACCAGGCCGCGAAGGTGCTCGCCAGTACGGCAAATCTGATTGGGGCCGCGCGCGCCGGTGGCATGTCCGTTATCTATGTCACGGTTGCGTTCCGGCGCGGTCACCCGGAAGTCAGTGGAAGAAATCGCCTGTTCACATTGCTCAAAGATAGCGGACTGTTCAGCCGCGAGGCGGCTGATACAGCGATCCACCCAGCGGTAGCGCCGCTCGGGGACGAACCAGTCGTCATCAAGCATCGCATCGGTGCATTTGCCGGCACAGATATGGAAACCCTGTTGCGCTCGAGCGGCGTCGATACTCTTGTGCTGGTTGGAATTACAACGGCTGGCGTCGTACTGTCGACCGTGAGGCAGGCATTCGACAAAGACTATCGTCTGGTGGTTGCTAGCGACTGTTGTGCAGACCCCGACCAGGATGTGCACCGCATGCTGCTCGACAAGGTGATTGCGCAGCATGCGGAAGTACTTCCTGCTGAGTCGATTATCGAAGGGCGCGATCAAATTTGAAGTGCAACACCTTCCTCGTGTAAGGTGCGCACATGCAAAAAAGAACTTACCAACAATTGCAGCCTGAAGAACGCGTGACGATTGCAAGCATGAAGCAGCAGGGTTCGAGTGTTCGGGCCATGGCCCGAACACTCGGACGGCCGGCATCAACCGTGAGCCGCGAGCTTGCCAGAAACACGTGTTCTGCCGTGGGCTATGCCTCTGCCGCGGCGCAGTCGCTCAGCAAGAGCCGACGCGAGGCTGCGCGCCCGTGTCCCAAGCTGCACCCTCAGAGCGTGTCGTGGCGCGTGGTACTCACCCTGCTGGAATGGAAGTGGTCGCCCCAGCAGATCTCAGGTACTCTCAAGCGCATGTCGCCCAACGATCCAACCCAGCACGTCTCGCACGAGACCATCTACACCGCCATCTATGCCCAGCCACGCGGTGAGCTGCGCCGCCAACTGATCGCCTGTCTGCGCCACGGCCACAGCACGCGTATGTCACGCAAGCGGGGCACTGACCGGCGCGGCCAGATCCCCGGCATGGTGAGCATCCATGTGCGCCCGCCTGAGGTCGACGACCGGGTGATGCCAGGCCATTGGGAGGGCGACTTCATCAAGGGCGCCGGCAACCAGTCTTCCGTCGGCGTGCTGGTTGAGCGCACCAGTCGGCTGGTGCTGCTGGCGAAGATGGAAGACGCCACCGCCGCCTCGGCACTGGCGGGCTTCACTGCCAAGCTGAATTCGATCGCTGCCCCTCTGCGCCAGACCTTCACCTACGACCAGGGCAAGGAAATGACCCGGCATCAGGAGCTCAGCGCCGCCACCGGCGTACGCGTGTACTTCTGCGATCCCCACAGTCCATGGCAACGCGGTACCTGCGAGAACACCAACGGGCTGCTGCGCCAGTATTTGCCGAAGGGCACTGACCTCTCGATCTACAGTCAGGACGAACTCGATACCATCGCCGACAGCCTCAACAGCCGACCTCGCGCTACCCATGCATTTCATTCGCCATTCGAGGTCTTCGAACGTATGCTTGCAACCGCTTCGGTATCCTAAGCTTCCATTCATCAACCCCCTGTTGCGCTTCACTCTTGAAACCGCCAAGCTTTATCCGCATGTAGTTGGCTTGACACGGGTGCCGGCACTAAGACTCATTGAGTACCAAATCTCTGAGCCGCGTTGCTACACGCGGCGGTACGTGGTTTCCTGGAGCAAGCAGATTTGGGCTCGGTCTTGCGGCATGTCGTCATGCTTCACTCAGATCGCTGAAATCGACAGGTTGATCGTGTCGCCGATAGTTTCGTATTGCCGCTACTATCGCGCAAGCTGCAGTCACTTGTCTCCCATATGTTCCCGCAGCTTGCGAGAATCATTGACGACCGCGTGACCTCGCTGATCTGCTCGGGATCGTCGACGAACGAATCGACGTCCGGTTGCGGTGATAACGCGGGTTATCGCGGGAACTCGTCGACCGTGAGATCACATTCATCGTTTTGTCGGGTGCGAGACTGCTCAACCTGGCAACTGCCTCACCATTCGATCCGATGCTTTTCCTCAGTTTCGCGATGACGCCGATCATCGTCGATGTGGAGGTACTGGCTCGTCGTCGTTAGGGAAGAGTGGCCCAGATTGTCGCGGACTAACCGAAGATCCACCTGTTGATCGGCCATGTGGGAACCTGCGCTATGTCGAAGCCAGTGAGCCGACGCCTGCTCAAGGCGGCTCGCCCGCTCTTCATTCGAATCGCCGTTCTCGCGCAAGGCGCTGGCAGCGCCTAAGAAAACCTCCTTGACGATCTTGTGGAGCGCAGCGCGCGTCAAGGGTTTGCGCACCTCTCCGACAGGCAGCACCAGCGGCGTGTCCTCGCCGGGCAAGGGCAGGGGGGTAGACCGTGCGCGCGGCGGTAGCGGGTAAGCTCGGCCATCATTTCGGCAGTCGCCGGCACCGGTCGCTCACGGTCGCCCTTGCCGGTCACGAGCCACCAACGTTCGCGCCCGCCGCCTCGCGCCGGCTGAAAAACTGCCCCATCGTGTTGACGCTGACCTCGGTAATGCGCAGGCCTTTTCTACCGCACGCCTGAGAAGCCCGTGGTCGATGGTGTTTGCCGTTTGACTGATCCCGCCTGTGGCGCGACAATCTGGATGAGAGACGCGCGACAATCAAGATGAGAATGTCGCGGCGGGGTTGATGATGCCGATGTTGATTGACGCTGGCAAGCGTTCATTGATTGACGCGCAGTTTTTGATTGACGCTGGAGAACGTGTACCGCGCGACAATCAGGCTGAAAACAGTTCGTCAGTCGTTGAGGATGATGCGTAACGCGTGACGATGGATTTGGGCACGCGCTTTACGCTGTCGCGTTTGATCTCGATGAGCGTTGTGAAATGTCGCTGGCATCCGATGCAGCCAAGTCGTCGCCGAGCAGAAGCAGCAACGTAACGTTACGCGCAGGCATTGTGTGCCGCGCGACAATCAAGATGAGCATGTCGCGGCGAGATTGATGATGCCGATGTTGATTGACGCTACCGTGCGTCTCAGGATGAGAACGGCGCCGCCAAGCCGTCGCCGGGTAGAGCCTGCAGCGTAACGCGTTACGCTGCAGGCATTGTGTGCCGTGCGTCAATCAGGCTGGGAACAGCGCGTCAGTCGGTGAGGTCGATTGCGTAACGCGTGACGATGGCTTTGAGTACGCGCCTTATGCTCTCGCGTTTGATCTCAACGAGCATCGTCGAAGTGTCGCTGGCATCCAATGCCGCCAACCCGTCACCGAGCAGGGTCAGCAACGTAACGCGTGACGCGCAGGTTTCCTCACCAATAGCAGCAATGACGGCCCGCTTGCGCCGTAAGCGGTACGCGCGTTGCCGTTGCGCGCCAGTGCGTGCGATGGGTGTCGTCGTCGACCTATCGGATGTATCGTCAGGCGTTACGAGCTGCAGATGTGCGTTGTGCTTCATTGCTGATCCTCCGGGCGCGGCGGCATGCGGACGTTGCTTGGTGTCGCGATACCGGCCGGGCGTCCCGTTCCCTGCTGCTTGCGCTCCAGGGCGGTACGCCGACGGTAGCTTTCGACGTTGAGCTCAAAGATCGTCGAGTGATGGACCAGGCGGTCGACGGCGGCCACCGTCATGGCCCGGTCGGGGAAGACCTTGTCCCATTCTCCAAATGGCTGATTCGCGGTCAAGAGAAGGGAACGGTGCTCATACCTGGCGCTGATGAGTTCGAACAGCACCGATGTCTCGGCCTGATCCTTACTGACGTATGCGAAGTCATCCAAAATAACGAGATCGAAGCGATCCAGCCGGTTGATGGCGGACTCCAGAGCCAGCTCGCGGCGCGCGACCTGCAAGCGCTGCACGAGGTCGGTGGTACGCGCGAAGAGGACCTTCCAGCCGTTCTCCAACAGGCTCAGCCCAATGGCCGACGACAAGTGCGACTTGCCTCCCCCAGACGGCCCCAGAAGAATCAGGTTGGCGCCGTTGCGCAGCCAGCCGTCGCCAGCGCAAAGCGCCGAAACGTGCGCCCTGGACACCATCGGCACCGCGTCGAAATCGAAGTTCTCCAGCGTCTTGCCTGGCAGCAGCTTGGCGTCCCTGATGTGACGTTCGATGCGACGTCGATCGCGCTCGGCGATCTCGTGTTCGGCCAGCGCCATCAGCAGGCGCGTCGCGGGCCAGCCTTCCTTGTCGGAGCGTTCGGCGAAGCTTGACCAGATCTGCTTGATGGCGGGCAGCCGCAAATCGTTGAGCAGCAGCGACAGGCGGGCAGCGTCGAATTCGTGATTCATGCTGCCACCTCCATTTGCAGGTCAAGCAGAGCCTCGTAGTCGCGCAACGAAGCCAGCTGGACGCTCACCTGCGGCAGGCTCGCGGGTTTCGCTTCGAAACGGGAACTTAGCGCGTCGAGATCAGGCAGTTGCCCATCGGCCAGGCACTGCTCAAGCGCCTGCGCCAGTTGTGCTTCGCAGTTGCGCTCGTGGGCCAGACTGAGCAGTTCAACCATGCTCTTGCATGCCTGGCGCTCCGGGAGCTGCTCGAGCAGACGATCGAAGGTCAATCGATAGGCCTCGCGCGGAAAGATCTGATCGCGGTAGACCAGGTTGAGCAGCGCCATGGGCTTGCGGCGCAGCGCGTGGATGATGTGCCGGTAGTTGATGACGTGACCGTGTTTGCCATTGGGGCCCGGACGGCCGCGCTGCAGCGTCATCAGGGCCGTGCCGCCCAGGAACAGTTCCAGCCGGTCGTCATACAGCCGCACGCGCAGTCGATGACCGATCAGCCGCGACGGGACGGTATAGAACACCTTGCGCAGGACAAAGCCGCCGGTCGGGCCGACGTACACACGCGTTTCCTCGTAGTCCGTCGTGCGCTGCGGCGGCAGTGGCTGAAGCAGCGGGCGCTCGGCCTCAATGCGCTTGCCATTGCGCGCGTTGATGCGGCAGACGTGCTCGTCGATGAAGCGGCGATAGGTATCGAGGTCGTCGAAGTCATTGCTGCCGCGTAAGAGCAGCGCATCGCGCACGGCGTTCTTGAGGTGGCCGTGAGGGCTCTCGATGGAGCCGTTCTCATGGGCAACGCCGCGGTTGTTGCGCGTAGGCTGCATTCCGTAGTGAGCACATAGCGCTTCGTAACGCGTGGTCAGATCGTCGCGTGCTTCGCGTTCGAGATTGCGGAATGCCGCCGACAGGCTGTCGCTGCGATGCTCGCGCGGTGCGCCACCGAGTGCCCAGAGCGCGTTCTGCAGCCCTTCGGCCAGCGCGACATAGCTCTCGCCGCCGAGGATGACATGAGCATGTTCAAAGCCCGAGCAGGCCAGTCGAAAGTGATACAGGCGGTGGTCCAGCACGACACCCGCCACGCTGACGCCCAGGCTGTCCATCTCGGTGAAGTCGGACAATCCGAGTCGACCGGGCTCGTGCACCTGACGGAACATGACATCACGTTCCTCGCCATGCAATGCGCGCCAGTCGCGAATACGCCGCTCCAGTGTGCGGCGCACGGTGCCCGGGAGGTCTGGATGGCGCCGAAGCATCTCGTCCAGTACGGCCACGGGCCGGATGCCGGGCGCGGACTGGAGCAGCGGGACGATCTCGGCGTCAAAGATCGCTGCCAGGGGATCGGCACGGCGGCGCCCGCGTGGCGCCTTCTTCTGCGATGGCAGTCGTGGGTCCTGTTCGATGCGATAGGCAGTGGCGGCGCTGAACCCGGCGCGTGCGCCTGCCTTGGTCGGTTGTTCCTTGTGTCTGTACTTCATGTAGAGCCTCATCTGATGGTCGTTGACGTGACGCCCGGGCACCGTAGCCTCCCGTGAAATGGAAGGCTGTTCATACCCGATTTACCGCGACCACCGACAAGGCACCCCAATGACGGGGGACTCCTCGGCGCGACGTGGCGGGGGGGGGGGGGGGGGGGCCCCCGGCCCCCCGGCCGCCCCCCCCCTAGGAAGCGGCATTGGGCGCCGGGGGGCTCGGGTGTGGAGGGCGGGAACCCCCCCCCCGGCG
>NZ_JBNDMQ010000060.1:0-32219 GCF_050436665.1 Paraburkholderia sp. EB58 | reverse complement strand
ATCGCCACTGCGTTGGCCGCGGAGAACAGCGTGATGACCCACGTGCCTTCATCCACCGACACGCCCAGGTCACCGGAGAGCGTCGGGATCGCGACGTTGGCGATCGACGAGTCCAGCACATTCATGAAAGTAGCGAGGGCCACGGCAAACGTGCCCAGTGCAAACTGCCAGCCAACCAATGGCGCCGGAGCGCTCGCGTGTTTCGGCGGGTTCATCTTGCGTCCTTTAAGGGGTTTGACGGCCGGCGGTCCTGAAGCCGGCGCTATTTATCTGATGTGTCAGATAAATGGGTAAAAAAAATGGCCTAGCCATCCAGTAACTTGTTGAGGAGCCTGCACAAGGTTGCGAACTCCAGTTGGGTAAAGCCCGCCAGGCGCCGGTTCAACATCGCCGGCGCAAGCTCCGCGATCCGCGTGGCGACATCCCGTCCCGCTTCGGTCAGCGTCAGGCTGACCACCCGCCGGTCCAGACTGTCGCGAGTCCGGCGCACGAGACCCTGCCTTTCCAGCCGGTCGACCATTCGTGTCACGAATCCCGAATCGATGCCGAGCATCCTGGACAATTCCACCGAGGTGTGCGCGCTGTCCCCCGACACGAGCAGCAGCGCGCCGACCTGCGAACTGGTGACGCCGGTACCCGAGAGCGCCACATCCATTTCCGCCGTGAGCAGGTGGCGTGCTTTGCTCAGCGCAAAGACGATGCTCTGACCCGGCCAAAAAAATCGCCGAATAGTGATCCATTGCTGATATCTCCGTTACTGATTCATACTATATCTGACTTATCAGATATATGCAAAGACTTTTTTGGCCCGAGTCAGGCGCATCCATTTTGCGTGCCCCATTGGAGAAAACGAGTCTGCGAATCTCCTTCTACTCCAGCGGGCCCACCTCCACACTCGTCCAGTAGCCTCTACGACGACCGGCCATCGGGCAACGGTTGATTACCGATAACTTGCGCGCGAAAAGCCGTCACGAAGCCGGCGTCCGGCATTTTCCGACGGGGCTGCGCGCAGGACTACAGGTCGATTGGTTCCGCGACGCCGGTTGTATCAGCAAGCTTGAATGACGAAACGACCATCTTTAGTCTGGATGCCTGGTCCTCGAGCGAATGGGCCGCTGCTGCCACCTGCTCGACCAGCGCCGCATTCTGCTGCGTCGCCAGGTCCATCTGACTAACGGCCTGGTTGACCTGTTCTATGCCACGACTTTGCTCATCCGATGCAACGGCAATTTCACCGACGATTTCGGAAACACGCCGGATAGCATCTTTAATCCCACCCATCGCACTGCTAACTTCGATGGCCTGTTGCGAGCCATCCTGAATCGTGGCTACAGATGAGGCAATCAGGTCCTTGATTTCCTTTGCCGCAGACGCAGATCGCTGAGCCAGACTACGAACTTCACCGGCCACAACCGCAAAGCCTCTTCCTTGGTCGCCAGCTCGAGCCGCTTCCACAGCGGCATTGAGCGCAAGGATGTTGGTCTGGAACGCAATTCCTTCAATCACTCCCGTGATTTCGGAGATCTTGTTCGAGCTACCACTGATTCTCTCAACGGTGGCAACCATGGCTTGAACGACATCGCTGCCTGCACCAGCGATTTCCGCTGCATTCGTGGCCAGTGCACTCGCCCGACGCGCATTGTCCGCGTTCTGCTTCACCGTCCCGGTCAATTGCGTCATGCTGGATGCAGTTTCCTCCAGCGACGCAGCTTGTTCTTCTGTGCGGGCAGAAAGGTCAAGGTTTCCCGCGGCAATTTCGCGTGTAGACGTGGTAACTGAATCCGTCGACAAATGCACCGCGGACATGGCCTCCTCCATGCTGCGCATCAGCTTGTCGAACGCGGTGGCTGAGCGACCAAACTCGTCTATGCGCGGACTCGAAGATCGCTTTGACAAGTCAAGGGTTGTCGCAATCTCCTCAAACATTCTCACCACGCGGTTCAGCCCGCCGCATATGACATGGTCCAGGTGGAGGCCACAGTAGATCGCGATGGAAAATCCCATTGACGCCAGTCCAATCAGACTCATCAGCCATGGGCGGTACGACGAAACCACGTTCGCGTCGAGGCTAAACAGCGCGACTATTGCCATCAGTCCGACGACGGACATCAGTGCTAGCCAGGTGCCGAACACGAGCATTAACTTGAGTCTGATCGTGAAGACGAATTTCTGCACTTCGCATCCTTCGTGATTGACGGCGCGACTGCGCCATGAAGACTGATGCCTGATATGGGAGCAGGGAGGCTTCGGACCAACCGGCCGCGACACACCGCCCTACGAAGCCGCGATCCTGCCGGTCGGGCAACGCGCGCCGATATTTCGCCCAGGCGCTCGACCGCAACCTTGATGACGTTGCCCGGCCTGACGGCCCCCCGGGCAAATCGATGAAGGTAACGGGTCGCGGTATGTCACGCCCGGGTCCCGAGGTTCAGAATGTGTGCCGCACGCCGAGCATCACGCCAAGCTGTTCCGCACCTGTCTCCACCGTACCGCCGGCAGCCACCGACGCGCTGCCGTTTCGGCCGTTGATCATATAACCCACGGATGAATAGACAGACGTACTTCTGCTCAGATAGTAGCTGGCACGCGCGACCAGCTCAGTCGAACTCGTCACACCCGACTGGATGTATTTGTCAACCTGCGCGTCGAGTGCCAGCAGCGCTATCGGCGTATAGGTAAGTCCGAAAAAGTACAGGTTATAGACCATGCTCGCGGCGCCAGCCGACAGGTTGCGGTGAATCCAGCCACCGCCTACCTTCAGACTCGGGAGCTTGAAATAGCCATCGACCACAGAGCGGGAGTCCGCGTAGGCGCTGCTGGTCAGCGGTGCGGAGGCCCCCTCGTTGCCACGCATCCGGTCATACGATGCCGCCACCCCGAAACGGGACGAATCGTAGGCAATCAGGCCAGTGTATTGCTTGCAGGCGAGGAAATTGCCGGCCACCTGCCCCGGGCAATTCGTCGCGGCGGGTCCGCCGGGCCCGGCCGCGTCGCGCCCGAAACTGTACGTGGCGCCGACGGTCACGCCCGCAAACTTTCCCATGTAGCCAATCGCGTTGTCGCTGCGCGCATTGGGAAAATAGTTGTCAAAGACGTACAGCGAATGAATCGATGGGCCGATAACGTCGGCGTTCAGGACCGCGTAAGTCGACATGTTGTTCTGCCGCCCAAGCGTCAGCGAGCCGTAGGCCGTCTGCAGCCCCACGTCCGCCTGTCGCCCGAACTCCCGGCCACCGTAATTGAAGCCACCGGTGCCCGGCGCGAAGCCGTTCTCCAGCTTGAAAAACGCCTTGGTGCCGCCCCCGAGATCCTCCACGCCCGTCAGGCCCCACTCCGAAGGCACTTCGCCCGTCAAGGTGGGCATCCCGGCGAAACTGCCTCCACCGGCAGCGTGGTTATAGTATTCGACTCCTGTATCGATGATGCCGTATAGCGTGATGCTGCTCTGGCTGTACGCCAGACGTGACATCAGCACGAGTGAAAAGAACGCGATGCTCCTCAACACACTACGCATTTCCATTGACGTCTCCTGTGTTTTACGGCTGTTTTTTTAACTTATGGTGTACTAATCAAATAGATAAGAGGTTATGTATTTTTTTGCGTAGTCTGCACCTGTGGCCGCAAGACGCGGGCAGGCCGAACGGCTGCCGCTAGCGGCCTCAAGGCGAAACCGCTAGCGTCGGATGGATAGTGCGATGAAGCCCCTGCCGCCCTCACCTCACGGACGGCTCCTGTCCAGCCCATGCGGCATGCAGCAACGTATGCACGGACGCCTCGTCAACAGGCAGGGGGTTGTGATCGATGTGATGGAAAGATTCACCGGCGATGGCGGCGATGCGGTCGGCCGGAACGCCCAGCTCGCGCAGCGCGACCGGAGCCCCCAGATCGCGTACGAGTCGCTGTAGCGCCACCGCGGGATGCGCGCCCATCATCGACTCCATCGCCGCGCATGCCTCAGGTATCGCCGGCGCGTTATAGGCCAGCACGTGCGGCAGCACGACACAGTTGGACGCGCCGTGGGGCACCTGGAAGCGCCCACCCAGTACGTGACAGATCCGGTGATGCATGCCGATGCCGACCGAATTGACCATCAAGCCGCCAATCGTTGCGCCATAAGCCGCCTCGCTCCGGGCTTCCAGGTCGGTGGGTTCGTTCGCCAGTTTCTTCAACGCACGGTAGAGCATGTCGATGCCGGTCAGCGCGAGCTGGCTGGTCAACGGATTGCTCTTCGGGACATAGAGCGCCTCGATGCAATGCGCGAGCGCGTTCATGCCGGTGGTCGCAGTCTCGCGGATCGGCAAGGATTGCGCCAGCACCGGATCGACAATGACGGTGTTTGCGAGCGCTTTGGACTCGCGCCTGGCGCGCTTTTCGCCCTCCACGAGTACCCCGAACAGCGGTGTCATCTCCGAGCCCGAGAGCGTGGTCGGCAAGGTCACATGGGGCGCGCCAGTCTCTACCGCAATATATTTGCCAAGCCCGATCGTCGAGCCTCCACCGACGGTGACGACGGCATCACATTCCTGCCGGCGGTACGCGTCGAGTGCTGCAGTCGCTACCTCGATGGGACAGTGCGGCACCGCGCCATCGAACGAGGCGCGAAGCCGTGACGCGAGGACTTCGGCGACTTCGCGGTAGCGGCGGGCGCCGCCCGCCGTGGTGATGAGCAGTGCACGCGACTTTCCCAGTTGATCGAGGCGGCCCGCAAGGTCAGTGACGCGCCCAGCGCCGAACATGACGGTCGGCGAATGGCAGAAGAAATCAAAAACGGGCTGCATTGAAACACCCTTCTGTATGTTCTGGTGGAACGCCTTCCTACTCGAAGGCGACGTAGACCCGGCCGCTCTCGATCTTGATCGGATAGGTCCGGATGGCCTCGCTTACCGGGGCACAGGTCGGCTCGCCTGAGCGAACGTCGAACTTCCCCTGGTGCAATGGGCATTCGATTTCGTGACCGTCAAGAAAACCGTCACAAAGCCGGGCGTGGCCGTGGGTGCACAGGTTGTCGGAGGCGAAGATGTCACCATCCACGCTGTAGATGGCGAGGTCCTTTCCAGCAACGATTACCCCGACCACGTCATCGGCCGGCACGTCATCGACCGCGATGACGTCCTGCCACGAAAAAGTCGCATCGGCTTTCATGATCAGACTGGATAGATGATGGAGTTCGGAATCATTTCGCTGTCGTAGATTGCCAAACGCGAGGCAAACTTCAGACCGTCGGGGGTCGCAACGATTTCGTCGACGTAACGACCTGCATTGAACACGGTCGACAGCTGGTTCAGCTTCGTGCGGATCACGACGTAGTTGGCTTCGCAGTAGATGCGACCATCCTCGACCTTGTGCACCAGAGGCGCGCCCACAATGTGCCGCTGATAGTACGGGTCGTGAAAGAGCGTCTCCTGGACGCCGTAGATGCGATCCTTGAGCATCCCCTTGCTTTCGAACGAAAGCGTCGCCAGTGGAAATCCGCGTTCGAAGTTTTCGCGGGGCTGCAGGCGATAGACGCACTGCTCCGTGAAAAACTCCGGCCACAGGCTCCAGTTGCCGGAGTCCACCGCGCTCGCATAGTCTGCGTATAGCCGTGTCAGCGCCATCCAGTCTTTCAGGGTCTCTATCATTCCGGTGCCTCCATGACTTCGCGCCAGTAGCGGTACATGCCCCGAATGAGCGTGTCGCTCACCATGTGATCGGTGTCGGTGACCTCATGCCCACCCAGCTCGGCCAGTGTCCGATGAGACGGACGGCTTTCGAACGACGACTGGGAGAATTCGATCACCTCGCCATCGTCGGCCGAGACGAATCCGGCCGGGCCGAACAGGTTGGCCTGTCTTAGCCGTCGCTGGGTCATCTCTTCGGAATCGTCCTCGAAGCCGAAATGCGTCCAGAAAAAGTCGAAGGAGCCGTGTCCGTTGGGCTGGATCTGCCGTGTCGAGACGCTGTTGACCGACTGCTGGAGGATGACACTCGGGAAGATGGTCGTCATGACCGCAGTCGGGCCTCCCCACCAGGGCTCCGTCACGATATCCAGGAAGCGCGGGTCATTGAGTTGCATGTCCTCCTTGAAGCGCGCGACCTGCGAGACCTCAGACGCCTTGAGCGAGTTGCCCCGCGTGGAGATCATTGCAGCATGCCGGTTGTGCACGTCCATCTTCAGCGCAGACCGGTTGTCGGCACGCCAGAGTCCGAAGGTCACGAACCACGTATGCAGAAGACCAGGATGGTAGGAATCCTTGATATTCTCCTGCATGAGCTTCCAGTTGCCCGGAATGCGCTGCCGGTTATATCCGAGAACCTTCAGCTTCCGGCCGTTGAAAGTCCTGTCGAAACACTGCAAGATCGTCGGGCCGAGAAAATCCTCGAGCGACTCGATCCCGTGGTCAAACGAGGCAAAAACCACCCCGCCCCGCGTTGCCACCTTCAGCTTCGTCAAGCCGTTATCCTGCAACTTGAACTCAGGTGGCATGCCGCCGTGCACCTTGCCGTCCTGCTTCACACCCCGGCGAAACGGAACGCCCTGCAGATCACCCTCCAACGTGTAGTTCCATTGGTGGTACGGACAGGTGAACCCGTCTTTCCGGTTCCCGTGACGCTCTCTGCAAAACGCCATGCCGCGATGGGCACACGCATTCTCGATGACGTTGACATGGCCGTCGGCGCCGCGGACCATGATGACGGACCGCTCACCAATGACGGTACGGGTGAAGTCACCAGGGTTCGGAATCTCGGCTTCAAGCCCGACGTAGCACCAGTGGTTACGATAGAAAAACCTCTCCAGCTCTTTCTTGTAGGTCGACTCATCGGTGTACGCCATGAAAGGGATACGGCTGGTACCCTCGTCTTCCCACTTGACGGTTTGAGGGAATATCGTGGATGTCATCGCGTTGCCCCCACTTTCTGCTGGATCACGGTCACCGTTACTTCCGGGAGTCCTTCGATGCGGCCACGCATCACATCTCCAGCCACCACGGGACCGACGCCTTCTGGGGTTCCCGTCATGATCAGATCGCCAGGGCGCAGCGTTTCATAGAGCGACAGGTGCGCGATACACTCCGCAGTCGACCAGATGAGCTTTGCCACATCCGATGCCTGTTTGCTCGCCCCGTTGACCGTCAATTCAATCGCCGCCGAAGTCACGTGTCCGGTTTCGCCGACGAGATGCAACGCCCCAATCGGAGCCGACTCACTGAAGCTCTTGCCAAACTCCCATGGCCGGCCCGCGTCGCGAGCCGCAAGCTGCAAGTCCCGACGCGTCATGTCCAGTCCAACGGCGTAACCGAACACGTGATCGAGCGCTTCGCTCGCCGGAATTTCAAAGCCGCCCTTGCCAATCGCGACCACGAGCTCGATCTCGTACTGGTAATTCGAGGTCATCGACGGATAGCGAACCGACACGGGCGCCGAGGCGTCCACGATGGCGCTGGCCGGCTTCATGAAGAAGAACGGCGGATCCCGGTCGGGATCCTTGCCCATCTCGCGCGCGTGGGCAGCATAGTTACGTCCGACGCAGAAGATGCGATTGACCGGAAAACGCTGCTCGCTTCCCTGGACGGTCAGCGAGTAAAGGGGTGAAGGAGAAACTGCAAAATCGATGTGGTTTGTCATTTCTTTACTCCCGCGACTCGCGCCAAAGGCCGAGCGCCTGATGGACCGGACGATCGCTGAAACTGAACAGGTGCGTGTCCGTTGTTGCATGGATACGCAGCTCATTCCAGGAAGGAACGATAAAGATGTCATTGGGACCAAAGCTGTGCGTGGCCCCGTTGATTTCGGCGTGGCCGGAACCCTCCAGACAGACGTAGACGGTACCGTCCGTGCACCGGTAAGACTGGGTCTCGAAACCTCGGGGAAGCCTCTGCGCATAGGCTCCGATTGTCGGCATCGGTGATCCGCCGGTGGCGGGGTTCACGTAACGCAGCTTGAATCCGAGATGTTTGTCCGGCTCCCCTTGAGCAATCCCCAGCAACGATTCCCTGGTACGTTCATAGGGATAGACGAACACAGGGCTCGGTGAGACTCCGTTGACTTTGTGGTCGACTGGAAGCATGTTCGCGCCATATCGCTTCAGGCTGTCCCCTTCTGGCCTGACAGGCGGTTGGGTGGACACGCTCGAGCGCTCCGAAAAGCTGGCATCGAGGAATTGCACCAGCGGCACATCGAGCCCATCGAGCCAGATGGCCGGCTGATTGCCAGGATTGCCGTGGTCGTGCCATGTCCAGGAAGGCGTCAGGATGAAGTCCCCTCGGCGCATCGTCGTACGCTCCCCATCGACCGCCGTATAGGCGGCATCGCCCTCAAGCAGAAGCCTCAGCGCCGACTGCGTGTGGCGATGGGCAGCCGCCATCTCGCCGGGCAAGATCATTTGCAGGCCCGCATACAAGGTCTGCGTGATGGCGGAACGCCCGCGCAGCGCCGGGTTCTCCAGAACCAGCACGCGGCGTTCAGCCTCGGTTGCGCTGATGAGGTGGCCTGCTTCCATGAGCGGTTCGCGAATCTCCGCGTAGCGCCACAGGGCCGCTACGGCGTGAGAGGCCGGGGTCGGCGTGACCAGCTTGCCGAGCACTTCCCACAACGGAGTAAGGTTCTGTTGACTGATGCGGTCGTAGTACTCGCGCCTTGCCTGCGCTTGCTCTGGTTCAATGGTGTGACTTTGCATAGTAGTTGTCTCCGATTTACGGGCCGCTCGAGTAGAAGGCGTCGGCGTAGATATGCTCGGGCGGTATTCCACGCTGTTTAAGAAGAGATGAGGCCGCCTCCACCATCGGAGGCGAGCCGCAAAGGTAGGCGCGAAAGCCTTTCAGGCTGTCGCCCCAGTCGCTGGATATCGCATCGGTTACCAGGCCAGTACGCATGGACTGCCCAGTCGTATCCGAGGTCGATACCACCTGAACCGAGAGGTTGGGATGCTCGCGCGCAAGCTCTTCCAGCCAGTTCCCCCCGTAGACATCACGTGGGGACCTCACACCGAAGTACAGATGGATGGGATTGGCCATGCCGGCCCGCACGGCGCCGCGAACGATTGACAGGATGGGTGCGAGACCCGTCCCGCCCGCGACGCATAGCATCGGCCCGCTGTGTTTTTCGCGTAGATATGCCGTGCCGAGCGGCCCGCTCACGCGCACCGAATGACCGACGGCGAGCTCAGCGCTGATATAGCTCGATACCCGGCCACCAGGGACCAGACGAACGTGGAACTCCATTTCTTCGTCTAACGCAAGACCTGCCATCGAGTACGGCCGGATGTGGTTCGGGGTGAACTGGACTTGCGCGTATTGCCCCGGCGAGAACGACAACGGCTTGGCCGGTCGAAGCACGATCCGCTTGATGTCGTGCGTCATGTCCTCGAGTGCCACGACCGTGGCCTTCAGCACCCTCGCCGGATGAATGACGACTTCGTCGGGCTCGGGTACCTCGATCTCGCAGCTTTCCGTCAATACGCTCATGCAGGCCAGCGCAAACTGGCCCTCGTTTACGCGGATTGTCTGAGTCTCCGAGCCCGACTCGAGAAGGTGGCCGCGGGTGACCTTACAGCGGCAAGTGCCACATCGGCCAGCCGTGCAGCTATACGAAATCGGCACGTTATGCTCGCGCAGCACCTCCAGCAGATTGGCGCCCGGAGGTACATACAGCGTGCGATTGAGCGGACGGACAACTAGCTCCATGAGATTTGCTCTACTCTGAAATCTTTCATGGATGAATTCTATGAACTGCTCTAACATTGGTAAATGCGATATCGTGAATAATCAACATTTACCTTATGAATGAGATTTTGGAACTGAATGACATTGACCTGAACCTGCTGGTCGTTTTCAACGAACTGCTCAT
Source organism: Paraburkholderia sp. EB58 (assembly GCF_050436665.1). Taxonomy (NCBI): domain Bacteria; kingdom Pseudomonadati; phylum Pseudomonadota; class Betaproteobacteria; order Burkholderiales; family Burkholderiaceae; genus Paraburkholderia; species Paraburkholderia sp. EB58. Next base: position 22,394 of record NZ_JBNDMQ010000060.1, on the reverse strand, counting down.
CGAGCGTCGTGTAGCCAGGGTGGCCGATAAGCTTGGTTTGACGCAACCGTCAGTGAGCAACGCGCTCAGCCGGTTGCGCAAACTTCTTCAGGATGATCTTTTCATTCGCACATCGAAGGGCATGGAGCCGACTCTCTACGCGAGTCAGCTTGCAGAGCCAATCCGCTTCGCGTTAAACACGATTCGAAGCTCGTTGAACCAGCAAGCCGAGTTTTCCCCCGCCACGAGCACAAGAAGATTCACCATTGGCATGGCCGATGTTGGGGAAATCTATTTTTTGCCTAAGCTAATGGACAGGCTGGCGCGCGTTGCACCCCATGTTTCTGTGAGCACGCTGCGCAACACGGCGGTGGATCTAAGGGACGCGATGCAAGCAGGACAGGTCGATCTTGCAATGGGTTTGCTGCCACAACTGAAGGCGGGATTCTTGCAGCGCAGCCTGTTCCAGCAGGCTTATGTATGCATGTTTCGCCAGGGTCATCCGCTTCAAGGGAAAAAGATTTCGCTCAAGCAGTTCACTGAAGCCGACCACATCGTTGTCGTTTCCCCGGGAACAGGACATGCGAAAGTGGACGACATGATCGAGCGAAAAGGCATTCGCAGAAACGTTCGGCTTACCGTGCCACATTTCGTCGCCGTCGGGCACATCCTTTCGAATACGGATATGATCGCAACGGTTCCGGAACGTTACGCAATGGAGTGTCTGGCGCCATTCAAGCTCGCGTACGTCAAGCATCCGGTTGAATTGCCAAGGATCGGCATCAACATCTTCTGGCATGCGAAAGTGCACAAGGAACCGGGCAATCAATGGCTGCGCAATCTGATTGCCGATACGTTCTCGGATGCCGGGCGAGCTTGATTACGTCGCGTAGGTGCGGCGGCGCCTGTGCGTTACGAGACGAGTCCTGGACGACGCGTTCCAGCAGCTCGATTTCCGTCAGCGTGAACGCGAGCTCGGCCGTACCTGCCGCGCCGGGCTGTGGTGCAAATTATGGCGCGAGCGAAAAACGGCGTATTCACGATTGCGTCATCGTGCGGGACGGACTGCCTTCCAAATAGCGGGCGCAGTGGCATCTTTGATGCGCAACCGTGCGAGGTTGAACTGATCTTTGCGAATGCGATGCATCAACTCGACGCCCGATATCGTAATGGCCGCATTCCTGAAGCGTTTGAAGCCGAGCATTGCATTGACCCTGGACTTGATGTTCCGATGATCCTGCTCGATCAAATTGTTCAAGTACTTCGACGATCGCAACCTCGTGTCCGCGGGCAAAAAACTGGTTCGCCTTCATTTCGTGCACCGCGTGGTGAGAGGCAGCGTAACCGTCCAGCGTGATTGTCTTTGGAGCGAGCCGTTGACTCCTGATCGCTTTCGCGAAGAAAGCCTTGGCCGCAGCGACATCGCGCCTGGCGCTGAGCCGGAAGTCGACCGTCTTTCCTGCGTGGTCAACTGCACGGTAAAGATAGACCCATTTGCCACGGACTTTCACATACGTCTCGTCGACTCTCCATGAACGACCGGCGGATTTCGCAAACCGGTCCCAGCGCTTGACCAACTCAGGCGCGAAGCGTTTGACCCAGCGCGTGATCGTAATGTGCGCCAACGACAGCCCCCGCTCGGCCATTATTTCAACGAGGTCTCTAAGGCTGAGCTTGTAACGCAGATACCAACGCACACACACGACGATGACTTCGCGGTCAAAGTGGCGGCCGTTGAACAGCCTGAGCGTCTACCCCGGTTGCCAGTGCCATTCGAAACCGGCCATGCTGCAGGTGGAACAGATCTGCGCGGGCCGGGGAACCGCGCGCTTTACCCCTATAGCCGTAGTCCTGATTCGGAAGCGGAAGCCGTGGGCGCGAGCCGCCAAGGCGGGAGACCATGCGGTCGATCCATTCTCTCCCCCATTTACACCCATTCCGACCCGGACTAAATGGGTGTAAATGGGCGTATTGGTTGATGTTCAAAACTGACACCCTACAGATCACACTAGAGATACTGGGCCTGATAGCCCGGATCGACGAATTCAAAGGCGCATGGCGTGCCCTGGGCACCCTTGCTCCGGACCGGCTGTCGTCGCTGCGGCGGGTGGCCACCATCGACAGCATCGGCTCGTCGACCCGCATCGAGGGCAGCAAGCTCACTGACCGGGAAGTCGAGCAACTGCTGTCGAATCTGGCCATCCAGAAGTTCGAGACAAGGGATGAGCAGGAAGTGGCCGGCTACGCCGAGGTCATGGACCTGATGTTCAGTTCGTGGCAGGACATCCCTTTCAACGAAAATCACATCAAGCAGCTGCGTCAGATCCTGCTCCAGCACAGTCTGAAGGACGAACGGCACCGGGGCCTCTACAAGAACAATAGCAATAGTGTGGCCGCTTTTGACGAAAATGGCAGACAGATCGGCATCGTCTTTGAAACGGCCTCCCCTTTCGACACGCCGCGCCTGATGACCGATCTGGTGTCGTGGGTCAGCGATGGGCGCGCAAAGGCGCGCCTGCATCCGCTGCTGGTCGTTTCCATTTTTGTGGTCGTATTTCTGGAGATCCATCCATTCCAGGATGGGAACGGCCGCCTCAGTCGCGTGTTGACGACCTTGCTGCTGCAGGCCGGATACGCCTATGTGCCGTATAGCTCGCTGGAAAGCGTCATCGAGGCGAACAAGGAAGGCTACTATCTGGCGTTACGCCAGACGCAGGGAACCATCCGCAGCGAGGCGCCCAACTGGCAGCCATGGCTGATGTTTTTCCTTCGCTCACTTGCCGAACAGGTGCGCCGGCTCGAGAAGAAAGTCGAGCGCGAGAAAATCGTGCTGGCATCTCTGCCCGAACTGTCGTTGCAGATCGTTGAGTTTGCCCGCGAGCACGGGCGTATTACCATGGCCGAGGCCATCAGACTGACCGGTAGCAGTCGCAACACCTTGAAGCAGCACTTTCGCGAACTGGTCGAACGGGAACATCTGGAACCGCATGGCAGTGGGCGCGGCGCATGGTACGGCCTTGGCCTGAAGTGATTCGGTCCGGTAACTAGCCTGGTCGCTACCCCGGCAACTTCGGAATACAGGCGCCGATCCCCGCTTTAGCATCCCACGATCGATGAATCCGACCACCACGTTTGATGTATCTGCGGTTCTGTCCCACGTACCTTCGCCAAGACGCACGGGAGGTCGGGTGTTGTACCTGATTTTGACGGTGTACTTCATCCCGAGGACGTCAGGCGTGACAGGAAGCGGCGGCCCTACGTCGCGTCGCCCCCGGGACACACGCTGTTTGAACACGCGGATCTGGTCGCCGATCTGCTTCGACCTTATCCGGAAGTGCGCATCGTGCTGTCGACCAGCTGGGTGCGGGTGTACGACAGCGTGAGCAGGGCCACCAAATGTCTACCGCCGGAATTGCGGCTACGTGTCATTGGCGCGACCTATCATCGTCAAATGAGCGTGGATGGCTTCCTGCAGATGTCGCGTGGGATGCAGGTCTGGGCTGACGTCCAGCGCCGCTCACCGGATGCCTGGCTGGCTATCGATGACGACGACAGTAACTGGCCGACGTGGTGCCGCGAGCAGCTGGTCCGGACCGACGAAGTGCTCGGACTCGGCTCTCCCCCCGTGCTCGACGCATTCACGAGAAAGCTGGCCGCGATGGCTCACGTTGACAATTCGGGGCAAGCGAACTCGCGCTAGACTGGCGTCGCCCGGAGGGGCTCGGCGCGAACAGGCGACCCGTCGATCGGATATGTACGGGTCGTGGCGTTTCTGGCTGCAGTGTCGCCGCAATGATTCCCCGTCACTGGACCTGCATCTCGTGTAGCAGTAACAGCTTCGCTTTCAGCTCATCGAGCACCTGTGGTGCACTTATCCCGAGCACTTCGTCGGTCCGGACCAGCTGCTCGCGGCACCACGTCGGCCAGTGAAGGTAATCGTCATCCAGTGCCAGCCAGCCGGCGGGTTTCCTGCGCAACACGTCTGCCCATATCTGCATGCCTCTCGGCGCCTGCCGGAACGACTCCTCGTCCATGGCCTGGTGATACGTTGCTCCGATCACCCGGGCCTTGAGCTCGGGCGGCAACTTGCGCGCCACGCGATGAACGCTCCTGTACCAGCGCACCCATGATGTGAACAACACAATGCGGATGTCCGGATACGGCCGCAACACAGCGGCAAGCAGCGGAGCATGCTCGAAAAGAACGTGGCCGGAGGGACTGGCAATGTACGGACCGTTGCCCGCGCGCCGGCGCACGTCTTCCGGATGCAGCACGCCGTCGAAGTCGAGAAAGAGCACGTGGCCGCCTGTGGCGACCGGAGGCGTGCGCGCTGGCTGCCCTGCTGGGCGACTTCATCGGAGACTACGACGACGTCCGCTACCGGCTGCCTGACGTCTCATCATGAGACCAGTCGGGCGGCACAAGGCCCAGCTGCCGCGCGGTGGCGGCAGGCAGACGCAGTGTCACCGTGCCACCGTCGGCCTCCATGTCCGCGAACATCGTGACATTGGCCTGCACGCCCTCGAGCTCCAGATAAACGACGTCCTCTGGCTCGAACAGTTCGGTATAAACCTTCCAGCCAGGCATCTCACCTTCCCGCTGCTGGAACCCGATCGTACGTTTGGTGCCCATGGTTTGCCTGTGATCGCGTGACGGAATGGCCAGTGTAGCCGGATGACGGCACGCAGGCGACAGCGGCTCTTCCGGAAACGGCCTCCAGAGCATGCCCGCCAGGGCGCGGCTTCTGAACAACGTCTTAGCCATTGGAATCCGCACAGGGTGCAGCATGATTTCCACGGTCGGCGCGCAGCCGGACATCGTTGGTCGTAGCGATGGGCACCCCGATGAAATCCCGCTCCGGCATTTCGCGGTACTCCTTCCGAAACGGCAGGTACAGCCTGACGATCCAGGTACAGGATCAGGCCCATCATCAAGGGCGGCGCATAGGGAGCACGCCCAGTGGCAGCGTAGCGCTGTTCGAACGGCAACCAGTCTTGCTCGCCGAGCAAACGTGCGACGGTAAATGGTGCGTGCTGGCCAGATTGCTTCAGGTACGTTCCCAGCCGCGTCGTCCCCAGAAAAATAGCGTGCGCATCTCCGGTCACGAAGCGACGACCGCTGTTGACTGCCGTGCGTAGCAACGGCGCGTCCAGGTCCTGTGGCACACCATCAAACAATCTGAACTGCGCATCATCGGGCGAAGGTACTTTGCGCGCCGTGCTCATCGTGGTTTCCTGCCGTTTCGTTCCAGGCAGTATTGTATGGACCCGAGGGCTTTTGCGACAGCCTCTGAAGGGACGGGTTTGACGCGCACTCGATCAAAGGCCATGACAAGCCCGATTCTTTCATCGCCTGAAAGCACAGAATGAGAAGGTCGATGGCAAACTCCATTTTCTCGCTGGAGACACCGAACTTCTGCAGGACGAGAACCGAGCCGAGCATATGGGGCTGTGCAAGAAATATCTCATCGATCAAGCCTTCCTTCTGCTTGAGGTTCAGCGCCCGTATGACTCTCATTGCCTGCGCCACTGCGTCCAGCGAAATACGGCTCATTTTATCCTTTCCTGTTACAGAACTATGGATCGCAAAATTTCCATAACCGTTTGTCCTTCCTGCACGTCCTTCGTAAATACTTGGCCGCCATCCTCGTGGCCGGTCGTCGGCGCGACTTTCGTGTTGTTGCATACCACGCAGGACAGGCCAGACGATGGTACGGAGATCTTGAAATTTTTCGATTGGGCATTCAAAGACGGCGGTCAGGCTGCGGAGGCCCTGGACTACATTTCATTGTCTGACTCTGTCGTGACCGAAATCCGCTCACAGTGACAGACGAAGGTCAAGGACGCTTCGGGAAAGCCACTTGCGAACTTCAAATTCTCCCACCTGTGGCCAGTCAAACTCCCCCAGGCAGGAAGCGTTGGATTATGAGTGGGCGGTGGTACTGACGGTGATGCGGGCAGCGGCCTCCTTGAGCCGATAGCTCTTGCCTTCGAACCCGTCTAAACCCTTGATAAACCTGCCATAGCGGGCTGTGGCGTAGTCCAGCGAAATTCGATGTTGGAGTCAGCTTGAAATAAAAACGAGGAGCCGGACGCGCAAACGTAGCCATCCCGTAAGGAGACGCGTGCTGTCGTCAAAGCCGTTTCTTTCGACGCACGGTACACTAGCCAAAAGAAACTAGCCGCAAATAATTCGGGAACCTCACTTGGCCAAAGTCTCCACGATCCGCGATGTCGCCGAATTGGCCAACGTGTCCAAAGCGACGGTCTCGCGTTACCTCAACGGCACGCTTACGCTGCCCACCGAGACGAAAAAGCGCGTCGACGACGCCGTGGTCGCCCTCAATTACCGGCAGAACAGTCTTGCGCGACGTCTGAGCATCGGCAGCAGCGAGACCATTGGCCTAGCGATGCCGGATGTCGCCAACCCGTTCTTCGGCGAACTCGCTGACGCGGTCGAAGAAGCCGCCTCTGAAGGCGGCTTCGGACTGTCGCTGTGCATCACGCGCAACCGGCTGGAACGCGAAGCGCTCTATCTGAGCTGGCTCGACACCCAGCATCTCGACGGCCTGATCTTCGCGACCAACCGCCCGGACGACGGCTCGCTGAAGAAGCTGATCGGCGAGCGCAGCAACATCGTGCTGATCGACGAGGATGTGCCGGGCGTCGATGTGCCCAAGGTCTTCGTCGACAACGTCGAAGGCGGTTATCTCGCCACGAAGCATCTGATCGACGCTGGTCACAAACGCATCGCACATGTCACTGGGCCGGAAGCGCTTTTCACCGTGCGCGAGCGTCTCGAAGGTTATCGACGCGCGCTCGACGAAGCCGGCCTGCCCTTCGACGCGTCGCTCGTCCTGTTCGGCGCGTATGACCGCCGCTTCGGTCACGTAGCCGCAGCCGAACTGATTGCGCGTGAGACTCCGCCTACTGCTGTGTTCGCGGGCAGCGACTATCTCGCGGTCGGCATGCTGGAAACGCTGCGCGACCGGGGTCTGGACGTGCCGCGCGACCTGTCGATTGTCGGCTTCGACGACATGGAGTTCGCCAGCCTGCTGATGCCGCCCATCACCACGTTGCGGCAGTCCGCCCGCGAAATCGGCCGCGCGGGCGTCGCCATTCTGCTGGCCATGCTCGCCGCCGACAACGATGATTCCGTAGGCGCAGCCGCCGCGCTGGCCCCCGCTGCCGCGCCGGGCAAGCCGGTGCATCGACTGCCGGTGCGGCTGATCGAGCGGGCCTCCGTCGCCCCGCCGCGAAAGCCCTAAGTTTGCGTAACCCAACCCCCGTACTTACCCTGGTCTTTATTGAAACGGTTGACATCCCAATACTCGCCACTTAACTTTAATAAACCGGTTTACAAAGAGGCGGGCGCAATGTCGGTTGCGTCCTTTGAAAGTCTTTTCCACTCCCGGCGCGGCACCTTCTGGCGTGCCGCGCCGTTCACTCAGAAAAAGGGACTTCGATGAACGCAGCACATCCCATGCGCCGGCTCGCCGTCACCCTCCTCGCGCTCTCCATCATCGGCGCCAGCGGCAGCGCGTTTGCCGCTGACAAGAAGAAGATCGCGCTCGTGCAGATCAATCAGGAAGCGCTCTTCTTTACGCAGATGGATCAGGGCGCGCAGACGGCCGCGAAAGCCGCCGGCGTCAATCTTGAGATCTATAACTCGAACAACGACCCGAACGCACAGAACAACGCGATCGAAACCTACATCCAGCAAAAGGTGGATGCGATTCTGGTGGTCGCGATCGACGTGAACGGCATCAAGCCGGCCATCACCGAAGCGAAAAAAGCCGGCATTCCGGTCGTCACCATCGACGCCATCGTGAACGGCGACAACTCGGTCCAGGTGGGCGTGGACAACAAGAAAGTCGGCGTGGATATCGGCAAGTACACGGCCAACTACATCAACAAGAATCTGGGCGGCAAGGCGCAGATTGGCGTGGTGGGCGCGTTGAACTCGTTCATCCAGAACGTGCGGCTCGACGGCTTCAAGGAAGGTGTCGCAACGGCACCGGGCGCGAAAATCGTCTCTACCGTCGATGGCCAAAACGTCCAGGATCAGGCGCAAACTGCAGCTGAAAACCTGATCTCGGGCAATCCGAATCTGCAGATCGTTTATGCGACCGGCGAACCCGCATTGATCGGCCTCGTCGCGGCGGCTTTGTCGCAAGGTTCAACGGATCATCTGAAGGTTGTCGGCTGGGATCTGAGCGCGCAGGCCATCAAGGGAATCGACGCGGGCTTCGTCACGGCCGTCGTGCAGCAGGATCCGGAAGGCGAAGGCAAGGCGGCCGTCAGCGCGGCGCTCAAACTGATCGCCAAACAGCCGGTCGAAAAGAATATCTCGGTGCCGGTTACCATCGTGACGAAGGCGAACGTGGATAAATACCGGGCTATCTTCAAGTAGGCTCCGGCAATTTCGAGCAGGATTCAAGGCAGGGTCAACTGAGCAGCAGATTTGCCGCACGAGGACATGCAGATGAATAGCGTTGCCATCCCTCCACGCGTACGCATGGAGAACATCATCAAGAGTTACGGCGCGGTGCAGTCCTTGCGCGGCGTGAATCTGGAAGTGGCGCCCGGCGAAGTGCTGGGCCTCGTCGGCGATAACGGCGCGGGAAAATCCACGGTATCGAAGGTGCTGGCGGGCGCGGTGATTCCCGACAGCGGCCGCATCGAGATCGACGGCAAGCCGGTGAATTTCACGGACCCCGGCGATGCCCGTGCGCATCACATCGAAATGGTCTATCAGGACCTGTCCTTGTGCGATACGGTGGATGTGGCCGGCAACCTGTTCTTCGGCCGCGAACCCCTGCGGCGCGTGCTCGGCATCCCCGTGCTCGATCACAAGAAGATGCATCACGACGCCCGCGAAATGCTCGACGGCCTCGGCATCCGCATTCCGAACACGCATCTCGATGTCGAAAACCTGTCGGGCGGCCAGCGCCAGGCCATTGCGATTTCGCGCGCGGTCTCGTTCGATCCGAAGGTGCTGATCATGGACGAACCGACTGCCGCGCTCGCGGTCGCGGAAGTCGAAGCGGTGCTCGAACTGGTGCATACGATCAGCCAGCGCGGCGTGAGTGTCATCCTGATCAGCCATCGCTTGCAGGATCTGTTTCTGGTCTGCGACCGCATCAGCGTGATGTACGAAGGACAGAACGTCGCGGACCGCAAGATTGGCGAAACGAATCTGGAAGAGATCGTGGATCTGATCGTTGGACGTAAATTCAAGGCGCGCTCGGCGCGCGCGCTCGCGGAGGATTGATCGTGGAAATTGCCATGCACAAGGAAACGGACCAGAAGGCGCGGCGCCGCTCGCTGCAACATCTGTTGGGCGGCAATGCGGGCGTGGCCAGCATCGCGGTGTTTTTCGTCTGCTGCGCGTTGGCTTTCGGCTTCGCCACCGACACCTTCCTCACCACCGGCAACCTGCTGAACGTGCTGCGCCAGAGCGCGCCGCTGCTGATCGTCGCCGCCGCCATGACGCTGGTGATCACCACCGGCGGCATCGATCTTTCAATCGGCTCGACGCTGGCGCTGGTCGGCGCGCTCGCGGCCATTGCGCTGCATGCGGGCATGTCGGACGGCGTCGTGCTGATTGGCGGCCTGCTGCTCGGCGCGTTGATTGGCGCGATCAACGGTTACTTCATTGCATGGGCCGGCATGCCCGCGTTCATCGTGACGCTTGGCACGCTGTCTGTCGTGCGCGGTCTCGCGCTGCTGATCACGCAGGGCTATTCGGTGCCTATCGAAAACGACGGCTGGTTCGTGCAACTCGGACGCGGTCATATTCTCGGCGTGCCGATGCCCGCCATCATCTCCGTCGTGATCCTTTTCGCCGGCTGGTTCACGCTGCGCCATATGCGGTTCGGGCGCTACGTGGTCGGCATCGGCACGAATGCGGAAGGCGTGCGCCGCGCAGGCGTCAACGTTCGCATCGTCACCTTGAAGGTCTACATTCTGAGCGGCGCGGCAGCAGGTCTCGCCGGGCTCATCACGACTGCGCGGCTTGGCAGCGGTTCGTCGAATCAGGGCGTCGGTTTTGAACTGGCGGTGATCGCCGCCGTGGTGCTCGGCAGCACGAACCTGTTCGGCGGACGCGGCACCATCCTCGGCACGCTGCTTGGCGCACTGACGATTGCCGTGCTCGGCAACGGGCTGATTCTGATCCACGTATCGCCGTTCTATACGCAGATCATCCAGGGCGCCATCATGCTGCTCGCCATCTGGATGAACACGCGGATTTTCTCGCAGCGGCGCGGCAAAAAGGGTTAAGCAATGACGTCGATCTTTCGTCATGTTTCGCCGCTGCCGGTGGGCGTGGACAGCGGCCATGTAATGACCGTGCTAGGTCCCCTGCCCGTCGAGAAAATGGGCGTGACGCTGATGCACGAACACATCCTGCTCGACGCGTCCGGCAAGTGGGTGCCGCCGTCATGTTGCGGCGACCGTGACATTGGCGAGCAGAAAGTGCATATCGGCATTCTCGGCGCGCTGCGCATGAATCCGTTGATGAACCGCGACAACTGCCAGTTGTTCGACGTCGAAACCGCAATTGAAGAGTTGATGCGCTTTCGCGAGCTGGGCGGCGAAACGGTGGTGGACCCGACCAATCTCGGCATTGGCCGCGATCCCGCCGCGCTGCAGGTCATCGCACGGCGCACGGGGTTGAACATCGTGATGTCGACGGGCTTCTATCTGGAGCCGACGCACCCGCGCTACGTCAGCGAACGATCCATCGACGATCTGGCCGAGCAACTGATTTTCGAAGTGGGCGGCTCAGACAGAAGGCCTGCGGTTATAGCAGGATTGATCGGCGAGATTGGCGTGTCAGCGGCGTTCACGGCCAATGAAGAGAAGTCACTGCGGGCAGCCGCGCGCGCGAGCGCGGCGACGCGCGTGCCCTTGTCGGTGCATCTGCCTGGCTGGGTACGTCACGGCCACCGCGTGCTGGATATCGTCGAAACAGAAGGCGCGGATCTGAATCACACCATTCTGTGCCACATGAATCCGAGCCACATGGACACGGAATATCAGCACACGGTCGCGCGGCGCGGCGCGTGGCTCGAATACGACATGATCGGCATGGACTATTTCTACGCCGACGAAGCCGCGCAATCACCTTCGGATGAAGAGAATGCGCGCGCAATCAAGGCGCTGATCGACGCAGGCTTTATCGACCGCGTGCTGATGTCCCAAGATGTATTTCTCAAGACCATGCTGACCCGTTACGGCGGCTTTGGATACGGCTACATCCTCAAACATTTCGTGCCGCGGTTGCGGCGCCACGGTGTGACGGACACGCAGATCGAAACCATGATGATCGCCAATCCGGCAAGGGTGTTTGCGCGGCAACGCTGAAGGGCGCTGCGCTCACTGGATGCCAAACACACGCTAACGCAAACAGATTCGGTAAACCGGTTTAACGCTGCGAGGGCCGCCGCCGACACGGCGGTCCGCGCGCCAAACAGGAGATTTCGCATGACCCAATCCGCCCAATCAGCCAAGTCGGTATTGCTCGCGGGGGAAAGCTGGACCAGCACGTCGACGCACATCAAAGGCTTTGACCAGTTTCCGACGGTGACCTATCACAACGGCGCCAGGCTGTTTCTCGACGCGCTGAAAGACAGCCGCTATGCGATCACACATATGCCGAGTCATGAAGCGCAGGAGGACTTTCCGACTACGCTCGAAGGCCTGCTCAAGTACGACGCCATCATCCTGTCCGACATTGGCGCGAATACATTGCTGCTGCACCCGGATACGTGGGCCAAGAGCCAGCGCACGCCGAATCGTTTGAAGCTGCTGCGCGAATATGTGAAGGCCGGACGCGGACTGATGATGGTTGGCGGTTATCTGAGCTTTCAGGGCATTGCAGGCAGCGCGCGGTTTCGCGGCACGCCCGTCGAAGAGGTGCTGCCGGTGACGTGCCTCCCTTACGACGACCGCTGCGAAGTGCCGGAAGGATTTACGCCGCAGGTGATCGCTGAGCATCCGCTCGTCGCGGGACTCGGTACTACGTGGCCGCATCTGCTGGGGTACAACGAAGTGCAGGTGAAGCCGGGTGCAACGGTCATTGCCACTGTGCCTGAGACCGGACATCCGCTATTGGTTGCCGGTGAGTATGGTCAGGGTCGCACGCTGGCGTGGACGAGCGACATGTCGCATCACTGGTTGCCGCCGGAATTCTCGGACTGGGACGGCAGTGCGAAGTTGTGGCTGAATTGCCTCGACTGGCTCACGTCAGCCGCGAAGTAAGTTCTCTGGACACACCGTGGACACCATGCTCGCACCTGACCCGATCGAACTGACCCGCAAGCTGGTCGCCTCCGACACGATCAACCCGCCCGGCGACGAAGAATGGAGCGCGCGTTATCTCGCCCAGATTCTGAGCGCCGCGGGTTTCGACGTGAAGCTGCAGCGCTTCGGCGAGCGTCGCTTCAATCTGGTGGCGAAACTTGCTGGCGCCCAGGGCGGTAAGCCGCTCGGCTTCACCGGCCATCTCGACACGGTGCCGCTTGGCACCGTCGAATGGACGCATGACGCGCACGGCGGCGAAGTTGCCGACGGCCGTCTCTATGGGCGCGGGTCGAGCGACATGAAAGCAGGCATCGCGGCGTTCATCGTCGCGTGCCTGCCGATGATCGATACGTTGCGCGCGTCCCACGGACTGCAACTGATCCTCACCGGCGGAGAGGAAACCGGTTGCGACGGCGCACACGCGTTGACGCGTGCTGAACCTGGCATGCTGGAACCGCTGGGGGCGTTGATCGTCGGCGAGCCGACCAGCAATCGGGTCGTGGTCGGACACAAAGGCGCGCTGTGGTTGCGCGGCACGGCGCGCGGCGTGACCGCGCATGGCGCGATGCCGCAGGAAGGCGTCAATGCCATCTACAAGGTGGCGGAGGCGCTGCGCAAGATCCAGCAGTTCGAGGTCGGCGCGGCGCATCCGGTGATGGGCGCGCCCACGCTGAACGTAGGCACGATTCAGGGCGGTTTGAACATCAACTCGGTGCCCGACCGCGCCGAGTTTTCCGTCGACATGCGCACCGTGCCGGGCATCCGGCACGCGTGCGTCGTGGATCGACTGCACGACCATCTCGCCGACATCGAGCTTTCACCGATCATCGACTTGCCGCCCGTTTATTCGGATCCCGAAGATTCTTGGATTGCACGTGTGAGCGGACTTGCACGTGCACGCCGCGGCACAGACGGCGCATCGCAAGCACCGTGCACGGTGCAGTTTTTCACCGACGCCGCCGTGCTGTCGCCGGCTACCGGTCATCCGCCTACCATCATTCTCGGTCCCGGCGAACCGGAGATGGCGCACAAGACCGACGAGTATTGCCGCGTGGATCGTCTGCTCGAAGCGGTCGATCTCTACCGCGACATCCTGATCGACTGGGTCGCGCAATGAGCACCGCCATCAGTCCGACGCCGCGCATTTGTGTGGTCGGAAACGCGGCTATTGATCTCAACCTGCGCGTCGCGCATCTGCCGTCGCCGGGTGAAACTACCCTCGCGCTCGACAGCACATCCGACTTCGGCGGCAAGGGCGCAAACCAGGCGGTGGCCGCCGCACGCGCGGGCGCACCGACGCTGCTGTTTGCCGCCGTGGGCGAAGACGCGGACGGCGACCGGCTGATTACGCAGTTGAACGCCGAAGGGGTCGACACGCGCCATATGCTGCGCCTGCCCTGTCCCACGGATCTTTCTATCGTCACCGTCGACGCAGCGGGCGAGAACACCATCGTCACACGCAATCAGGCTGCGACGTCGTATCGCCCGGAGCGGCGTGCGTTGCTCGATGCCACCCACGCCGGCGACTGGATCGCGCTGCAAGGTAACCTGAGCGCCGAGGTCACCGCCGAGGTGTTGCGCACGGCACGGCTCGGCGCCTGCCGCACACTGCTCAATCCAGGACCCGTTCGCTTCGATTGCCTGCCCTTGCTGGCCGACGTGGATGTGCTCGTGGTCAATCGCGTCGAAGCCGCTACGCTGACGGCGCAGGAAGATGCATCGCTTACCGCCGTCGCGCTGCAAAGAGCCGGCGCGCGCGATGTCTGCGTGACGCTCGGCTCAGAGGGCGTACTCTGGTGCGATGATCACGGCACCCGGCATCTCGATGCGGTGCACGCCGAGGCCGTCGACACAGTCGGTGCCGGCGATGCCTTCTGCGGCACACTGCTCGCCGCACTCGCCCAGCGTCTGCCCATGCCGCACGCGTTGCGCTGGGCACAGGCGGTGGCCGCGTACAGCGTTGCCCGGCCCGGTGCGCAAGCCAGCTTTCCCGACCGCGCCGCCATGCGCGATTTACTGCATGCGGCCGTCCCTCAAGCCCCTTCTTCTCAGGCACGTTGAATCGATATGGAAACTTCTTCTGGTGTTGGCCGCGGGCGTCTCGATTGCGTCGAGCGGATTTTTAGCCGCGCACGCGGCGTGGTGATCGGCGTGATCCACTGCCCTGCGTTTCCCGGCTCGCCGCGCTATCAAGGCGCCGCAAGCGAAGCGCTATACGCCGCGGCACTTGCCGATGCGCTTGCGTATGCGAGCGGCGGCGTCGATGGCCTGATCATCGAAAATCATGGCGATGTGCCCTTCTCGAAGCCCGACGATATTGGTCACGAGACCTCGGCGTTCATGGCGGTGACGGCGGATCGCATCGCGCGCGAAACCGGCTTGCCGATTGGCATCAACGTGCTGGCGAATGCGGCCATTCCGGCCCTCGCCATCGCGGCGGCAAGTTCGGCGGCGTTCGTACGCGTCAATCAGTGGGCCAACGCGTATGTCGCCAACGAAGGGCTGATCGAGGGCGCGGCGGCCCACGCTCTGCGGTATCGCGCGCGTCTACGCGCGGGCGGCATCAGCGTGTTCGCGGATGCGCACGTCAAGCACGGCGCGCACGCCATCGTGGCGGACCGCGCGCTGGAGGAGCTGGTGCGCGACGTGGAATTCTTCGATGCCGACGCGATCATCGCCACCGGGCAACGCACCGGCGACGCTGCGAGCCCCGACTATCTACGGCAGATTCGAGCGGCGACGATCTTGCCCTTGCTCGTAGGCAGCGGCTGCACGGAGCGCAACGTGGCGGAGATTCTGTCGATTGTCGACGGTGTGATCGTCGCCAGTTCGTTGAAGGTGGACGGCGTGTGGTGGAACCCGGTGGATGAAGCGAAAGTGCGCGCGTTCATGCAGGCGGCACGTTAGTGTTTGTGGCGTCCGCGACGTTCAGCTGTTCGACCAGGTAGTCGATCAGCACGCGTAGCTTTGGCGGTAAGAAACAGTTCGCCAGATAGAGCAGCCACACCGAGCCGATATGCCTGCGCTTCCAGTTCTCAGTCGGCCAGCACCTGCACGAATTCGCCGCGTTGCAGCGCGCGAGCGGCGGCGAATTCCGGGGTTCTGTTGCAGTAAGCAGCGGGACGTCTTCCACGACGCATCTAGTACGGCCAACTGCAATAGCGGCTTTTTTGTGTGTAACTGGCCTACGTCAACCCGCGTCGGGTCACATCCCGCCCGCGGGCTCTGTCAAGTTGACGAGAGTAGGTTACTTTCGTGGATAAAGAGTAGTTATCCTTATCAGGTGGTTTTACAGGATGCAGTGGTGACAGTCCAACCATGCCAGGTGGCGAAGCGTTCTTTGAGTGCGGCACGGTGACATGCCGCGCTCATCTGATGTCGGGGCAACGCGAAGTGCTGCCGAATAGGGCCGAAACATGAGAGAAACGCCTGCGTGCGACGCGCGTCGCGAAAGCCACACATCTGGCGTTCGCGCCTGCGGGTAGGCTGGTGACTGTTCTCCGCACGGTTGTTTACGACTGCAGCCGCTTTGACGAAAACGTGCTTTACATGAGTGAGCTCGGGAATATCAGCTTTTGCCGCGGGATAGCTGCGCAGCTGGTCGGTAACGATCCTGCGCGGCACCGGGTTTGAACGCAGCACCCGCCGGAAGAAGCGCTTTGCCGCGGCCTTGTCGCGCCGCTTTTGCACCGGCACGTCGAGAGTTCCGCACCATGCTCGTCGACCGCTCGCCACAACAGATACGGCTCGCCGCGTAGCATCACGAACATCTCGTCCAGATGCCATGTGCTGCGCGGCTTGCGCCGCGCCGCTTTGGCGCATCGCGCAAATCCAGCGCCGAACTTGTCGCACCAGCAACGGATCGTTTCGTATGTGACGAGACACCACGCTCAAGCAACAACTCCTCGATGTCGGGCAGGCTCAGGCTGAACCGGAAATACCAGCGGACCGCGCAGCTGATGACGACCGCAGGAAAGCAGTGGCCGTGATAAAGCGATTTTGTCTTCTTCATCACCACATTCTACCGCTGCCTCTCAACCAACCTGACAGAGCCATTACGGGAGCCCGAGGCGAATTTCTGCAAGGAACGTCTCGAATCGAAATCCCCGGACATTGTTTATCGATAAGGGCGACCATGCCGAGACCGCAAGCTGCCGCGCTTGTGGGGCCAGCGTTGGGTGTCCCTCTGGGGCACTTCCGATGACGGCAATCGCGACCCGATCCATGACACACTAATGAAAAACCGCTTCGCGGCCGGCGCGTCTCTGGTGCAAATAGCGGAAATGACCGAGAAAGCTGGTTTTGATAGGATCGCTCATTGATCCGAGAGAGCAGTATTCCGAACCTCAGGCGCAGTACTATCGAAGGCTCTCCGGCGTGCACGGCCGAGTTTGAAGCGGCGTGCTGCCGCGCTTCGACGCCAGAAAGACAAACAGCGACCATCTGCCTTTCATGAATATTTAAATCAGGCCTGATCGCAAAGCCTTGTCGGGCCTGAAACGGCCTACCGTCGTAATCTGTAGAGAAATCACGGGGATTCTTTGACAGAAGGATGCGAGGGATATTGCCCAACGAATCGGCAAAACGCCTATAATGAACGGGCATATTGCCGATGGAGGTCCCATGACAATCGTTTCGTTTAAACCGACTGGCGCGGCCGATCCGCGACGGGCCGAGTTCAACATGCTCGAGCAACTGCTCGACGCCCGGGTTCAGTCCGGTGCAGATCTCGCGGAGATAGCGAACGCCCGTGTGGACGTTGCCGTGATCGACCGGCTGTCGGAGCGTGGGCTAAAGGTGGACGAACTCTCTTTCATCATTCCCCGCCGCACGCTGACACATCGGCGCCAGCATCACGAGCGACTATCGACCGACGAGTCAGACAAGGCGATTCGGCTCGCGAAAATTCTTGCTCAAGCCACGTCGACCTTCGGGGACCCGGACAAAGCAATGGTCTGGCTCAGGAACGGTCAGGTGCGCTTTGGAGGAAAGTCGGCACTCGATATGGCCAGCACGGAGCACGGGGCACGTCTCGTAGAGGAAGCGCTTGTCCAGATAGACGAAGGTTACTTCGCTTGATGGCCCTCTGGAGAATAAGCAACTACGCGGATCTGAGAGGTACCGGTGGGCTCCGCGCTCCGGGACGATGGCACTACGCGGAACGGCCCATCGTCTATCTGGCCGAACACCCCGCGCTGGCCCTCCTTGAGATTCTTGTCCACATGGAGATCGCCAGCGTGGGCCAACTGCCTGACGGCTATCAATTGTTGCGTGTCGAGGTCGGCGATGACGTCCCAGTTGCTGAGATCGCGGGTGCCGATGTCCCTGAAGACTGGCGGCAAAATCCAGACTGGACACGCGGCGCGGGCACGGAGTGGCTGCAGACAGAAGCGGGCGCCGTTCTGAAAGTGCCAAGCGCGGTCGTTCCCTTCGCCCACAACTTCCTTCTGAACCCAGCACATCCGGCGGCTGACGCCGTGCGGATTGTCGAAGCACTCCATGTGAAGCATGACGAACGGATCCTAAAGCTCCTGACTCGCAGCTAAGTATTCTTATCCCCTCGTCGGCGGCCCGTGTCACCGAGGGCCAACCGCAACGCAGCGGCCGCCCAAGCCACGCCAATCTCATCGTTTTCGCACTTCCAGTCTCGCGAGACGCGGTCGAGTCTCACTAACCTTGGGGTCTGGCGCAGGTTTCGATGCTAATGTCTTGACGGCTTCGCGGGTGATGCCGCTTGCCGACTTGTCGAAGCGCAACCCTTTGAAGGAGGCCTGCCGCACGAGACCGTCGGCGCTCCATTCGGCGAACTCAACCTCCGCGACCAATACTGGCTGGACCCAGCGCTCGCTGCCGGCGGCGCGCCGGGACCCCCGCCGTGGTTTGGCAGTGGGGCAGTGGCGACGTCAAATAGCGCGGAATACGCTTCAAGCGCGGTCAGGCGGGTCCACGGGAGGCGTGGTTCAGAATCGGCGTATTTGGGTGATACGGACGAGCGAGCGCCGCCTGCCTGTTAAGACCGGATTCGTTAGCAATGCCATTTAAATGGAGATCGTGAACGTCTCCGCGTCAGGTCCGATGTGGCTGCAGTGGGTCGAACCCGAGCAACATGAGTCGGTGCGGACGGTCCTGACCGTTCATCAGTTCGCGCGGACTCTTGCATTTGTGTTCAGCCGGCGGCTGCGTACCAAGCGCCGATGGTTCAGGAAGGGTGGTTCCCGCTGTCTTGTTTGATCGGCATAGGGGACGGCGCTAGGCCGTGCCCCTGCCACACCACCCGGCATGCGGGTCCGCACCGGGCGGTTCAAGAAGTTGAGGTCATGCGAGTCGAGGGAAACCGAGAGCGTCAAAGTATTCGACCGTGAGGATGCGGTTCAGCCCAGCTTCGCTGTGCCTCCACCAGTGCCCCGCGCCTCCCGCCACGAGTGCGGCCAACTCATGGTTAGCACCGAGGCTGCGGAGGCGACTGTAGGTCGTCGTTCCCGTGCGCCAGTGCTTGAGTTGGATGGCCCGGAGTCGGTGGCGTATCCACGAGTCCAGATTTTTGAATATCTGCGGGGTTTGGGCCAAACGGAAGTAAGACTTCCAGCCCGGCAGATACGCCCGCATCTGTTCCGCAATCTGGGCCATGCCTTGGCCGCCGACACGTCTGGTGATGACCCGAATACGCTGCTTGAACGTGTCGAGCGCCTTTGGAGCCACTGCAACCTTGACGGTATCTCCTGACCATCGCCGCAGGCAGTAGCCGAGGAATTTCCGTCCGAACACTGGACCCACTGCGGTTTTCTTCTCGTTCACGCGGAGATGCAACTTCTCATACATCTTTCGCATCCAGCACAACACTCGTTCGCCCGCCTTCTGACTGCGAACGTACACGTTGCAGTCGTCGGCATAACGGGCGAAGCGATGGCCGCGCTGTTGCAGCGCCCGGTCCACTTCGTCCAACAACACGTTAGCCAACAGCGGAGACAGCGGGCCGCCTTGCGGCGTCCCTTCGTCACGCGCCATTACCACCCCATCTGCCATGATCCCGACTTGCAGGTAACGCCGAATCAGCCGCAGCACGGCCTTGTCAGCGATCCGCCTCGCGAGTCGGTCCATCAGGATGTCATGGTTGACCCGATCAAAGGAAACCACGACAGACTACCCCATCCCAAGACGTTCCTGAATCGGTCGTCATCACACGAGCAGGTCATCCATTCGAAGGCCTGCGCCTGCAGGTCATCAGCCGACGGCAACGCGCTGGCCGACCGCATCTCCTGCTGCTTCTTCCAGACCAGTCGCGCGGACTGATTCCCGTCGACTGGACCGATTTCATTGCCGATGTGACGGGGACCGCCCCGGCATCCGACGTGCTGGGTTCACTCGCCGACCTGCTCCACGCTCGCGTCATCATTGACGCTTTACTGCGCCAAACGGAACAGGAGAGCAACGATGCAACTGAACCTGGCCTTCGAGGACCTGCCGCACGACGACAGTCTATGGGAGCAAATCGACGAAGCGACACGCGAAACGATGATCGATCGGCTCGCGCAGGCGATCGCAAAGGTCGTGATCGTAAGTCGTCCAAACGAACTGGAGCACAACGATGAGTGATGCATCCCACAAGATAGCCGCGAGCCATCTGCAGCGTACAGCGGTCGTCTACATCCGCCAGTCCAGCGCCAGTCAGGTTGAGCACAACCGCGAATCGACACAGCGCCAGTACGCGCTTGCTCAACGTGCGCTCAGCCTCGGCTGGCACGAACAGCAGGTCAGTGTGGTCGACGAGGATCTGGGCCTCTCGGGCGCCAGTGTCGCACATCGTGGCGGCTTTGCGCGCATGACCGCCGAGGTAGCACTGGGGCACGTCGGAATCATTCTCGGACTCGAAGTCTCGCGTCTGGCGCGCAACAACTCCGACTGGTACCGTCTGCTCGATTTGTGCAGCATGACCGATACGCTCATCGGCGATGCCGATGGCGTATATAACCCGGCGCTTTTTAACGATCGGCTATTGCTCGGCTTGAAGGGCACCATGAGTGAAGCCGAACTGCACATCCTGCGCGCCCGTCTGGATGGCGGCATTCGCAACAAGGCAGCCCGTGGTGAATTGCGCCGCGGGTTGCCAACCGGGCTGGTATGGGGCGAGGCCGACGGCGAGGTGAGACTGCATCCCGACGAAGCGGTGGTCGGTGCAATACGCGCCGTATTCGCCCGTTTCCGCGAATTCGGCTCAGCCCGCCGCGTCTGGCTGTGGTTTCGCTCGGAGGACCTCTCGTTCCCCCTGCAGATGCATCACAGCGACCAGATCCGCTGGATCGCGCCGACGTATCATGCGATCCATAGCGTGCTCGCCAATCCGGTTTATGCTGGTGCCTATTGCTACGGCAGGAGCCGGCAGGAGCGATACATCGACCCGCAGGGGGGACTGAAGACGCGCGTGCGTCGGCTGCCGCAGTCGCAGTGGGCCGTGCTCATCAAGGACCATCATGAAGGCTATATCGACTGGGCAACTTATGAAGCCAATCAGGTTCGCCTGGGTGGCAATATCAAACCCACGCCGCATCACGCCGGAGGGGCCGTGAGAGAGGGCACAGCCTTGCTCCAGGGTCTGGCGATCTGCGGTCACTGTGGCCGGCGACTCAGAACCCACTACCGCGGCATGAACGAGACGCCGGGATACCATTGTGCGAATAAAGGTGTTGTGAATGGCCGTGGCGTCTATTGCCTGAATGTCGGTGGCCTGCAGATCGACAGGGCTGCCGCCGAAGCCTTCCTGCGAGCCGTCGAACCTGCCGGTCTGCAAGCTGCTGTGCGGGCCGCAGAGCTTCTCGAAGCCGATCATGACGCCGCGCTTGTGCAGTGGCGACTGGCTGTGGAACGCGCGCGCTACGAAGCGCAGCGGGCCGAGCGCCGATACCATGCCGTCGACCCCGAGAATCGCCTGGTGGCACGTGGGCTCGAAGCCCAATGGGAGAAACGTCTGCACGAACTCGAGCAGGCACAACATGAGCTGGAGCGGCGCGAGCAGCTCCGCCCTCGAACGTTGAGCGTTCAGGAACGCCAAAGCCTCCTGGTACTCGGCAAAGATC
The DNA here is from genome assembly GCF_050436665.1 of Paraburkholderia sp. EB58. Taxonomy (NCBI): domain Bacteria; kingdom Pseudomonadati; phylum Pseudomonadota; class Betaproteobacteria; order Burkholderiales; family Burkholderiaceae; genus Paraburkholderia; species Paraburkholderia sp. EB58. Next base: position 1,036 of record NZ_JBNDMQ010000060.1, on the reverse strand, counting down.
TTCAGCTACTGTGGTATGCACCGAACCTCGCCATGCGTGACAGAAAGCAGTTGCTGCGCGCCCTGCTCGAGGAAGTGACGGTTACCGTTCATCGCGAACAATACCAGGCGCATCTTAAACTGCGCTGGCGAGGCGGCAAGCTCACCGAATGCGATGTGGAGCTGCCCCGCTCGCGGCCCGCCACGATCCGCACCGACGAAGAGACCCTTGCGCTGGTCCGTCGGCTCGCGCAGCACTATCCCGACGCCACCATTGCGGGCATCCTCAATGCGCAGGGTCGGCTGAGTGCACAGGGGATGCGTTTCAACCAGAATCTCGTGGGTAACCTGCGCCGTCACTGGAAGATCCCCTGTTTCGAACCACCCGCCGAGCAGCCCGATGGAGAACTGCTCAGCGTCCGCCAGGCCGCCCGCGTGCTGGGCACGGCATCGTCGACACTCCATCGCTGGGTCAATGACGGCTTCATCGCCGGTGAGCATCCCACGCCCGGTGCGCCCTGGCGCATTCGGATAACAGAAGCATTGCGTCGTATCTTTGTTGATAGCACTCCTGATGGATACGTCGCGATGCAGGTCGCAACGCAACGACTCGGTGTTTCCCGTCAAACTGTGTTGCAGCGTGTAAAGCGCGGCGAACTCGACGCGGTGCTGGTCCGCCGCGGTCGATGCAAAGGCTTGCGTATCAAGGTCGTCAGCGAACAGCCGGACTTCTTCGAACGCACTTCATGAACCAGAGGGCATTGCTATGAGAGATCCAAGAACTTCTCAAGGTCAACGTCAACTACCACCCGGTATCCATCCCGCGCGTAACGCTGTGCCTGTAGCACCGCGTGATGCGCGCTCCGGCCGGGCCGGAAGCCGTAGCTGAACTCTGAGAATGTCGGGTCGATCAACGGTTGCAGGACTTGCAGCAGCGCCTGCTGGATGAGCCTATCGGTGACTGTCGGGACGGTCAGCGCGAACTGCACACGTGCTCAACGAGCATTTGGGTTGGGCGGAGATCTGTCATCCATTTCATCCGCTTAAGGGCCAACGGT
>NZ_JBNDMQ010000059.1:0-34097 GCF_050436665.1 Paraburkholderia sp. EB58 | reverse complement strand
CATCCTATCAATCCCTGGATCAGCCTCCTCCGTTTCTCTTCAAGTACTTACCCGCGTCTTCTCCTCCATGCTGGCTTAAGTAAGTGCCATTCGTCGTAGAGCTCCTGCCCGAGCAGTCTCCTCCATTCCCCCAAGGCGGGCGCATGCAGCGCGTAAAGACTGTGTGCAAGTGCCGTCATGCGTTGGAGCCGCCCGGCTCTCAGCCACAGAAAAAACCAGGGTAGCGCGCGCAGGATATAGCGCGGATCAATAGCCAGCGGTCCCATGGGGTCGCGAAGCCATCCCGGTATCTTCCGAAGCATGCCTGGTTGCGCGCCCGGCATGAAACTGTCCGGCGAAATGAAGCCTCCGTTCCCGAACGACGCTCCGCCGGGGGAAGGCAAGGGATCGATGATTGCGACACTACGTCCGGCCAATTGCAGGCTCCGGGCCGCCGAAAGGCCTGCAACGCCTCCCCCTATCACCAATACAGGATTACTCATCGAAACCGTACCTTTTCCTTTTACGCAGTCTAATTGGGTGCTTACGCCAGCAGGCGTTCAAGGAACGAGCGGCCTCTGTCAGTTTGCGGGTTTGAGAAAATCTCAGAAGGTGGCCCGTCTTCGATGATGCGCCCTCCATCCATGATGACGACCCGGTTTGCGACTTCGCGGGCAAAGCCCATCTCATGTGTAACAACGACCATTGTCATACCGGCACTCGCCAGGTCGCGCATAACCTTAAGTACCTCGCCGACGAGTTCAGGGTCCAGCGCCGATGTGGGCTCATCGAAAAGCATGATCTTCGGGTGCATCGTGAGCGCGCGCGCAATGGCCACACGTTGTTGCTGCCCTCCCGACAGTTGCGACGGATAACAACCCGCCTTCTCGGACAGTCCAACTTTTTGCAGCATTGACAATGCGTCGCGTTTGACCTCAGCCTTCGGACGCCTGAGGACAACCGTCGGCGCCAGACAGAGATTTTCCAGCGCAGTCATGTGCGGGAACAGCTCGAAGTGCTGAAACACCATGCCGATGCCACGCCTCCGGAAGCACACTTCACCAGGCTTCAATTCGTAGAGCTTATGTCCTTCCTGACGATATCCAACCAGTTCACCGTCCACGCTGAGTCGCCCCGAGTCCACGTGTTCGAGATGGTTCATGCAACGCAGTAGTGTGGACTTTCCTGATCCGGAGGGTCCTATGACGCAAACCACTTCGCCCTGACTAACGTTAAGATTGATCCCCTTAAGAACTTCCGTGTCCCCGTAGCTTTTGCAGACGTCTTGCGCCTCAACCATCACCTTGCGAGATTGCATAACTTCGGTGCTCATCATCACTTTCCCCTTTTCATTGTCTTTACGGACTTGTTCAGACGACCTTCGATATGGGATTGAGCGATGGTCAGGATGGTTGTGATAAACCCGTACCAGATGACGGCAACCATCAGGAGTGGAATCTGTTCAAACGTACGAGAGTAAATTTGTTGGACCGTTGTCAACAATTCCGTGTAAGCGATCACGCTAACAAGCGATGTCGCCTTCACCATGGATATCACCTCATTGCTTAGCGGTGGAACGACCACTCGCATTGCCTGCGGAAAGACGATATGCCGCATTGCACGAAGAGGGGTCATTCCAAGCGCCAGGGAAGCACGCGTTTGACCCGGTGACACTGACAGGATGCCGGAACGCACAATTTCCGAAACATAGGCTGCCTGGGCAAGACCAAGCCCAAGAACCGCCGCTATCAGTTGAGTGATGACCTTGTTGGTCGCCACAAGTTTGATCGAGGGTCCAAACGGGATGCCGATAGATAGCACCGGAACGAGCGCGGAGAAGAAATAGATGAACAGGATCATCACCAGCGGCGGAATACCACGGAAAATCCACGTATAGGCTGCGCTCGACCATGATAGAAGCGGGTTTTCCGAAAGCCGCATAATCGCAAGCAGAATGCCGAAGCTGATGCCAACGATTTCCGCTAAAACGGTCAGAAACAAGGTGTTTCCAACCCCCGTCAAAACCGGCCCGCTAAACAGGTACTCCCATACCGTTCCCCAGAGCCAACGGGGATTGGTGATCAGAAGATCAGCAATGACGAGAATGACGTACAGCATGAGCGCAGCGCTGAGCCAACGACCAGGATGGCGCAACGGCACTACCACAAAGCCCTCGCTGTTTGATTTGCCGGTCTTCTTGTTTGACATGGAGGATCGCGAATCAGCAAGAGAAGGTGATTGATTTCCCATGATGCGGTTTGCCTTAGAGCCAAGCGTCGTTGACAGTGAACTTGTCGACCATGGTGGCGCCTTGCCCCCATTTGTCGAAGATCTGCTTATACTTTCCGCTCTTCTGGACGGCCTCTAGCGCCGCTTTGATTGCGTCTCGTAGCTGGGTGTTTTGCTTGCTAACCGCATAGCCTAAAAGAGCAATCGGATGCATTTCGCCAGCTAGCTGAAGCGTTGAAGGGTATTGACTCACGTCATAGCCAATAGCCGCGCTGTCACCTGACCAGACGTCAACTCGTCCCGAGCGCAGGGCAAGAGCCGCTCCATTGGGATCTGCAAAGGTCTGGACCTCCAGCGGCTTTCCCGAGGCCTGGCATTTCTCCTGCTGGGCGTGGAGCTCCTTTTCCTGAAAAGTGCCTCTAATCACAGCGACCTGTTTTCCGCAGAGGCTCGCTACGTCAGTGATTCCATTTGCATTTCCCTTCAGCGTAGCCATACCAATTCCCGCCTTAACATAGTCGACGAAGTCAACCTGTGGCTCACGGGATTTAAGATCTCCGATCGAACCAACGGCGAGATCGGCGCGGCCAGCTGTAATCGCCGGGATCAAGCTATCGAAGGTACCCATTGTGTATTCAAGCTTAACGCCAAGCGCGTCGGCCACCGCCTGTGTCAGGTCAGCCTCCATGCCCTCGACCGTTCGCACATCCTTTCCCAGATAAAGCATGGGCGGCCCGCTCTCGGCCGCAACCACTCGCAGTACGCCTGCGTCGCGAACAGATTGAGGCAAAAGTTTGGTCAAACTGGTTTCGGCAAATGCTGGCGATGCAACCAGACCAGACAGAGCGAGCGCTAACGCCGACGCGGCTAATTTCCAAGAGAATTTCATCCGACACCCCTCCTTTGAGATTCTTAAGATAAATACTACTAATTTATAAAAATCACCGATCGTGGATTCAATACGTATTCCTTAATGTATCGACTCATTGACCACGACCGTCGCTCGTGCAAGAAATGGCGGTTTGTATGTGTCTCTCCAGATCTTGTGCTGCGGCGCCCAACTGTCAGGACCAGGTTGCCCTTCTTCACGACGCCAGATACGGGATTAGCGCTAGATTTCCACGCCCACATTCAAAAGAATAATCACTTTTTAAAATGCGTCATAAGTCCACCGGCATGCGTGACTCCAACCATTGGATGGCAACGGGCGGCGTGCGGAAGTATTGAGTCCGTCTGGTGTTTGCCCTCACTGCCGTGCCGTCCGCAGACGGCGCGGGTTGCCCGCCCCTTGTCAAAACCGGGACAGTCTGTAAGGGTGGGGATCGATCGAAGTCCGGGAACCGTTCATCACCTGCGCGATAAGACGACCGGACACCGCGCCCGCGGTCATGCCGGTGTGACCATGCCCAGTAGCGAGATACAGGCCCGGCCAACCATCGACCTCTCCAAGTATCGGCAAGCTATCTGGGGTCGAGGGGCGAAACCCCATCCACAGCGAACTCCTCTCGAATTCCAGTGAGGGAAAGAGAGCGAGGGCGTTCTTTAGCATCGCATCTTCCCGATGCTCGTTGAGTGGCAGCTCCAACCCCGCAATTTCAACTGTCCCCGCGATGCGCAAGCCGCCCTCCATCTGGATCGCCCCCATCGCGCGCTCCTTGTGCAGAACTGGAAATCGCAAGTTCATTGATGGACGCACGACTTCAACGTGATATCCACGCTCGGGCTCAAGCGGTAACGTGATGCCCAATGGCGCAAGCAGCTGCTTCGACCAGACCCCGGCGGCAACGACAACACGAGCCACCGGACGGTCACTCAGATTGCTCACAATCCTGAACCCGGAGGGCTGCCGAAGTATCTTCATGACGCGCTCCTGGCAAAACACGCCTCCTGCGTCGACGAACAATCGCCCGATTATCTGTACAAGTCTGAGCGGATTAACGGTATGCCCGTTCTTCGGATAAAACTCGGCCCTCTTGATTGCGGGCGAAATCTCAGGGACCAATTCGCGCAGCTCCTTGAGCGGAAGGCGTTCGAACGGGATGTCGTAGCGCCTGCGCATCGTGTCGTAGATCCGATCGCCAGCGGACTCGTCTTCGCTCTCCCAAACGTAGATCTGTCCCGTCTGTCTGATCAAATCAGAGAAATGTTGCTCGCCAAGCAGTTCCTTGTAGGCGTCGAACGCCACTGAATGAAGGCTCCATAGCGCGTCGGCGGCAAGGTCCACCTGCGCCCGGCTCCCGGCCTTGATCCAGCGGAGAAGCCACGGAACCGCAACCGGCAAGTGCCGTGGATCCACCGAGAGCGGCCCGTCTGGATCCATGATCCAACCGGGCACCTTTCGCAGCATTCCTGGCAGTGCTATCGGCATACAACTTCCGGGGCTCAACAAGCCCCCGTTCCCATAGGAAGCGCCGGTGCCAGGCGGCTGCCCATCGTAGACGGACACCTGATATCCACTACGTTGTAAAAATACGGCTGCGCTCAATCCGGCGATGCCGGCGCCAATCACAGCTACAGAATTGTCCGAAGACACGTGTTTATCCCCGCGCTTCAGAGTTGGTTGTCCACATAGCCTTGAGCAGTCAGTTCTATTGCCATTCCCTCCACGAGCAGCGCTTTAACCACCACTGTCGCCCTGTTCGGAAACGGTTCGGCGAAGTACTCACGGTACGCACGATTCATCTCGGCTGCATCCTCTGCCTCTACCAGGAAAATCGTGAGCTGAACGACGTTTGCCAGACTCCCGCCCGCGGATTCCATCACGACCTTGAGGTTTTCGAATGTCTGGCGGGCCTGTTTGCCGATGTCCCCATCACTTAAGATCTCGCCGGTAGAAGGCACCCGCGGCACCTGAGATGTGAAGATATTCTTCCCTGCCCTGATGGCGTTACTAATGGGCAAATTCGATTGCAAGGGTGACTTGACTCTTTCAATTGGCATGGCTACTCCTACGGTTATCGGAAACGCGAACTCAACTCGAGTTCTGCAGCATCACATACCGAAGGCGGACCTACCATTCACATCTCGAAATGCCCCATAAGCGACACCTCGTACGCCAAATGTCTGGCGCTTTAACGCAGCGGCGAATGTGCCGTTTCTTTCATGCCGATCATCCCCATGCCCGAAACCACTGCGGCGAACAGGACGAAGTACACAACTGCAATGGGAGAGCCCCAGGTTTTGATCAGCCAGGTCGCGATATAACCGGCGAATGCGCCGAACACGATTCCCGACAGGTTGTACGAAATCGATAACCAGAGAACGCGACTCGATGTGGCAAACAGCTCGTTATAGGCGGCGGCTCCTGCACCAGCATAGGTTGCGTACAACAACGCGAACGCAATTTGCACGAGGACAACGGTTGAAAAGCCGGGAAACCTCAAGGTGGTCCAAAGAAGCGGCGCCGAGAGAAAGAGAAAACAGAGATTTGACGCTACCAGCAAGGGACGGCGGCCGATCCTGTCGGACCAGATGCCCGCAATGGGTATGCAGACAATCAATACGACAAGCGAAATAGTATTCGCCCACAACGATTCTGACCGACTCAAGCCCCCGTACTTTTGGGTGAAGGTTGGAAGGTACGACATAAGCGTGAACACGACAGCGAATGGCACCGCGACCAGCGCAAACAATCGCGTCGCGGCCCCCCACTGCGCCTGGATGGATGGCAGCGAGGTCTTCTGGGTGGTATACGCCGGAGTCTCCTCGACGTTGCGTCGCACGTAAAAGCCAATCGGTCCCACCAGCGCGCCAAGGAGAAACGGAACGCGCCATCCCCATACTTCCATCTGGGAAGCCGGGATCAGGGAGCTCGCAAGCGCACTCACCCCAGATCCGATCAGAAGCCCCGCTAGAGCCGTACATTGTTGAAGGCTACCGTAAAAGCCACGATGACCATGCGGCGCCCATTCGACCAGGAACCCAGTCGCCGTCCCCCACTCTCCGCCCGCCGAAAATCCCTGAATCAGCCGCGCGACAACTAATAGCGCCGGAGCCCAGAATCCGATGTAAGCATAGGTGGGTAGCAGCGCGATCATCAGTGTCCCCAATGCCATCAGGATAATGGTGATCGTCAAGGCAGGCTTTCGGCCGCGTTTATCGGCGAGGCCACCGATCACAACGCCGCCAAGCGGCCGTGCGAGAAATCCAATGCCGAACACTGCAAAGGAGGAGAGCAACGCCGAGACAGAATCACCCGACGCAAAGAAGCGGGCTGCGATGATATTTGCGAGGAATCCATACACTGCGAAGTCATACCACTCAAGCAAATTCCCGACTGACGCGGCGACCGCAGCACGCCTCAGTTCGCGTCGTCCCGGGTTATGTACTTCTTGACATGCGACATAAACTGCTTTGTCGCGACTCAAACGCCCAGCATCCATAGCACCTCCGTCATCGCCTGAAACACGGTGAGCCTATTGATGCGCTCAGTCGCCTTGCCAACCGTATAAGGTCCGCGCGGCGTCGACCGAAACCTTTCCGTTCGCTACGTCTTCCTCGATGAGATTGCGATCACGTTTGCCCGGGTCTCCATAGCCACCACCGCCTGGCGTTTCAACAACGACCCGGTCACCGGTGCGTAACGTGGTCACGAGCTTCGACTGGATTGTTTCAACCCGACCGTCGGCCCGCGTGATCTGCGAAAACGCACTTGCGCCGCCATGCCCCTCGCAAGAACCGGACGCCTCTCCAAAATGGCGCTCTCCCCTATGCGTGAAGGTCACCTCAGTTCCAAGAAACTCATACTCCTTCACGATACCCAGTCCGCCTCTAAACGTTCCGGCGCCACCCGAATCGGCCCTAAGTTCCAACCGTCGAACACGCACGGGAATCTCCATTTCCAGCGCTTCGACCGGCAGGTTCATGCAGTTGGTAGCGTCGGTTTCGATCACGTCTACGCCATCACTGCCAGCGCTCGCGCCGCTTCCTCCTGTGAGGATCTCGGCCAGCACGTATGGCCGATGCGCTGCGTCCCGACCGCCGAACGCAAGCCCGAACAGCACGCCGGACGAATCGGCCGGTACACGCTCCGGCAGTACGTCCTTGAATGCACTGAGGATGCAGCCCGTAATGCGCTTGATTGTCGCCGTCCGGGTACCGACGGGAGCCGGCGCAATCGGTCTTACGAGGCTACCTTCAGGGCGAAACAAAGAGACCGGCCGAAAGCATCCGGCATTGGTCGGTAAATCGCTGCCGGTAATTGCTCGAAGAGCGAAATAGGCCGCGGCCATACATCCCGACTCCACCACATTCAGCGGTCCTTTTACCTGCGCGTCGGTTCCCGTGAAGTCGACGTGCATACTTCCGTTGCTGATCGTCACCGTTACTTCGACACGAACTCTTCTATCGAGCTCAACACCATCGTTGTCGAGGCAATCAGCATACCGATAGATGCCCTCCGGGATTTCGCGCAGCCGCGCGCGGGTCGCCCGTTCGGAGTGGAAGAGTAGTTCCTCGAAGAAAACATAAAGCTGCTCGCGCCCGTATACGTTAGCGAGCTCGCTCATGCGGCGCGAGCCAATGTTGCACGCTGCAATTTGTGCGTTCAAGTCACCAAACAGCGTGTCTGGCAACCGAACATTGAGCCGTAACATCTTCGCCAGCGTGACATTTAACTCGCCTGCGTCGTAGAGTTTCAGTGGCGGAATTCTGATCCCCTCCTGATAGATCTCCGTCGCGTTCGTGGGAATAGAACCGGGTGTCATTCCGCCCACGTCCTGATGGTGAGTCATCGTGGCGGCCAAAGCCATCACTTCCCCTTTGTGGAAAATCGGGGTGACTATTCCGATATCGGGTAGATGCGTTCCTCCCAGGTAAGGCTCGTTCATGATGTACACGTCCCCCATTTTCATGGAATCCGTCGGAAACTCTTCAAGGAACGCGCAGACCACCGGAATCAATGTCGCGAGGTGATTGGGAATAGCCAAGGCTTGCGCAAGCGTTTCGCCTTCAGGCGTAAAGACTGCTGCCGATGCATCCAACGCTTCCTTGACGACTGGCGAGAACGAGCTTCGCAGCAGCGTCGACTGCATCTCGTTCGCGATCCCTTCCAGCTTGTAGCGAACGACCTCAAGCGTGATCGGGTCGATTGCGACGCATGACGCGGAGGATTGGGTATCGTAAGTTTTCATCTCGGTCTCATGCCTCACTTCCGGGCTCGCAACACCAGTGCGCCCGTGTGATCCACCGTCGCTTTCCAGTATGAATCCACCAGAATCGTTGTATCGTCCTGCTCCGCGATGGCCGGACCATCGAATTCAAATCCAACTGGGAGCGCCTGACGCGAATAGACCGTTGCCTCGACAGGGCCCTCTCGAACGTCGAAAAGGATGGAACGTACGCCGAGTTCTGTAGCTAAACCAACTGGTTTGTACGCCGTCGTCTCGATCTGATTGGTGCTTGCCGTTCGATGCACCGAGCGCAGATTCACTATCCGGGCGGGTGACCCATCGCTATGACCATATATGTTCTGATGTGCTTCCAGAAACGCTTCATAGGCTCGCTCGAGCATGTCGTCCGACGAAGATTGGAGCGGGACCTCAAGCCAATACCCCTGGCCCACGTAGCAGATGTCGGCGTAATGCTGCACACTGATTGGTGCCGCGCCAATTGCTTCGTGCGTCATCAATATTTCGCATTGCTCATCGAGTGTCTTAAGTGCCTCTTGCATGATCTGGTGGTCTGCTTCGGCGAACGTCTTGCCGAAGGCGCCTGTCACTTCGTGCTCTACCGGTGCGGCAAGAAGCCCTGCTGCGCAGAGGACGCCGGGGTACCGGGGCACGACGACCGTATCCATACCCAGTTCGCGGGCGAGCAGCACCGCATGCAGCGCTCCGCCTCCGCCGAGCGGCATCAACGCGAATTTTCGCGGGTCCAGTCCCTGCCTGGTGGAGACGGCGCGGATTCCTTCGGCCATCTGTGCGTTCACAATACGATGGATCCCAAGAGCCGCCTCCCGAACGCTGAGTCCAAGTGGTACGGCAATATTGTGTTCAATCGCAGCAGCAGCCAACTCCGGACGGAGTTTCAACGCACCCCCGGCGAAGTTGTCCGGGTTTAGATAGCCGAGGACGACGGAAGCATCGGTCACTGTTGCCATCTCTCCGCCCCTGCCAAAACAGGCGGGGCCAGGCTCCGAGCCGGTTGAAGTGGGTCCGACCCGAAGGGCGCCACCTGCGTCGAGCCAGGCGATCGAGCCTCCGCCAGATCCGATCGAATTGACGTCGACCATCGGCACCCTCACTGTGAAGCCATCAATCAGTCCTTCTGGACGGATCAGGGCGCGTCCGCCCTTGATCACTGCGATATCGCTGCTTGTACCGCCAACGTCGACGGTGATGACATCCCCGAAACCACAGGCGCTACCGGTAACTTGCGCGCCGACCACTCCCGCGGCCGGCCCCGACAGGAACAACCGCACGGGACGTTTTCGGGCAATCGACGACGCCATGAGCCCCCCGCGCGACTGCATTACCTGCAGCGGAACGGATACGCCACTGTGTTTAAGTCCGTCCTCGATGCGTGTCAGATACCGTTCGATCACTGGTTTTACATAAGCGTCGAAACTGGTCACAACCGTACGTTCATACTCGCGATAGACCGGATTAACTTCATGAGAAATGGCTAGCGTCAACGCAGGAAACTCGGCTTCCAACAACTGGCGCGCGCGCTTCTCGTGCGTGGAATTACGAAAGGAGAAGAGAAAGCAAACAACGAGCGCCTCGACACCGGCGGCGACCAGCTCTCCTGCAGCCTGCAGCACCTCCTCCTCGTTCAGCGGAACCAGCACCTCACCATCCGATGAGATGCGTTCGGAAACTTCCTTCCGCAGTTTTCTCGGCACCAGAAACGATGGCGTTTCCGGTTTCAGGATGACGTCATACATGCCTCGGCGCATCTGCCGGCCAATTTCGAGGACGTCGCGGAAACCCCGGGTAGTAATGAGACCCACACGTGCGCCCTTGCGCTCAAGGATTGCGTTCGTCCCGACCGTCGTTCCGTGCGCGAATCGTTTGATCACCGTCGGGTCCGCGCCCCACTCTTCACCTACGCGACGAATCGAGGCGAGCACTGCGATACTTTCGTCCTTTCGGGTCGTGGGTACCTTGAAGTATTTCAGGTTCCCCTCTTCGTCGCGCGACACCACATCGGTGAAAGTACCGCCGATGTCTACACCAACTTCCAGTGCCTTGGTCATCGAACAACGCTCCGTTCTTCGAAATAGACTGACTCAGCCTGCAGCTTGAAAACCGCGTTGGCCACCTGCACTTTGAAACGCACCTGAGGATCTTCGAGCGACACGCCGAGCACTTCCTCAATGCGCTCCAAACGGTAGCGCAAGGTGCTGATGTGGATACCCATCAACTTCGCCGTACTGGACAACTGAAACGCCTCGTTACACAGCACATCGAGTGTGTCGAGCAACATTTCGCCACGCCGTTGCTGCACAAGAGGGTCGATGAGGCGCGCTATAAGCATATCTCTCGCGTCCTCGTCTCCCAATAGCGCCCGGGGAAACAAAACCTCATCGAAGTGGTGAATCTTCCCGACGCGAAGCGTTGGCAAAAGATCGGCCACATCGCGCGCACCCAGTGCCATGCCAGCTAAGCCGCGGTGTGATCGGCTCACTGCCATTGCAGACCGGTGATCACCAAGCGATCGCCAAAGCTCTTCACAGTTCGCCCCATCTGGCAGCAGAAGTTTGATCTGGTTAAGCGAGACTGCAATGAGTTCCGGGAGCCGCAGCCTTCTCAGGACCTGCTTGAGGACCGTGACGGTTTGCTCCCTTCTTATAAAGCCGTCCGATGTCAGGGGAATCGGCTCATCCAGCAAGATCATGAGAACACGGTATAAGGCATCATCGCGCCAACCGTAGACGTGTGCGCGCTCAAGCGCACCCGGAGAAGCGGAAAACTGGCCATCCAGGAGACTGGCTACGAAGGCGTAACCGAGGCGGTCTTCCTGCTGTGCGAGAGCCTGCTGTCGCATGAGATGCAGCGCGGAAATGACGCTCGCATGCTCTATAGCGCGCCGGTCGAGCTCGTGAGGAATCCCATCCAACACGTCGAGCCATATAAGCGCCACGACGGCTTCACGGAGGCGGACCGGCATCACGAGCCGCAAACCCGCACCCGGTAGCTGTTGTCCTTCCAGCATCAGCGGGCCGATGTTCGAGACTACCTTCAGACTAGTGCGCCTGTCCGTCATCATTTTCAGGAACTGGAACTCCTCACTTGCACGCGTTCCCGCTGCAGTGCATTGACCGAGGATTCTGCCCGTCACATCGGTGAATGTTACTGTCCGGTTCACCAATCTTGTCAACGCTCTCGCGATGTCATTGAGACTTTCAGCGGTGATCGCCGCATTGGTCAACTCTCTGTGTATTTCCTCAGAGCGCCGGATCACCTCTGCCTGGTGATTGATAATGCTGGCGAGAATCTCATGCGTGACCTGGCTGAACGGGACATGCCATGGCAGCTCCAGCAGGGGCAATCCTATCCGGTTCGCCTCCTCTAGCGCCTCGGATGGATAGTGATTCCTGAAATGCGGCACCGCCATGACTACGCCGGCGAGTTCACGTTCGTTCAATGCCCGGATGAATTCCCGGGATGCATCTGCGTTCTGCGGCCAGCTGTATCCCGTGGTGAGCAACAGTTCGCCGCGCTTCACCCATTGAATGACATCAGGATGATCGACCATGTGCACCCACGATATCTCGCGGCCCAGCCCACCCTCCCCGGCCACAATATCTGCATTGCTTAGGATTGTCTCCCGAATTGCGATATCAAGCCTCATGTTTAGTCACCCACGCATTCGTCACGCATCTTCTCGCAAAGTTTTATCCCTGGGACAGCGCGCTTTCAAGGATCTCCCCCGCGATGTCATGGACAAGTCGAATGAAGTTCTCCTGCTCGAATGCCGATTGACGGCCTGGCACCCAGTAAGCCCAGAGATTCAAATAGAGCTCCGGCATGAATGTGCGAAATACAATTGATGAGTTCCGGAAGAGATGCGCTGAAATCGGATCGAGAATGGCAAATCCAATACCGGCCTCAACCATGGCGCACGCGGCAATCGCGGCAGGGCATTCCGCCACCGCGATCGGCGGGCCGCCGAACTCTGAAAATGCTGTTTCAATGATGTCGTCGACACGCTCGCTGCGTGAGAGACTGATCATCGGCTCGCTGACCAGATCACCCACGCTGATCATGGTCTTCTCTGTAAGCGGATGGCCGCCAGGGAGTAAGCAGAGCAGTCGAGCCGCTACGAGCAACTCAGAACGCACGCCAGGAATCGCGGGTTCTTCCAGTGCAAATCCGATGTCCGCCTTTTGCGATGCAACCAGCGCCTGAACGTGATCTGAGCCTCGCGACACAATCGAAAAGTGTAGATCCGCAATATCCTCACGGTAGGTTTTCACTGCCTGCGGAAGAACTGCACTCGCGAAGGCAGGTGTAGACGCCACGATAATCTTCCGGCGCTCTCCGCGACACAAGCGACTGCAGAACTCATTGATTGAATCAAGCCCCGTGAATGAGCGCTCGATTTCCGCAAAGATCAATTCCGCACGCCGCGTCGGCATGAGGCGTCCGGCGTGACGCTCGAACAGCGGAAACTCAAGACGTTCCTCGGCCTCCCGGAGTAAATTACTCACCGCCGGCTGCGTCACGTGTAGCCGTGCGGCGCCGCCCGTAACGGAACCTGTCAGCAGCACAGCATAAATTGTCTCGACGTGCCGGAAACTTAGTGGACGCGACATTTGCTACCCCCGACTTGTTCATAACTGACCATGGTAGCTTCTGTCCTACTTATAGCGAATTGGCTGTTCCACCATTCGCGGCTGCCCAATCACGTCATGTCAGCACGCCACGTCGCGGTAGTCTCCAATATTTTTCTACGATTAGTACGACGCTAGGATTGCACATCCGTATTTTGTCGCCTAATCAGATTTCGAAATACAGTATAAGCGCGCCTGCGCCCGCCAGGTCCGCTCGCGTCAATGAAAATCCGCCCCTAATATCCTCTTCCGAGGTCGACAGTGACAATCCGGCGACATGCGGGGTGACAAGAATCGAGGGGTGTCCCCAGAACGGATGCGAAGCCGGCAGAGGCTCCTCCACCGCGACGTCTAACGTCGCCGCTCCAACCGTACCCTCGTCCAGTGCCCGTAGAAGGTCTGCTTCGACAAGGTGCTCCCCACGTCCGATATTGATCAGCTTCGCTCCATGTCGGAAATGCCGGAATAGATCGCCCTGCAAGATATTCCGCGTACTGTCGGTCAACGGCAATACATTCACCACAATATCGGATCTGCCAACCAGTGCGCGCAGCCCGCTTTGTCCCGAGTACGTTTCGATTCCTTGAAGCTGTTTTAGCGTTCTGCTCCACCCGCTAACTGGGAACCCGTCCGACTGAAGCGCACATGCGATCGCCAGTCCAAGCTCCCCAAGTCCCAGAATCCCTATTGAAGTCTGATACGGTAGCTTTGGGCGTATGAACTGCCAGCGTTCATGCCGCATCGCGTTTTCAAATACATCAAAACATCGGTGATATCGGTAGACTGCCGCCTTGGCATAGTCGACCATCGTCAAATGCGCGGTCGGCCGTTTCCATATTTGCTTGCGTCAGTGATAACCAAGGTCTCTCTCCACTTGACAAACTCCATCCAAATCGCACGCCCGGAGTCCACGTTCCTACCGCAGTGCCCAGTCCATTGCGTGGCTCAACGCTACTTTCCAGAGGTCCCTTCGTCGATCCAACTCGGTTCGCTCGACAGGCCGTCATGCTTCACAATCTTCGTGACGATGTAGGTAAAGTAACGTTCAATCCCCAGTTCTTCTGTTAGTAAGCTGTCGATGAAACGCTGATAGTGATCGATGTCGCGCGAGAGGACTTCCATGACATAGTCGACCCCGCCCCCCGTCGCGTGACACCGTACGACCTCGGGGGCGGCCATAACACGCTCTTCAAACCGGCGCAGGTCGTGCGCCGTATGTCTGCCCAACGTAACTTCGACAACAACACGGCTTCCCTTGAAAACGTGCGACCAATCAACATCCGCTCGATATCCGCGGATAAGGCCGCTCACCTCGAGTCTGCGTACTCGTTCCCATGCGGGCGAGATCGACAGGTTAGCCTCCTCCGCCAGGCGAGACTTCGTGATACGCCCATCGCGGGCGAGAGTACGGAGAATCAATAGGTCATACCGGTCTAGCTTCATGCAAAGATTTAAACATCCGCTCACCCAACAGTCATCATCCATTAAGTCGGAAAAACGGCAGGTGTTTTCCTGCATTCCGTCGGAAAGCCTCTTGAAATGGGGAAGGCCACGGGCGGCATCAACGTTGGCGCTTTATTGGCGCATTCTTCGGCTGCGACCTACCATTGCAATGTACTTTGGCAGACCCGGCACCCTTGCAGATGGAGGAGAACATGACCGAAGCCGAGAACAACTTCAGCGCCGAAGCGATCTTCGCCTGGTGGACCGGAGGTCGTCATGGCTTACGCTCCGATCCTCACTGAATCCCAACTCGAACGCGTGCGCGTCTTCACGAAGCCGCGACAGGTGGCGGCAGGCATTGTGCTCTATAACCCCAACGACGACACACCGCCGGTATACGTCGTGATCGAGGGCAAGATCAGGATCGTCTCGCTGGCTGGCGGCGTCGAAGACACGGTGACGACTTATGAGCCAGGTCAGTTTTCGGGTGAATTGCTGATGATTGCAGGCAGGCGCTCCATCTACCGGTGTCAGGCCGTCGAAGCATCGCACCTACTGGAGTTGAGCGCGCAAAACCTGCGAACGCTGATCAGCAAGGACGCGGAGTTAAGCGAAATCTTCATGAGGACGTTCCTTGCACGGCGGCTTGCCATGGCCGGCCACGGACGTACCAATGTGCTCATTCTCGGCTCGCGCTATTCGGCGCAGACACTAGCTATACGAGAATTTCTGACGCGCGATGGACACCCGTTCGCTTATGTGGATCTCGACACCGACAGTAGTGCCCAGGAACTGCTCGACCGCTTCGGGGTATGCAATGACGACGTCCCTATCGTCGTTTGCAACGGGGCGCAGGTACTCAGAAACCCATCCACACGGGATGTGGCACAAGCGCTGGGCTTCAACTCGAATATCGACGAGTCACAGGTGCGCGACATCGTCATTGTCGGCGCGGGTCCCGCTGGACTGGCCGCGGCGGTGTATGCGGCATCCGAAGGTCTGGATGTGCTGGTCATCGAACGCGCGGCGCCCGGCGGACAAGCCGGCTCCAGTTCACGCATCGAAAACTACCTGGGATTTCCAACTGGCCTCTCCGGTCAGGAACTTGCGAACAGCGCGATCGCGCAGTCGGAAAAATTTGGTGCGAAGATCATGGTGGCGCGCTCGGTCGACGGGCTGAACTGCGCCGAGCGGCCTTACCGGATTTCGCTCGACGACGGCCAGCAGATAGCGGCCCGTTCAATCGTACTTGCGACAGGCGCGGCCTATAACCAGCCTGCGCTGCCCAACATCGACCGCTTTACCGGCCGTGGCATTTACTACAACGCCACGTTCATGGAAGGCCAATTGTGTAGCGGCGATCCGGTGATCGTTATCGGCGGCGGCAACTCCGCGGGACAGGCAGCCGTGTTTCTCGCCCAGAACACGAAGGGCGTACGGATGCTGGTCAGATCAGCGGAGCTCGCGGCAACGATGTCGCGCTATCTGATCCGGCGCATCGAAGAAAACCCGCTCATTCAGGTTCATTTCAACAGTGAACTCGTGAGCTTGCGCGGTGACGACCATCTTGAAGAGGTGGCGTGGTGCGACAAGGTCACGGGCGAGGTGACGACGCAAGCCGTGCGGCATGTTTTCGTCATGACGGGAGCCTCACCGAAGACCGAGTGGCTGGCCGGCTGCCTGTCACTCGATCCGCGCGGCTTCGTGTTGACAGGAAGCGATCTGGACGACGTCTTGCCACCTCAGCCATGGCCGCTTGCGAGGCGGCCCTACATGCTCGAAACCAGCCTACCCGGCGTATTCGCGGTAGGCGATGCGCGGGCCGGAAACGTCAAACGGGTCGCATCTGCGGTCGGAGAGGGTTCGATCGTCGTTCACATGGTGCATCAGATGCTGGCCGGTATGTAGACTAGGTTACACGTCGGGCACCAACGGGACCAGTTGCGCCTCCTCCGGTTCGAACCAGTCAGGATTGGGCTCAGCGACTGGCCCGAGGGACACCAGGATCTCACGCAGATGGGACCGCATCGCCTCTTCGGCAGCGTCGGGATCGTGCGCTTTTAACGCATTCACGATGTGCACGTGCTGCTTGATCAGCAAGTCGAGCGGCGAGACCTCGTGCAGGCTGAGGTAACGCACACGGTCCATCTGTGCCTTGATGTCCTGAATGGTGTCCCAAGCCGCCACACAATCGATTGACTGCGCGATCAGAAAATGGAACTGTTGCCTGACTTACGTGAGCTGCTCGGTGCTTGCCGCCATCGCGGCGCTTCTGCTCGCTGCATTTTCCGGCGGCGCGACGCTGGACATGGGCGCTGACTACATGTTGCTATCGGTCGCCGTCGTCGTGATAGGCGGCACGCTGGTCTCAGGTGGCCGGCCGAGCGTCACGGGAACCTGGAGCGCCGCCTGTTTCCTCTTTCTGATCAACGCGCTTCTCAATGCAAGTGGAGCCGGCGCGGGACTCCGCGCAATCGTTTATGGCGCGTTGATTATTGGCGTAACAGCCATGGCAACTGGCCCCACCGACGCTCGCTCGTGAAGGGCGCGCGCCGCGACTTTCGTCATATTTAAGCGGCGGATGTGGAAAGGTAACAGTCACCCAAAATTGAGATGACTACATTACAATAACCTTTCCATCACCTCGCTGGCGTGAACATCCCATGGTTCTATATCACCGCGGTGCGGCGATTCAGCCGTCAAGCTTCAGATCCGGCAACACCTTCATAGCGCGTGCCTGCATCCTGAAGGAAGACGGCGAATCCACCTCATTGGGTAACCTCGGTCAGTTCGCAAGCCAGAACTGCGCATACGAGTTTGCGGTACGTTGTGCGACTGCTTTCGTGGACGGCGTACCGATTCCTCGTTGCCCGTTCGGCGGCTCGTCAAGCGTGGACGACGCGGCAACGAGCTGATGATGCGCAGTTGCGCCCGAGTGATACGACCAGATCGTTGACGATTGCCACTCACGGGGGATGGAATCTCAGTGCGACTGTCGAAACCGGAAACACCAGAGCGGAGGAACATTGATGTACAAACCTGAATTAAGCCGTTTTCAATACACCCGCAAACACGGCCAGCGTCGAACCTATAACGTCACGCTGAATGTCGTACAAAAGGATTCCGGCGTCTGCGCCTATGCAGCATGGGTGCAATTCGGAGCGGAATTCAAAGGTTCGGGGCTAATGCTTCCACTCGTCGCCGCCACGCGTGACGACGCGGTGCAGGAGGCACGAATCCGTATACAGAAGGACATCGACAATCTGGTTGGAGTCGTCGAGTAAAGAACATGACCCACGCCGGTCAAATGCAATTAGGTCGCGGCCGCCGAATGTACCGCGCGTGGGCAACTATTTATTTTAATGGAATCCTAACCAACTCTCCTCCGCCCAAGGTTGGACGCACAGGCCAACCGGCAACGCTGCCTGCGCAGCTTTTGCCTGCTCCAGCGGGAGAGTATTCGGGTTAACCCATATTCAGGAAGAATCCCTTCCGGGCACCGGTCTTAATCTTAAGAGCGCACTTACCTAGACTGTCGTCATTGCGTTACGGACACGCTGTTCGTAACCCGACAAACAACGTCTGGAGGTGTAACCATGAAGTCCCTTATTCAAGCTGTTGTCGTTGCCGCTGCCCTTGCCGCACCGGTTGCCGTTTTCGCCCAATCGAACCAACCGGTCACGCGTGCCCAGGTGCGTGCCGAACTCGTTCAACTCGAGCAGGCCGGCTGGCATCCCGCGGCTGGTGCCGATCCGCACTACCCGAACGATCTCCTCGCCGCTGAAGCGAAGGTGGCTGCACAAAACAATGCAACTGGCATCGGCGGCATCGCAAATGGCTCGTCGGACGCGGGACGCCCGGCCGTATCAAAGGCCGACTGGAACGCGATGTACAGCCATCCGTAATGCGTTGATGCTCGAATGCCAGCAGGATGCCTAAGCGATCTGCTCAACTGGCACAACTCTCAAGGCGCGCAGCACCTCTGCGCGCCATGGTCGAAAAAATGGCTCGCTAACGGTTTTGGCCGCGTAGCGAGCAAGCGTCATGTTGAATACCTCCGCCGTCGGACTCCCGATGGCTTTGCTCAGACCTTCCGGGTCTGGGCCCTCTTTCGCTCAATCTTGAGCCGCGACTGTCGACCCGCACAAACCTGAAGCACAAGAATTCCGGAATCTCGCCGTTAACTTATTATTAACTGCCGGATTGGCAGGATTGTTGACCCTGCCAATCCGTGCGCAAGACATATAAAAAGCCACCGGGGGCGCGGCCATGCGTAACCAACTGTCTTTGCGGGCGGCCCTTCGGCCGGTCCGCGCAATTCGGCACGATTTGTCCGCACCCAGGCGGGCAAAGGCCGCGGACGCGTGCCGGCCGATGCTCCGCCTGACCCATTGCGCATGCGGCTCTCTCGCCCTATTTCTGGTCGCCGCGGTGCCAGCATGGGCACAAACGAGCACATGGACCAATACGGGTTCCGGCAACTGGACCACGCCGGGAAACTGGGACACCGGGACCGTACCCAGCGCAACTGTCAATGCGGACATAGAAAATGGCGGAACAGCCGTCGTGACGAGCAGCGGGCAGACTGTCGACCTGCTGCAAGTCGGCGCGGCGGGCACAGGATCGCTGGTGATCCAGAACGGCGGTACGCTGACCCAGGCCAGTGGCGCGGCGTTTACCGCGATCGGTACGGGCAGCCTCACCATCAATGGCCAAGGGTCGACCTACAGTACACCGAACAACCTGCTGCTGGGGCGCGGCACCGGGAGCAACGCAATCACGGTGGAAAACGGTGGCCGACTCTATACGGGCAACGCATTTATCGGCGAGGGCAGGTCCAGCGTCAGCACCAACATCAGTGCAACGGTGACCGGTTCCGGCACATATTGGAATGCAGGCGAATTCCTCGGTGTCGGCGGCGGACCGAACGCCGCGACACTGACCATTTCCGATGGCGCCACGGTGACCGCACAAAGCACTGTCGCGATCGAGTCGATCGGATCGGGCGCAACCGGCATTGCCACGGTGACGGGCCCCGGCTCCCAGTTGCTGCTGCCAGGTACCGCACTTGCGATTGGCGAACTTATCAACGGCGGCGAGGGCAACGGCACGCTGACGATCTCGAATGGCGGCCTCGTTTCCGCGCAAACCGTGACGCTGGGTGAATTCGATGCGGGTACCACCGGCGTGCTGAACCTCGACGGCACACCCAGCGCCCGCGGCGTTCTGGTGACCAGCAGCCTGGCAAGGGATCTCGGCAGCGGCACTGTCAACTTCAACGGCGGCATCCTGCGCGCAGGCGCCCCCAGCTCAAATTTTATTTCTGGATTCAGTGCCGGCAGCCTGGTGGTCAATTCAGGCGGCCTGTATCTCGACACAAACGGATTCGACGTCACGGTCACGGACGGAATGAGCGGCAGCGGCGGCCTGACCAAGATCGGCAACGGCACGCTGGTCCTGAACGGCGATAACACGCTGACGGGTAACAGCGAAGTCAGCGCCGGCACACTCGAGGTCGGCGACAGCAGCACCACCAACGCGGTACTCGGCGGCAACCTGACGGTCGATGCGGCCGCGGCCGTGCTCGGGTACGGCACCATAGGCGGCAATCTGATCAACAACGGGACGGTGGTTCCGGGCGGAACCCGCGGCAATATAGGCACCTTGTCGGTCGGCGGCAACTACACGCAGGCCAGCACGGCGACACTGTCGATCGAGGTGAGCCCGATGTCGGCCTCGCAGTTGAAGGTGAACGGCAGCGCGACGCTCAACGGCGTGCTGGCCATCACCTACGATCCCGGCACGTACACGGCGAGGAAGTACACAATCGTTTCCGCGTCGGGCGGGGTGTCCGGGAAGTTCTCCAGCACCACGGCGACGCTGTCTGGCGGTGCGAATCTCGGCACGTTGCAATCGTCCGTGACGTATGACACAAACAGCGCCGATCTCGTGCTGGCCAACGCCTCGACCACGACGCCAGTGGTCGTCGCGCCGAACGACACGAGCATCTATACGGCGCTCGGCACGGCAGCGGTGATGAACGCACAGGGCACCACGGCGGCGCTGCTTGATCGCACCGGCGGCGCGAGCACCGCGACCCCAGGCGCGCCCAATGGCTGGGTCAGAGCGACGGGGGCACAGACGAAGGTGGGCAGCTCGAACGGCGAACCGGGCTTCCAGGCCAACCAGTATGGTTTCCTCGCGGGCCTTGAGCAGCGGCTGGGTGACTACACGCTCGGCGTGGCGGGTGGTTACACGCATACCGATCTGGACGAGCAGATCACCGGCGACTCGGGCGCGACCGATACGCTGCGTGCGGCACTTTATGCGAGCCGCTGGCTGGGGCCGGTCAGCGTCTCCGGCACGCTGGGCTACGGAATCGACTTCCTGTCGCAGAAGCGGCCGTTTGCGGGTGTCGGGACGGCCGAGGGCGATCACATGGGTCAGGAATTCACGACCGGTGCGCAGGCGAGCCTGCCGTTGACGCTCGGCAGCGTCGTGCTGACGCCGCGCGTGGGTCTGCGCTACGCGTACTTCCACGCGAACAGCTTCGGCGAAAGCGGGGCGGCAGCCCAGGATCTCGACGTCAGCACGGACAACGTGCACAGCCTGCAGCCCTACGCTGAGCTCACGCTCGACAAGGCCTTTGGCGATGCGCTCAAACCGGTGGACGTGCAGTTACGCGTGAGCTACGCGCGCGAAGTGCTCGATGCGAGCCGCGCCGTGAGCGTGGCATCGCAGGACGGTACGCTCTTCACAGCGCCGGGCACGAGCCTGCCGCGCGGCTATCTCACGACCGGCATCAGCATCGGCATGCAACCGGTGAAGAACCTCAGGCTCTCGCTGGGCTATGACACTCTCATCAACACGACGCACGCGTCGGCACAGGCAGGCACGCTGCGGGCCGATTACCGGTTCTGATCCGGGCGCGTGCGACGCACCCCTGCGGCTCGCAGCGTGGCGAGATCAGGGAGCCCGGCGACCGCCATGAGCAGATCTGCCTCAGCCAGGACGGACCGGATGACGTCCGCCGCAGCCGGAACCTTGAGCGGCTATGGGGAAGGAAGGTTCAAATCACCTTTGCACTCCAACGGCTCATCAGCATTTGATGGCGGCTCTGCTATATTCGTGCGACATTTGTCCAACCCAGCGGGAGCGCAATGTCATGACCACCCAGCGGATCATGCGTATCACCAAACGGCTCGCATTCGTCGCGCTCGCGCTGTTGGGCCTCTGGTCCAGCGCGCCAACATGGGCCGACGACAATGCCACCGCGCTTAGGGACAAGTACGACACGCTCGCGCCGCAACTCAAGTCAAATGTGTTTCATCGCCCGATCCATCTGGACTCGGAAGAAACGCAGAACATGTTGCAGGGGGATATCTACGCCGTCGTCGATTATCCGTTCGCGACCGTCAACAGCGCATTCAACGACCCGCAGCAAGGCCCCGCGAACTGGTGCGAAGTGCTGATCCTGCATCTGAACACGAAGTACTGTCATGCAACTTCAGGCAGCAACGGCGCGACCATCAGCATGAACGTCGGCAAGAAGACAGAACAGGAACTCGGTGACACGTTCCGCGTGCAGTTCAATTACCGTTCGGTTGCGACGACTCCCGATTACTTCCAGGTCGATCTGAGCGCGGCCCAGGGACCACTCAGCACGAAGGACTATCGCATCGTGCTCGAAGCCGTCGATATCGGCAAAGGGCACACCTTCCTGCACCTCACGTACTCGTATGGATTCGGCATGGCAGGACGCATCGCGATGAAAACCTATCTCTCGACCATAGGCAGCGCGAAAGTGGGCTTTACGCAGGCGTCGAGCGGCGATTACATCGGCGGCGTGCGCGGCCTCGTCGAGCGCAATACGATGCGCTATTACCTCGCCATCGACGCATATCTGGGTTCGCTTGCCATTCCAGCCGACAAACGCGTCGATCAACGCTTTGCGACATGGTTCGATGCAACGGAGCAGTACCCGCACCAATTGCATGAACTGGACCGGCAAGAGTATCTGCAGATGAAAAAGAACGAGTACCAGCGCCAACAAACGGCTCAATAGAAGAACTGCGGACGAGAACCGCGCTTATAATCTCCCGGCAGCCGTTAGCCCTTCTCCCGGGTTTCGATCAGTACCGCACAGGGCGACTGTTCGATGACTTTTCCGCAAGTCGACGGGTTGGCCCAGCGGCGTAGCCGCGACAAATGGTGATGTCCCATCACAATGACCTCGGCAGTCAGCAGCCGGGCTTGTTCGATGACGACGTCGACCGGATTTCCCGCGCAGAAGTGCTGTTCCACCGTGAGATTCCGGTCGGCAAGCTGTGCGGCTGCGGCAGCCAGGACGGATTGTGCGAAAGATGTCTGCGCGTGTGCGGCCGGATAGTTCAGGCCATCGGGCGCGACACCGTTTTCGCAACCTGGGGGCAATGCATAGGATGGGTCGACAACGCATAGAAGGTGTACGGTTGCCGTGCCTGGCGCCGCCACTCGGCGGGCGAGGTCGACGACGTGGACACTCTGGGGCGAGCCGTCCAGCGGAATGAGGAGGATATTGAACATGGTTGCCCTCTTACGGCGAATGCCGGCGGTGATGAGGAAGGCGCTGGCGGACCGGCGCCCTGCTTCCCTCAGGAAACACAGTGACGATCAGCATGGATTGTGCGCCTGAACATAAACAGAGGTCTGTACGTTGTCGTACCGCATTCTCACCCTGGTAGGCGTAACGTTTCCAGCAGCAGCGACGACGGCCCGAATGGCTGTCGTTCAATCAGTCAGGTGGCGCCATGGCAAACAGAATCATCTCAAGCATGACACATGACGCTCACATGACCGTCAAGGATCATATTGCCGATGGTTGGGTGGCAAGCCTGTGCATCGTGCCGAAGGGCGAATCAGAAGGCAAAGAACTCATCAACCTCGATACCGTATTCGAACGCGAAGACGTTGCATGGGAAACGGTCGAAACGCTTGCTCGCGCAGAGCTTAGCAGTCTGAAATAGTACAAAGCCACACGTCCAGATGAACACGCTCGCCCACGATCCGGTCAAGCAGCCGCCTCGTCCAAAACTGCTGCAGGTGATGGGTCCCGGCCTCATCACCGGCGCATCGGACGATGATCCGAGCGGGATCGCAACCTACTCCCAGGTCGGTGCTCAATTTGGCTATGGCCTCGCCTGGACTCTGCTGTTCAGCTATCCGTTAATGGCCGCGATCCAGGAGATCAGCGCGCGCATCGGACGCGTCACCGGCAGTGGTATCGCCGGAAACCTGCGTGAGCACTATCCGCGCTGGTTGTCGACCAGCATAGTCGGATTGCTGCTAGCGGCGAACATCATCAACCTGGGCGCGGACCTGGGCGCCATGGGCGCAGCGCTCAAGCTCCTGATCTCGGGTCCGGCACTACTCTATGTGTGCGGTTTCGGGCTGCTGTCAGTGGTACTGGAGGTCTTCACCCGCTATGCACGCTATGTGTCGGTTCTGAAATGGCTGTGCCTGTCACTGTTCAGCTACGTGATCTGCGCATTTGTCGTTAAAGTGCCGTGGGGTCAGGTCGGCTGGGCCGTAGTGTGGCCGGCGCTCTCCATTAAACCGGATCACCTCGTTGCAATCGTCGCGGTCATGGGTACGACGATCAGCCCCTACCTGTTTTTCTGGCAGGCCGAGCAGGAAGTCGAAGACGAAAAGGAACGGCCAGGCGCGCATCCGTTGACCCACGCGCCGTGGGAAGCGGCCGCGGAGTTCACGCGGATACGCGTAGACACCTACCTCGGCATGGCGCTCTCGAATGTGATCGCGTTCTTTATCGTCGTGACGACGGCGACGACCTTGCATGCGCATGGACTCGTCGATATTCAGACTTCGGCTCAGGCCGCAGAAGCGTTGCGCGGCATAGCCGGTCCATTCACGTTCGTTGTGTTCGCTGCCGGCATTATCGGCACCGGTTTGTTGACGCTGCCGGTGCTAGCCGGCTCGGGGGCCTATGCGGTGGGCGAACTGTTCGCGTGGAGGGTGGGCCTCGCGCGTCCGCCGTCGCAAGCAAAGGCGTTTTACGCCGTGATCGCCGCGGCAACGGCTATCGGCGCCGGCCTGAACTTCACGTCTATCGATCCGGTCAAGGCGCTTTATTGGAGTGCCGTCCTCAACGGTGTCGTCGCGGTCCCAGTGATGATCGTCATGATGCATCTCTCGATGCGTAAGCCCATCATGTCCGGTTTCACGCTGCCGCCAACACTACGGATCCTCGGCTGGGTTGCCACCGGCGTGATGGCGGCAACCGTTGTGGCGATGGGTGTCAGCTGGCTCGCGTGAAAAAGCTGCTTCGAGCAATCTGTTCATTGCATTACGCCTCCAATGAGCGCAAGGTGGGTCATTCACTGCGCTGTTTCCGATCGGCTGTTATGCCGTCAATATCCGGGCCGAGCTCAGCGGAACCCACCGCTCATCAAGGAGCCCATCATCATGATCCCCACCACCACGTACCACGGACACGAATTACGTGCCTATGCTCACCAGCAATTCCCGCCTTTCGGCGATCCGTATGCCAAGGGTGCAAGGCGCTTTTCTTCCGTGGTGCGAATCGACACCATTCCATCGAACGAAACAGACGTACGCCGCTACGCGACAGTCTTCGATGCTATAAGCCCCGCCAGTTTCGACGATGCGATCGACCTTGCCATGCAGTTTGGCAAGGACATTGTCGACGGCAAGGTTCAGGCTACGGCGCTCTAAGCGCGTGCAATCCAATCCCAGGACGGCGCCCGCCGTCCGAATGAATTCTTCGAGGCCGCCATGTATAAACGCATTCTGGTAGCGATCGACGGCAGCGAAACGTCTGAACATGCGTTCGACACCGCGCTGCAGCTCGCACGCGATAACGACGCACAGTTGCAGCCGCTCTACGTCGTTGACAACCCGTTGATGGCATACGACGCGTCCGGTTATGACCCGACGATCCTGCGCGATGCCTTCGTCGAGGAAGGCCAACGGCTACTCGCGGATGCCCTGGCGCGGATGAAGCACGAAAACGTGGCCGGCGCACCGCGGATCGTCGACGTCGCGCCAGTCGGCGAGGACATTTCGGAGCGCATCCGCACCTCAGCTAACGAATTCAATGCGGACCTGCTGGTGCTCGGCACGCACGGGCGACGGGGTTTCAAGCGTCTGTTTCTAGGTAGCGTGGCCGAACGCGTCGTGCGAAGTGCAAGCTTGCCGGTGCTGCTGGTGCCGAGCCGGCAAGCGCAAACCACCGTCGCGGATGCGGCCAGACCCAGCCACACCGAACTCGCCGCGGCGACGCACGAACTGCCCCGCTAAGCCGGCTTGAGTCTTGTCCCATGAGCACTCCGCAACTCCACTCCGCCGCCATTCCGCTTATGCAGCGGAAGCCAATGCCTGTTGCGGAGACCGGCCTCGTACACATCGCGCCCGGGTTGCTCGGTAAAACATCGCGGCTGCGGCTGCTCATGTTCTGGATCGTCGGACTGATGGGCTTTCTCGCCGTCATTCTGGTGGTACTGCACCTCGGTTCACTGCAAAAGATGGCCGAACTGATACGCTCGGCTCGTCCCGGCTGGATGCTGGTCGCGCTTGCGGTTCAGTGCGGCACCTATGTCAGCGCGGCGTTCGTATGGCGCGTGGCATTGCGCCAGGCCGGCCATCCACTGGCTCTGCGTACCCTGATTCCCCTCGGCATCGCCAAGGTCTTTACCGATCAGGTGCTGCCAAGCGGCGGCATCAGCGGCACGATGCTCGTGGTGCGCGGCCTGACCGGCCGACACGTCCCCGCCGGAATTGCGATGGCCGCCATGCTGGTGGGCATGGTGTCGTACGACATCGCCTATCTGTTCGTGGTGCTCGCAAGCACCGGCGTGCTGTGGCTCCAGCATCGGTTGAACGTAGCGCTGATCGCCGGTGTGGCGATCTTCGTGGTCGTTACGGTAATGGTGCCGGCTGCCGTGCTGGGACTCAAACAATGGGGCAGCCGTGCGCCGATCGCATGGCCGGCCGCAATCAGCACATCCGCAATTGATGACGCGACCATCCACACGCTCGGCCGCGTACCCCGCATGCGCCGACGATGTCGAATCGCGTATAGCGTAGCCTGCCCGCCGAACACGAGGACCACAAAGGTCCGCGTGCGCAAGGCATCGAGATTCAGGTCCAAAGCAAACTTGCCGATAGCGAGCGCGCCAGTGCAAAACGCCACGAGAGCAAAGCCAATAAACACACCGACCAAGGTCAGATGTCAGAATTGCATGACCGGCTACCACGAGACCGATCACCAGCAGGAAAGCAGTGGCAATCTTCTCGAGGACTGAATTTAGAGTGTACGTAAGGATGCGCTGAAACATCAGGCGCCCTTCCTTGACTGCTGTGACGATACCGCCGAGGCCCGCTTCAGTGAGCACCATCCCGGCCACCGATCTAGCCACATCCGTCGCCGTCGACACCGCGCCGATCTGCGCCAGGCGCCGCGCAGGCGCATCGTTAGCGCCGTCGCCGCACATGCCCACACTACTGCAGACATCACACTCACTCCCTTGTGTCGAAACACTGTGCAGCCGATGCCCCTTCTGAACGATCAGAGCGCCACAGCATGCCGGCCAAGTACCCGTGGATCTCCGACTGGCAGAATGACCCGCCCGTGCACTTCGTTGATCACATCGGCTGCCGACAGATAGAACGCGAGCGCTGCAGTGACAAGCCCCATATAGCCGCCCGCCATCCGCACCAGCCCTGAACCCGTCCACTCTCCTCCAGCCAGCAGGCCGAAGGTGATCCAGAGCGCCAGAAAAATAAACTGCAGCGCGCGAGGCGAGCGAAACGTGGCCAGCCACATATAGAACGTAAAGACGCCCCAGAGGAACAGATACCACCCGACGAACGCGGGCGGCACCTTGTCGTGTAAAAAGAGCACGAACAGTGCAAACGACCACCAGAACGCGCCGTAACTAAGAAAGGCCGTCGCCCCGAAGGTATTGCCGCGTGGCAACTCCATCATCCCGGCAATGGCCTGCGCGGTCCCACCGTAGGCGAGCGCACAGGCCAGCACGAGGCCCATCGACTCGCCCGAAAACCAGCCGGCGTTGATCATGCTCAACAGCCACGTCGTCAATGCAAAGCCAGCGAGACCCAGTGGCGCGGGGTTCGCTAGTGTGGTTCGGATCGGTGCGCTGGCCATGGCCTGCTCCTGAGGATAATAAGCATTCCGGCAATCTCGCGACCTTCGCGATGCATCACCCGAGTTGATCGAGAATCGCCGGATTTTCCAGCGTGGATACGTCCTGAGTGATCTCTTCGCCGGCCGCCAGCGAGCGCAGCAAGCGGCGCATGATCTTGCCCGAACGGGTTTTCGGCAGATTCTCGCCGAAGCGGATTTCTTTGGGCTTCGCAATCGGCCCGATCTCCTTGCCGACCCAATTGCGCAATTCGGTCGCGATCCTGATCGCCACGTCGCCGGTTGGCCGCGCGCCCTTGAGCACCACGAACGCGACGACGACTTCGCCAGTCGTCTCGTCGGCACGGCCGACGACCGCGGCTTCCGCCACCAGTGGATTCGCGACGAGCGCCGACTCGATCTCCATCGTGCCGAGGCGGTGACCCGAGACGTTGAGCACATCGTCGATACGACCGGTAATCGTGAAGTAGCCGGTGTCCTCGTCACGTACGGCGCCGTCGCCGGCGAGGTACAGGTTGCCGCCGAGTTCTTCAGGGAAGTAACTTTTCTTATAGCGCTCCGGATCGCCCCAGACGCCACGCAGCATCGACGGCCATGGACGTTTGATGACCAGAATGCCGCCCTGCCCGTTCGGCACATCCTGCCCGGTTTCGTCGACAATCGCGGCCATGATTCCCGGCAGCGGCAGCGTGCACGAACCCGGCACTAAAGGGGTGGCGCCCGGCATGGGCGCGATCATGTGGCCGCCCGTTTCCGTCTGCCACCAGGTGTCGATGACAGGGCAATGGCTATGGCCGACGTGTTCGTAGAACCACGTCCATGCGGCCGGGTTGATCGGTTCGCCGACCGTGCCGAGCAGACGCAACGTCGACAGGTCGTAACGGTTCGGATGAACTTTGGGATCGGACTCGGCCAGCTTGATGAGCGAGCGGATCGCGGTCGGCGCGGTATAGAACACCGTCACCCGGTGTTTCGCGATCATCTCCCAGAAGCGGCCGGCGTTCGGATAAGTTGGCACACCTTCGAATACGACCTGGGTCGCGCCGATCGCCGTCGGACCATACGCGATATAGCTGTGACCGGTAATCCAGCCGATGTCGGCGGTACACCAGAAGACGTCGCTGCGCTTCGCATCGAACGTCCACTTCATGGTCTGCGCGGCCCACATCAGGAAACCGCCCGTGCTGTGCTGCACGCCCTTCGGCACACCGGTCGAGCCAGACGTATAGAGAATGAAAAGCGGATGTTCCGCGCCCACCCATTCCGGCTCGCACGTGCCGGTTTCGGCTTGCGACAACTCGTGCATCCAGAGGTCGCGCCCTTCGTGCCATGCGACCTTGCCACCCGTGCGCTGATAGACGATGACGCTTTTTACTGCCTCACAACCGCCCATCGCAAGGGCTTCGTCTGCGATGCTCTTCAACGGAAGCGCCTTACCACCGCGCATCTGTTCGTCGCAGGTGACCAACGCGATCGCGCCCACGTTGACGATCCGTTCGTTGAGCGACTTCGAAGAGAAGCCGCCGAATACGACGGAATGCGTCGCGCCAATGCGCGCGCACGCCTGCATCGCCACGATGCCTTCAATCGACATCGGCATGTAGATCACTACACGGTCGCCTTTCTTCACGCCCCGGGTTCGCAGGGCGTTGGCAAAGCGACTCACCCGTTCGAGCAATTGCCGGTAGGTGACGCGCGTGACGGTACCGTCGTCGGCTTCGAAGATCACGGCGATATGGTCTCCGTTACCGGCTTCGACGTGGCGGTCGAGGCAATTGTAGGAGGCATTCAGCGTGCCGTCCTTGAACCACTCGTAGAACGGTGCGCGTGATTCATCAAGAACCGAAGAGAACGGCGTTTTCCAATGCAGCATTTCTCGCGCGCGCCGCGCCCAGAATCCCGCGTAATCGCGTTCGGCTTCGGCGACCAGCGCGCGATAGGCATCCATGCCCGAGATCTCGGCGTAAGCGGCCACGCTGGGGTGGGGAAGAAAAGCCTGCGGCTCCTCCAGAATCGAATCGCTGGTGGACATGATGTCTCCGTTGCACGCATTCACGCGTACTTGATAGATGTGTTCCGCTGAGTTACAGAGACCCTGCTGCGTCGGGCGCAACAAGGCAATTCGCCCGATCGGTTCAGTCACGCGACGGCCGTTCCGGGTGGAATTGGGAGAGCGTGCAACTCGATCAGGGAAGCCTCTGGCATGCGAAGCTGTTGCGTTCGCTGGGGTAGGAAAAACACGGAGCTTGAGATGACGGTGCTCGCGCAGCGGCCAGAAGTCGGTACGGTGGCGTACCAGCGTTAGAACTCTGTGTCTGCAGAACGTCTTATCTACGTTACGGCAACAAAATCAAACGGCTCTTTCGTCAGTTCAGCAGCGATGAAATCAACAAATGCGCGCCCCGCCATACGGGTGGTTCGCCCCATCGGGAAATACGCATGCACGGGCAACTCGGCCATTTTCCATTCGGGCAGTAAGTGCACGAGCGCTCCGTGGTCGACCTCCGACCGACACGCCCATGAAGTCGTCGAGACAATTCCAAGGCCGGCGACTGCCGCTGCAAGCGCGCCCGCGGTGTCGTTAGTCGACACGTGAGGTTGCACGTCGACCGAGGTCGCCTCGCCATCGCGCTCGAATTGCCACGAAGACGGTTGCGCCCCGGCGGGTCCGCCGACCACGCGATGCGTCGCAATGTCCTCCGGTATGGCCGGCGTGCCGTGCAGGTCGAGATAGGCAGGCGATGCCACGACAACGCGATGCATCTTGCCGATCAATCTCGCGGTGCCAGCCGAGTCCGGCAGACTGCCCACCCGAATGCCGACATCGACCGCTTCGCGAATCATGTCCTGCCACCTGTCGTCGAGCATGATCTCCAGCCTGAGCAAGGGGTGACGTTCCGTGAAGGCCGACAGCCGCGGCATGACCACGCGCATAGCCATGGTCGAAGGCATGGCAAGACGCAGCACACCACGCAACTCACCTGTTTCCCGGACGCTGTTCTCCGCGTCGTCGATCGCCGCCAGGATCGGCTCCATGCGGCCGAGAAATTCCAGACCGGCTTCAGTGGGTACCACCGCGCGCGTGGTGCGCGTGAGCAAGCGGGCGCCGAGAGACGCTTCGAGCTCGGCGATCATCCGCGAGACTTGCGATTGCGCCAATCCACATTCCCGTGCAGCCGCCGAAAAACTGCCCAGCCGGGCGACGCGGGTGTAAAGCCTGAACGTCAGGACGTCTTTCAAGCCCCCTCCTTGTTTCAGCGGACAACAAGCCCGATGAGCCGCGGTGTCACCGCGTAGTGACACCTTCATCGCATCGATGCTCGCTCAGCATAAATCTTAGCCGAATTAGACGGCTACCGAGCCGGAAGCGAAACCGCGACATTAGCGCCGTGGCCTGGCATCAAACACCGGGCCGTGATCGGAACCATGCAATGGCATTGGCTCCGATGCCTCGATAGCCCTGCAACTGAAGCCCGGCGCTACGAATGAGCCGCGGCTTCATATCTGGAGAATGACTATGACCGCAACAGTCCTCGTGACCGGCGCCTCTGGCGACACGGGCCGACCGACCGTCGAACGTCTGCTTGAAAAAGGTTTTCACGTGCGCGCTCTGGTGCGCAAGGACGATCATCGTGCGCATCGGCTGCGCGAGCTGGGCGCCGAAGTGGTATTCGGCGACATGATGAGCTTGCGCGATATCCGTCTTACCATGGCCGGCGTTCAGCGCGCTTACTTCTGTTTTCCGCTCGCCGAAGGGTTGGTAGAAGCGGCGGTGATTTTCGCCCAGGCCGCAAAAGAGCAGGACCTGGAGTTGATCGTCAACATGTCGCATAAGCAATCGCGGCCCGCTGCACGCAGCAAAGCGACGCAGAATCACTGGCTGTCCGAGCAAATTTTCAACTGGTCTGGCGTGCCGTCAGTACACCTGCGAGTCACGTTCTTTGCCGAGTGGCTGCTTTATATCGCGCCGCAAATCCGCTACGGACGTTACGTTATGCCCTACAACAAAGAGAGCCGCTTCGCGCCCATCGCCGGCAGTGACATCGCTCGCATCATTGCGGGCGTCATAAGCAATCCGGCCCCTCATGTCGGAAAGGCGCTGGCGCTGCACGGCCCGGTCGAGTACAGCCATGAGGAACTCGCCGCCGAAGTGGGTCGCGTGCTCGGCAAGCAGCTTCCCTACGAGCATGTCACCGTATCGACTTTCCTGGAACTGTTCGGTCTGCAGAATGCCGATGCCATGCGGCGACATTTCGAGGCCGTCACGATCGACCAGCAAGAAGGCTTGCTGGCCGGCACCGATAGCACCGGAACCGAAATCGTCGGCCAGCCGTTAACGACGGTCGAGCAGTTCATCAAGGCGAACCTGTCCAGATTCGTCATCGAATACCCGCTGGTGGCGTCAAGGCACTAATCAGGGGCGGCACGACTGGGAGCGGAAGTTCGTCTTCCGGTCGACGCCCGAACCGATCCATGCTGTTCGAAGATAGGTCTTAGCCTGAAACGAAGACTACCGGGCGGCTCCGCAATACCCGATAGTGTCAACAACGGAAACGAACCGCCGATTGCAAAAGGAAGCGATCTTCGAGGTTGGCTGTTGCGACACATGCCGTTCTCAGGTTGTAGACGAAAGACTTCGAAATCATTCAAATCCATTTACTAAGGAATATTAATCATGTCCAAAAAAGTTCTGATTGCTGGCGCTACCGGCGATACGGGTCGCGCAGCTGTTCGCGAGTCGATCGCGCTGGGTCTCGACGTACGTGCGATGGTGCATAAGAAGGATGACCGGTCCGCTGCACTGGAAGCGCTGGGCGCTGAAGTGGTGGTTGGCGACCTGCTCGAGATCAACACCATCCGCGACGCCATGAAGGACGTGGATGCCGCCTACCTGGTATGGCCCGTGCAACCTGGACTGATCAACGTGACAGTGAACTTTGCGCAAACTGCGAAGGAAACGGGCGTCAAGACGGTGATCAACCTCTCGCAGCGCTCGGCCAACCGCGAGTCCAGCAGCGATTCCTGCCGCGACACCTACCTTGCTGAGGAGATTCTCAACTGGTCGGGTCTGCCCGTCATTCATCTGCGCCCCACTTATTTTCTCGAGTGGCTGCTCTACCCGTGGCAACTGCCGTATCTGCAGCAAGGTGTTCTGCGTATGCCGGTTGGCAAGGGCCGTCACTCGCCGATTTCAGCAGACGATCAGGGTCGGGCCATCGCTGCGCTGCTGAAGAGCCCGGAAGCTCATATAGGCACGACGATCCCGCTCTCCGGCCCGGTCGAGATGGACCACGAACAGATGGCCGCTGAGTTGTCCGAAGCGCTCGGTCGCAAGATTGTGTTTCAGGATCTGCCGATCGACGAGTATTGCGCCTCGATCACAGCGATGGGTGTGCCGCCCTACATCGTCCAGCATCTGGGCGGCGCAATGGCGGATTACCAGATCGGCCGCATGTCCGGCGCGGATAACAACGTCGAAAAGCTGACTGGCCGCCGGTCGATGACGGTCGGTGAATTCGCTCTCCTACACGCCGACAAGCTAAACGCCTAATGACATGCGTTGGATCCGGTGACTCGTCGAGAACCGGATTCAACACCTCTCTCTCATCAAATTCAAAAGGACATCATCATGGAAATCTCTAACTCTGTCGCGCTCGTCACTGGCGCGAACCGTGGCATCGGGCGTGAATTCGTCGCCGAACTGCTGAAGCGTGGCGCGGCGAAGATCTACGTCGCGGCACGGGACACCGCTTCGCTGAAAGAACTGCTCAGAGAAGGCGACAGCCGGCTCGTCGCCCTGCCGCTCGATGTCACCGATCCCGATCAGGTTGCCGCCGCAGCGGCGATTGCAGCGGACATCACGCTGCTGGTCAACAATGCGGGTTACGCGGCCTTCGAGGGTGCGATCGCCGCCCCGAACATGGACGACGCCCGCCGTGAAATGGAGGTCAACTACTTCGGCACCCTGTCGCTGACCCGTGCATTCGCACCGGTATTGGCAAAAACGGGCGGCGGCGCGTTGCTCAACATGCTGTCGATGCTCGCGCTGGTCAGCCTGCCGATGGCCGCGACCTATTCGGCTTCCAAGTCTGCGAGCCTCTCCCTTACCCGCAGCCTGCGTGCCGAATTGGGCGCACAAGGCACGCAGGTGGTGGGCGTGCTTGCAGTTCAGACGGAGACGAGCATGGGCACAAAGCTGCCCGAACCGCGCATGACGCCGCAAGAAGTCGTCACTGACGCGCTCGACGCGATTCAGGCCGGTACCAACCATGAAATCGTCGCCGGCAATCAGACGCGAGCCATTCACGAGGCCTTCGTCGCCGATCCGAAAGGCCTGCAGGCAAAGATGTCCACGCGCTTGCCGCAACGCACGTAACCCACTTTCTCACGTTAAGGCTACGCTGAAAAAGGTCAACGCCACTGAGCCTTCAATCGTTAGATGCGCATGAAACAACAGACCCTTGCGATGGCGGCCGATCAAGGCGC
>NZ_JBNDMQ010000058.1:0-38480 GCF_050436665.1 Paraburkholderia sp. EB58 | reverse complement strand
ACGCTCACCTTCATGCTGTTCGGAATCGGCATCGTCTTCCCGATCATGGTCGGCTACAACCTGTACCAGTACCACCTGTTCCGCGGCAAGGTCGTTACTGTCAAACACTGACACAGTATGAGTGCAACGCACAACGCGTTCGCGTCTCACCCTAAATCGTCCACCTTGCGATCGCGGACCGAACGTTTGGCCACATCGACGAAATCGCGCACTACCCGTGAGAACTCGCCGAACCGATAGGCAAGAACGATTTGAGCCTTCGGCTGAGCGCCCTCTATTGCGTGATAGCTCACGCCCGCGTGAATCTGGCGGATAGAGTTGGGGACGATAGAGATGCCGAACCCTGCGGCAACCATGCTGACGGCCGACGCAACCTGCGTGGATTCCTGCCCGAGTTGCGGAGTTAGGCCGGCGCGCTGATAGGCCGACATCACCTCGTCGTAAAGAACCGGTGCGATCGCACGCGGAAACATGATCAGCGTCTCGTGCGCGATCGAACGCAGATCGATACTCGGCGACGCTGCCAATGCATGCTGAGGCGGTAGCACAATCAGCATATCTTCATCAAGGAGTGCCTCTGTCTTCACGCGCTCCGACTCTTGCGACGTCTGCCGAATGATGGCGAGGTCGATTCGCCCCGCCGTCAGATCGTCGATCAACGCTTCCACATTGCTCTCCGAAGGTGATAGTGTCACCGCCGGGTGAGACTCGCGATACGTGCGCACGATGTCTGCAATGATGGGATGAAACACCACTGAGCTCGCAAAGCCGACGCGAATGCTGCCGGTTTGTCCGCGGGCAGCACTCTGCGCCCGGCTTTTCGCAAGCTCGACCTCACTCACGATGCGCCGCGCGTCTTCATAGAGTACGCGCCCGGCATCGGTGAGCTCCACTCCGCGCGTCAGACGGTGAAAAAGCTGCGCGCCGATTTCACGTTCGAGCTTTTGTACCTGCTGACTGAGGGGTGGCTGAGCCATGCCGAGACGCTCCGCGGCTCGTGTGAAGTGCCCTTCCTCGGCGACGACCACAAAGTATTTGAGGTGGCGAAGTTCCATATCAATCTCGTCTAGAAGAGCACTGCTCTCTATATTAGACGTAAGCGCTGTCGGGAAACATACTGTCGTTGTACTTCATCGTTGCGGGAAAAAAGATCATGGAAACGACAGGCGTGTGCTCTTGCGTACAAGAGATTGCAAAAACATTTTCACAGCTGGCCAATAGACAGGAAAGCGAGATTTTTCAGACGTCGTTGATGAGCGCACTCATCGATGGCGTGTACGACGGAAGCATGACAGTCACGGAGTTGCTTGAGCACGGCGACTTTGGTCTCGGTACATTCAACGACCTTGACGGTGAACTGGTCGCCTTCGACAGCGAAGTTCACCAACTGCGTGAGGACGGTAGCGCTCGTGTCGCCGGCATGGACCAGAAGACACCGTTTGCCGTGATGACGTTCTTCCGCCCGAGCATTACCGGGCAGTTGTCGACCAGGCTCGAGAAGGTCGCCGTACAAGAGCTCATCGACAACATGGTGGGTTCGCCCAATCTCTTTTGCGCGTTTCGCATCGACGGTCGCTTTGAGCGCGTCGAGACGCGCACTGTTCCACGCCAGCAGAAGCCGTATCGCCCGATGCTGCAGGCAATCGAAAAGCAGCCGACCTTCGCGTTTGAGAACACGTCAGGGACGTTGATTGGTTTTCGTTGTCCGCCGTACGTGCAGGGCATCAATGTGGCCGGTTTTCACGTCCATTACATAACGGATGATCGAAAGGGCGGCGGCCATGTGCTCGACTATAGCCTGCTCGAAGGCAAGCTCGAGCTGGCGAAGATCTCGAAGCTCCGGATCGACCTTCCGCATACCGAGAGCTTCCAGCAAGCAACATTGCATTCGGACGAGATGAGTGCGGCGATCGAGGCCGCGGAGGGTTGATAAAGCGGCAGACCTCAAAGCGTTCCGGCATTGTGATTTCAGCTTTTTTCGAATTTTTGGAGTGAATCATGTTAAAGAGTACTAATGACGTCGAGACCCTGTGGGAGTGTGGCGCCGATCTGGTGGTCAAAAACCTTGAGGCTCAAGGCGTAAAACATGTCTTTGGTATCCCCGGTGCAAAGATCGATCGCGTCTTCGACTCGCTGGTTGATTCGACGATCGAGACAGTTGTCGTCCGACATGAGGCGAACGCCGCGTTCATGGCTGGGGCGGTGGGCCGCTTGACAGGTAAGGCAGGGGTCGCGCTCGTTACGTCGGGCCCTGGCGCCTCGAATCTCGTCACCGGTCTTGCCACCGCCAACTCCGAAGGGGATGCGGTGGTGGCGATTGGCGGCGCGGTGAAGCTTGATGAGCGCCTGAAGCAGGTCCACCAAACGATGGACACGGTAAGCCTCTTCAAGCCGATTACGAAGTACAGCGCGGAAGTGGTCACGTCATCGTCGATCTCCGAGGTGATGAGCGACGCATTTCGCGTCGCCGAACGTCCCCGGCCGGGCGCCGCGTTTGTCAGCCTGCCAATGGACATCGTCAACGCGCCTGCAAAGGGTGCTGTATTCGGCGACGTGGGTGTGCCGGCAATGGGGCCCGCACCCTTGGACGAGATTCGTGCGACGGCGGAGTTGCTCAAGCTCGCAAAGAGTCCGGTGCTGCTGCTCGGAATGCTGGCGAGCCAGCCGGAGAATGCCGACGCGGTTCGCAAGTTCGTTGCGCAAACGGGTACGGCGGTGACGGGCACGTTTCAGGCGGCCGGCGCGCTCGGTTCCGCACAGTTCGCGCGCTTCGCAGGCCGCGTTGGACTTTGGGACAATCAGCCCGGTGATCAACTGCTCGCTCAGTCGGACCTCGTCGTGACGGTGGGATATAACCCCGTGGAGTATTACCCGTCGCTGTGGAACAAAAATGTTCGGCGGTCGGTAGTCCATATCGATGTACTGCCCGCCGATACCGACCGGCACTATCGCCCCGCAGTCGAACTGGTCGGCGACATCGCGAAGACGTTGGAACTGCTTGCTGCCGAGCTCGGCACCTTGAACACATCGCCTGAGGCGAACGCAATTCTCTCGACGGTCGCCCTGGCACGTACCGCGCTGACGAAAAAATACGCGGGTCGCGGCGGCGCCCCGGTCCACCCGTTGCGCATCGTCAAGGAGCTACAGGACATCGTGGACGCTAACACGACGATGTGCGTGGACATGGGCAGCTTCCATATCTGGATTGCGCGTTATCTTCACAGCTTCCGCGCGCGGCAGTTGCTGATCACGAACGGGCAGCAGACCATGGGCGTGGCGCTTCCCTGGGCGATTGCGGCATCGCTCGTGCGCCCAGGTGAGAAGATCATCTCGGTCTCTGGCGATGGCAGTTTCATGCAGTCCAGCATGGAACTGGAAACCGCGGTGCGACTCAAGTCGAATATCGTTCACGTCATCTGGGTCGACAACATGTACAACATGGTGGAAATTCAGGAAGTGCAGAAGTACAAGCGCCGCTCGGGTGTCGAGTTTGGACCGATTGATTTCAAGGCCTATGCGGAGGCGTTCGGTGCAGCAGGATTTGCGGTCAACTCTGCAGACGAACTGCGCTCGACGTTGCGTAAAGCGATGGAGGTTGAGGGGCCGGCCGTCGTCGCCATCCCGGTCGATTACGCCGACAATCCGAAGCTGATGGCCCCGCTGCGTGAGGATTACCTGCTCTGACAAACGGAATGTGGTGTTGCGACGGCGCAGACACGTCAAGGTTCGGATCTGAAAAAGTAAGTTACATGCACCCTTTTTTGGTATCCACTAGAATGACCGCACGCGTTTTCTATGGCATCCAGATCATGACTGTCCCGTCGTCCAAACCCGTTTCCGAATTCAGTGACTACCAGTTCGGGGACAGCGTTGGATATCTGATTTCTCGCGTGAGTGCAAAGCTGTGGAATATGGGCACCCAGCGCACGATGCCTGAACTGGGTATTACGAGTGCACAAGGTAGTGTCCTGTTCATGGTGGCAAGCGGGAAGTGCACGACGGCCGCGGAACTTGCACGTGAGTATGGCATTGACGCTAGTGCTGCTACTCGGCTGGTCGATCGTCTGGAAAAGCGTGGTCTGCTTACCCGTTTGCGCTGTAGCAAGGACAGACGTATCGTCCGGCTTGCAGTGACGCCAGAAGGCAGTGCCATAGCCGAGCAGATGCCGGCCATCTTTGCAGGCGTTCGCGAACAGCTGCTATCCGGCTTCACCCCGGAGGAGGTCGGATTCCTTAAGAGCATGCTTCGCCGCGCGCTTATCAACGGCGGCGGTTAGCCAGACAGATCACGACAATCAGTAAATAATTTGATTGGCAAAGCTTAATAAAATGATCTGCGGTTCGGGCAACAGATTCCGCTTAAACGAAGAGACTTAGGCGGTGGATTGACTCCATGAAAGAAACGAACCCACGTATAGGCGTCTCGCCTGAAGATTTCATCTTGACCGCGACGCAGGCAATCGCATGTCTTGTCACCTATTGGATAATCACCCATGGCTTCGTTCGTTATCTAGATCACGCCGATGATCTTCTCGGGGGCATGTGGGCCACCGTCGCCACGGCCTTCGTATTCAGGAAATCCGGTTCCGAGAGTTTCGCGGCGGGAGTTTCGCGTCTGATTGCGACGGGCGTAAGTTTTGTGCTCTGCCTGGCTTATCTTTCGGTCCTGCCGTTTAACGCCGTGGGCATGGTGGCCCTCCTGGCAATGGGCACCTTGGTGATGACGCTGCTGGGTCGCCGCGACGGCATCGTTACTGCAAGCGTAACGACTATCGTTGTGTTGGTCGTCGCGGCAATCGACCCGCGCCATGCTATGGAGCAACCGCTGCTACGCTTGGTGGAGACCGCGGTTGGGGTCGCGAATGGCCTTTGCTGGAGATTTGTCGGTTCGTTACTTGTATCCCGTATCGGCGAGAGGGAGCCTGCGCGATGACGTCGCACCATCCCGTCACGGAATCACCCACATGACAGTTGTGAAGCAGATTCCTCTGAATGACCTGTTGCGGGACATCCGCGCTTGCACGATCTGCGCGCCTTTTCTGCCGCACGGCCCACGCCCGGTACTCGCAGCGTCCGAAAGCTCGCGGATTCTGATCATCGGCCAGGCGCCCGGCGCGCGAGTTCATGCATCAGGCGTTCCATGGAGCGATGCGAGCGGTGCTCGCCTACGTACATGGCTCGACGTCGACGATGCGACCTTTTACGACGATCAGAAATTTGCTCTTGTGCCGATGGGATTCTGTTTCCCAGGTCGTGGCGCAAGCGGTGACTTGCCACCACGGCCCGAATGCGCCGCACACTGGCACCATGATCTGCTAGCACAGATGCGCTCGGTCCGGCTCACGTTGCTGATCGGACAATATGCGCAGCGGTTTGGACTCGGCGCAGCAATCGG
The DNA here is from genome assembly GCF_050436665.1 of Paraburkholderia sp. EB58. Lineage (NCBI taxonomy): Bacteria > Pseudomonadati > Pseudomonadota > Betaproteobacteria > Burkholderiales > Burkholderiaceae > Paraburkholderia > Paraburkholderia sp. EB58. The sequence goes on along the minus strand of NZ_JBNDMQ010000058.1, from coordinate 33,085 downwards.
TGCCACGTTGACCGACACCGTCCAGCGGTGGCGAGACTTCAGCCCGCAAGTGATTCCATTACCTCATCCATCGCCACGCAACATTGCGTGGTTCAAGCGCAATCCGTGGTTCGAAGCCGATGTGTTGCCGACACTACGTGAGCGTGTCGCGCAGGCGTTGTCTGATTCTGCGTAGCTCACGGGCAGCAGTTCTGTCCTCTTGATCGCCCGCTCACCTCCCATTAATACTTTTTGCGACCTAATTACGCCGAAAAAATATATTGGACGTCTCACCGGCGATCTCGCACCATTCGTACATTCCCAGTCCACCGTGCATACCATCGCAAAGTCCCCGCCTGCGGGCTCCCGGCGTGCCGTCGCCGTCCGCAAGGGTGCCTCGGTTGACCTGGGCACAATTCTAATTTCGACGACCCCAATACCAGAGGATCCAGATGCCTGACTATCGCTCACGAACTTCGACTCATGGCCGCAATATGGCCGGCGCCCGCGCGTTGTGGCGCGCCACCGGAATGAAGGACGGCGATTTTGGCAAGCCGATTATCGCGGTGGTGAACTCGTTCACCCAGTTCGTGCCGGGCCACGTGCATTTGCGCGATCTGGGCGCGTTGGTCGCGAAGGAAATCGAAGCGGCCGGCGGTGTGGCCAAGGAATTCAACACGATCGCGGTGGACGACGGCATCGCCATGGGCCACGGCGGCATGCTGTATTCGCTGCCCTCGCGCGAACTGATCGCCGACTCGGTGGAATACATGGTCAACGCGCACTGCGCCGACGCCATGGTCTGCATCTCCAATTGCGACAAGATCACCCCGGGCATGCTCATGGCCGCCATGCGCCTGAACATTCCCGTGGTCTTCGTCTCGGGCGGTCCGATGGAAGCGGGCAAGGTCAAGTCGCCGACCGACGGCCAGGTGATCGCCAAGATCGACCTGATCGACGCGATGATCAAGGCGGGCGACTCCAGGGTGAGCGACGCGGAAGTAGCGGAAATCGAGCGCAGCGCCTGCCCGACGTGCGGTTCCTGTTCGGGCATGTTCACCGCGAACTCGATGAACTGCCTGACCGAGGCAATCGGCCTGGCGTTGCCCGGCAACGGCACGATCGTCGCCACGCATGCATGGCGCAAGGGCCTGTTCGAGCAGGCTGGCCGTCTGGTGGTGGACCTGTGCCGCCGCTACTATCAGGAAGAAGACGCATCGGTTCTGCCGCGCAGTATCGCCAGCAAGCAGGCGTTCGAGAATGCCATGGCGCTCGACGTCGGCATGGGCGGTTCGACCAATACCGTGCTGCACCTGTTGGCAGCCGCGCAGGAAGGCGGTGTTGATTTCACGATGTCCGACATCGATCGCATCTCGCGTAAGGTGCCGTGCCTGTGCAAAGTAGCGCCCGCAACCGATAAATTCCATATCGAAGACGTGCATCGTGCCGGCGGCATTCCCGGCATTCTCGGCGAACTGGCCCGCGCGGATCTGCTCGACCTGTCGTGTGGCAACGTGCATAGCGGCACGCTGGGTGATGCCATCGCCAAGTGGGACGTCGCGGGTGGCGCGGGCGAAGACGCGCAGAAACTCTTCCGTGCGGCTCCGGGCGGCATTCCGACCACCGTCGCATTCAGCCAGGAAGCCACCTTCGCCTCGCTGGATACCGATCGCAAGACCGGCTGTATCCGCAGCAAGCAGAACGCGTATTCGAAAGACGGCGGCCTCGCCGTGCTCTACGGCAATCTTGCGGAGAAGGGCTGCATCGTCAAGACCGCGGGTGTCGACGAATCACAATGGGTGTTCTCCGGCCGCGCGCGCGTCTTCGAGAGTCAGGACGATGCCGTGGAAGCCATTCTTGGCGACAAGGTGGTGGCGGGCGACGTGGTCGTGATTCGCTACGAAGGCCCCAAGGGTGGCCCCGGCATGCAGGAAATGCTTTACCCCACGTCGTATCTGAAATCCAAGGGCTTGGGCAAGAGTTGCGCGCTGTTTACCGATGGCCGTTTCTCCGGCGGTTCGTCGGGACTGGTGATCGGACACGCGTCGCCGGAAGCGGCAGAAGGCGGCACGATCGGTCTCGTGGAAGAGGGCGATGTGATCGAGATCGACATTCCCAACCGCAAGATGCATCTGGCGGTGTCGAACGAGGAACTGGCGCGTCGTCGCGAAGCCATGGAGGCACGCGGCGACAAGGCGTGGCTGCCGGTCAATCGTGAGCGCGTGGTGTCGCAAGCATTGCAGGCCTACGCCGCGCTCGCGACCTCGGCCGACCGTGGCGCCGTGCGGGATCTCTCGCAACTCAAGCGCAAGTGAGTCGGGACTGCTCTATCGCAGTGATGCGAACAGGGCCAAAGAGACCGATAGGCCACGTACGGCCTATCGGTCTCTGCGCTGATCGGCCTATAGGCGTCGGTCAGCGACAGTCAGTCAGAGACAGCCACGCCCTCGCAATGAGGGCAGCACGCGTCCGCGGAATGCATCTTGCTGCTCAATACACAGGTCTCTGCACACGCGTCGACCCTTCAATCCGGAAACACGCAATGAATGACGACGCTTGATGCAGCACCTTTTTCACTTACGAGAGAAAGGAGGGATTCATGACTGTGGTGTTTTCCGGGCGGCGTGAAGTGGTGGCCGCAGCACGCGTTGTTTTCGAGGCGCTTGTTGATGGCAAGGACATCTGGTGCAGCGTCTCCGCTGATGCATTGGATGACCATTTTGGCAATCAAGGCCGATTTCCTGCGGATCTGCTACGTACTTTTGAGGCGCACCGGGTCGCGATTGAGGATGCGGCTACACGTGTGCTCGAACGCAGCGGAGCCCGTTCGGTAGAACTGGAAACTGCTGACTTTCACTGAGGGGCGGGCAGTGGGCGGGCGCATCTGCGCCCGCGGCGCGCAAGGAGGGCGTTGCAACGACCCATTTACTGCCCGTTTGCTTTCTTTTCGGCGTTCTGAATATTCTCCGGATAGTCATTCTGGTCGGGCGCGGTTTCGCGCTGTCCCGCAAGGGGCGTACCCGGGCACATTGCACTTGACCCATGCCTTGGATGAATGCTTGAATTTGGCAGGGTTGTTCTTCGACAATCCTCACATCGCGACAGGAGGGACCCGTGGGCCCGACATCTTCGCCGATATCCGCCGCCCAACGCGCGCTCGACACGGAGCCGCAATCCATTGACGCTCCAATGTCGGCGGCTGCCGCATTCCTGGTCCTCATCGTCAAGGACGACGAAGCGTCGATCTCCACCGCCCGTTCGGTGGTCGCCAGTACCGACGACCTCGTCAAGGACGTCAGGATCCGAGCCGATGGCGGCGTATTCACCTGCAACGTCGGGATCTCGCATCGTGCCTGGGGGCCACTCACAGAGAAACCTGCGCCCAAGGAGCTCGCGCCATTCCGGGAGGTGCGGGGCGCCAAGCACACTGCGGTGGCCACAGCGGGCGATCTGCTGTATCACATCCGCGCGGAGTCGACTGGCGTGATCATCGAGTTCGAGAAGCTTCTCCTCGAAGCCTTTGGCGACTCCGTCACTGCAATCGACGACGTGGCGGGATTCCGCTACTTCAACGGGCGTGACCTGCTCGAATTTGTCGACGGCACCGCGAATCCCGATGGCCTCGACCTGCCCGTCGCGACGATCGTCGGTGAGGAGGATCCAGCCTACGTCGGCGGCAGTTACGTGGTGATCCAGAAGTACCTGCACGACCTCGCAGCGTGGCGCGCCCAGAAGGTGGAGGCCCAGGAGGCGATCATCGGCCGCACCAAGTTCGACAACGTCGAGCTGCCGGACGCGACCGAGGGTCAAAAATCGCACAAGACACTCTGCACCATCGAGGACGCCGAGGGTGAGCACGACATCCTGCGCGACAACATGCCGTTCGCTGTCCCCGGCCGCGGCGAGTACGGCACCTACTTCATCGGCTATTCGCGCCACCTCTGGGTGATCGAGAAAATGCTGGAACGCATGTTCATCGGTAACCCTGAGCCACTTCACGACCGGATCCTGGACTTCTCCAAGGCCGTCTCCGGCGTGACGTTCTTCGCTCCAGCCCGGAAGTTCCTGAGCGACCTTGATGGCTGATGGGTTGTCTCAGCGGCTGATAGCTTCACCGCACCGCGCCGCGCCGGGAGCCGGTAATCGCTCGCGACACATTCCGTAGTTGCACGACGATGCTCGCGTGGCCTTACTTCGCGAACAGCATATCGAGGCTCGCGAACGACTTGAATTCGAGCGCATTGCCGCTCGGGTCCAGAAAGAACATGGTGGCCTGTTCGCCCGGTTCGCCCTTGAAGCGGATGTACGGCTCGATCACAAATTGCATGCCGGCGGCCTTCAGCTTTTCTGCGAGCGCGGTCCATTGCGGCATCGTCAGGAGCGCGCCGAAGTGGCGCACGGGGACGCCGTGTCCGTCGACGGCATTGGTCGAGCTCACACCTGTTTCACCCGGCGCGAGATGCGCGACGATCTGGTGGCCGTAGAGGTTGAAGTCGACCCAGTCGGGCGCGCTACGGCCTTCGGGACAGCCCAGCAGGTCGCCGTAGAACGCGCGCGCTGCCTCAATGCTGTGGACCGGGAATGCGATATGGAACGGGAGGAGTGGGGTAGTCATGGCGACAGGGACTTCCAGAAGTTGAAGGAATGTGCGCTTCATCAAGCGTCTGGAGAGCATGTTAGACATGACGATCGTGAATGAATAACGATATATTTCCGGTCTGAGAATCAAATTTTTCGATGAATTGATATGCTGCAGTGCTCAGCCCGTTAGTTCGTCAGTTCATGCTCGCTTTGCCACCCGCTGCTCGGGATACCACGACGTAAACTTCACCGTTGCTATCAGTGCCACTACCGTTGCGATGATTCCCGTCGAATGTGGCAGCGCCGGCACGTAAGCCATCACGACATCGGCCAGCACGAGCACACCGAATGCGACGGCCCAGGCTGCGCTGATCACGTAGTTGGTATGCACGAAGTCCGGGCTGTGCCAGTGCTCGCGACCGACGACCTCGCGAGCGTATTGCAGCGTGAACGGCTGCCGCAAAGCGAGCGACGCCAGCACGATCAGCATCAAACCGGCATCGACACGCAGCCGCACCGCGGCGATCGACCATTGCACATCGTTCGCGAGCGCATAGACGGTAAGGGCGCCGAACAGCAGGGCCGTGCCGATTTCCAGCACCTTGACGCGGCGGCCCGGTGTCACCAGATCGCGCACCAACAAAACAGCAGCGACGATCGCGCCAGCGGCGAGTCCCGCCGGTACGCCGACCATGCGCTCGATCACCACGAACGCGATAAAAGGGGCAAACGCCAGAAGAAGATTCATTTTGAGCTCCAGGGTGTCCAGTCATTCATGCAGTAGCGTGAGTTAGCGCTGCCGCAATAAAGGGGTTGGGCAAGCGGGAAGTGTCGTCGCCCAATAATGTTTCCGGTGGAAAGATATTAGTGGATAATGAGCTGTTTGGTCAATCAATCTTTCCATTGTAAAAATTTATCGGAACCGATTCGTCGTTATGAGTGCAATCCCAGCACGCTGCGGAGCCTCGGAATCGTTGCAGGCAAGAGATCGCGCGGCCGGTCAGGCAAGCCAGCGCAAAGTTCCGCACGCCGCCCTATTTGCTGCGGTCCGAAGATCGGAGCGGAAAAATAAGCATGGCGGCGGCCAGGCCGAGTGTTCCGCCCAAAAGCGTCTCCCAGGCGCGAGCGGCGAGCACGGGGATTGAGTGCATGCCACTTGCCGCAAGCGTCACGATCAACGTAAAAGCGAAGGCTCCGCAGGCGATGTCGTAGCGTTCTGGCAGGGCCATGGCATAGATGATCATCGCAAGTGCGGCTGCTGCCCATATCAACAGCGGCGTGTGCTCTGCAAGCGGCAGGCAGGCAAGCCCGATTGGAACGCCGATCAGCGTACCGATAATCCGGCGACGCACCCGCTGCATCGTACCGGTCGCCGAACCTGCGACAACGTAGGTGCACGCGGTGATGGCCCAAGCAGACTCTTCGAGGCCGATGATGCCGTTCAGCAAGACGATGACCAGCGAGCCGATGGCCGCCTGCAATCCCATGAAGAACTCCGGCGAGCATTTTCCGGGAGTCGGCTCAGGTCCGGCAGAGAGCGCGGCAGCGATGACGGGTCGTTCCGCGGGGCCGCTTAGCATGCGTGGCACGACCGACGCCAGCGTGGCGATCAGCGCGGCAATCCCGATCGCCCTCAGGTCGGCCGTCGTTAGATGGGCGCCGTATGCGAGCAACTCACCAATATAGATCTGCGATCCCGTTCCGGCGCCAAGGATGCCGAATCGTTTGAGATATCCGACCAGGAACGCGCCAGTCACGAGAACCAGTTCTGGTCCCGCCCGGCCTGCGTGTTGCAGCGGTCCGGATAAAACCACGAACAGAACTGCGCCTAACGCAGCGGCAAAGCACAGCAGCGTGAGATCACGGCTTGACTCGGCTCGTTTTGTCCTGCCCTCGGACACGCTCGCCCACAGGGCGAAGCTGCCAGCCAGGAAACCCAGCGAGATGCTGCTGGGCACACTGTGGGCAATGTCCTGCAACGTCCCGAGTGCGGCCGCGATGCCGTACGCCGTCACAAGTCGCAAGCCCTTGATTCGACGGTGCGTACCGGGATCGACGCGCGCTAGCCAGCGGTCGACAACCGCTACTGGCCGCAGCATGCTCCGGAAGGATCTTCCGGATTGATGAGGGGAGCGTTGCGGGCTGTCATCCATGATGTTGTCCGTGATCTCTCACGATAGCATCGCATGTCTTGATAGCGCGGTCACGCTCTGCCGGAGAACCCCCGCTGCGTCTTGCTCGCGGGGTCAAATAGCGGGACAGCAAAGCGTCCCGGCGAGCGGTGGTAGGCGTCCCATGACGCTACACACCTTGACGGCTGTGTTGACTTCAAATTGTCACTTCTTGTCGAACGTCACAAGGTTTTTGTCGTTGGTGTCTGCCACGAAGATGGCGAGCAGCTTCGCAGGTTCGGTATCACTCGCGTTTTCGCTCATGGTGTGATGTGCGCCGGGCCGTTCGATCCAGTGTTCGCCCGCATGATAGACGTGTACCTCGCCGCCGTTGACCTGGCTGCGGATCGCGCCCGACAGCACATAGCCCACCACGAACGCCTGTCCATGCCGATGTGGCGACGACTTGCCGCCGGGGGCGTAGTCGACGACCAATGCAGTCATCGTCTTGCCCGGAACGTTCGCGATTGCTTCCGCGAATGCCGGCGTGATGGATTCTCGAGCCGCCTCGGCATCTGCGGCCAAGGCCGTTTGCGAAACCGCGGAGATTGACAGGACAGCGACCGCTGCCGCGGTGATGAGTGAACGGATGGTCATGATTTTTCCCAAAGTAAATTTCATATCGTTGATATGTAGTACGAATCGATTGATGCGTGAATATGACACTGATTTTCAGTTGATATCAAAGCGCCTCAATCGCTTCGTGGGTTTGCGAGGACAACTCTGCCTGAGCCCAGCGCGCCGCGACCAACGAAAGTTCGTCGCGTGCGCGTTCGAGCGCTTCTGCACGCGCTTCCTGATTCGAGAACTGCAGCGGCTGTGCATCGACGAATGTCGGATCTGCCACGCCGAGAAATCCAAAAGCGGCTTTGAGCGACGGCGTCAGTGCGTCCATTGATGAGAAGGGCGTGCCGGGACGGAGGTCCGCGCCGCGACTTGTGATGAAGAGCACTTTTTGGCTTCCAAGTTGCCCTTCGATACGGCCATCGTCCGTGTTTACGTACGTTAGCTCCGTTCGCGTGATGTTATCGATGAATGCCTTGAACGCAGAGGGCATCGACCAGTTATACATGGGCATGGCGAAGATCAGTGCGTCGGCTTCGAGCAAACGTTTGCACAGCGCATCCGATGACGCCAACGTCGCCTTCATCGCCGGGGTACGCTCGTTCGCCGGCGTGTAGGTGGCGATCGCAAACGCTTCGCTCACGTGCGGTGGCGTATCGACTGTCACGTCCAGATAATCGATCTCCAGATCGACGCCTTCGCCGCGCAGGCGTTCCAGAAAGTAGCGGCTCAACGCACGGGAGTTGGATCGCTCGCGTTTGGCGCTCGCGTCAACATGCATCACTTTCACAATTGTTCTCCTTGATAGGGTGTTTTAACCAGGATTGCCGCTTTCACCGCGGCGTTTCGACGAACGGTGTGCCAGCCACTTCACGACTTGCGGCCCGTACTCTGACGGAGCCTTTTCGATGGTGCGCGTGGCGAGATCAGCGAGCGAGTGCATCGCGAGTGCTTCAGTCATGCGCCTTTCCGCATCCAGCATGACTGCGTGAATCGAACAAACGCCGCGGGTTGCCCACACCGGCGGTTTGTCGCCAAACACGGCGCAATTGCCACGAATCTCGCGGCAATCGAACAGCGCCTTGTTGCCATCAATCGCACGGACGACGTCCAGCACGCTAATTTGTGCGGCCGGCCGCGCTAGCTTGAAACCGCCACGTACGCCCTCGGTCGCGACCACGATGCCTGCTTTCGAAAGCTTCGTGAACAGCTTGGCCAGATACTCGACCGGCACGCCCTGGAGCTCGGCGAGATCCTTCGAGCTCGCCTCGTGGACGCCCGCGGCAGGCTCGCTGAGATAGAGCAGGCAATGCAAGCCATACTCGACGGCGGTGCTGATGTGCGACATCGTCTTAACTCCGACTCAATGTATCGTAGTTAGTAATTTAGACGTTTTTCCGTGTGAATGCAAGCGGGCGGTCGGGGAAAGAGATTGCTTCTTACAAAGAACGAATGCGGTTGCCGGGGCCCGGTGGGCGAATCCGCGCTCCGTGATACGCTAATTGCCCACCTCCCATTTCTCGCTCCTCCATGAATTCCACCCATTCAGGTTCCTCATCGATAGCAGGCTCGTCCACTTACGCTGCATTTGGCAGCTGGAAATCGCCGATTACCGCCCAACTGGTGGTGGGTGAATCGCTTCGGCTCGGACAGCCTCGCATCGGCAGCGAAGGTATTTATTGGACCGAGGGACGTCCGCAGGAAAAGGGCCGGCATGCGGTAGTCCGGTTTCGCACCGACGGCGAAGTCGAGGAACTGACCTCCGCACCGTTCGACGCGGCATCGCGTGCGCACGAGTACGGCGGGGGCGCACTGGCGGTGACGGCGATTGGCGTGTTCTTCGTCAACTTCAAGGATCAGCAGGTCTATACGGTCGACCCTTCCGGCCAGCCGAAAGCGGTGACGCAAACCGAGGGCCTTCGCTATGCGGACCTGATCGCCGATGCGGCCCAGGGGCGTTTGATCGGTGTTTGCGAAGACCATCGTGAAGGCGGTCATGAACCGGTGAATACACTGGCGAGCATCGATCTGGCGACCGGCGCGACTGAAGTGATCGCGAGCGGTCACGACTTCTTCGCGTCGCCTTGTATGAGCCCTGATGGAACGCGTCTCGCGTGGCTGACCTGGGACCATCCGAACATGCCATGGGATGGTACGGAATTGTGGGTGGCGGAGATTGCGGCTGACGGCACGATCGGCACGCCGCGCCGGGTTGCTGGCGGCCCTGCCGAGTCGCTGTTTCAGCCCGCATGGTCGCCGGCTGGCGATCTGTATGTCGTATCGGACCGCAGCGGCTGGTGGAATCTGTATCGCGTGCGAGGCGGCTCATCGGCTGCTGCAGACGCCGATTCCGCGCTCGAGGCCCTTCACCCGATGGAGGCCGAATTCGGCAAGCCTCAATGGGTCTTCGGGATGACAACCTATGGCTTCACGGCGGATGGCCGCATCGTGTGTCTGTACGAGCAGGATGGCGCCACGCATCTGGCCGCGTGCAATCGGTCAAGCGGCGCGTTCGCCGACATTCCGACACCGTACAGCACGATGCGCGATCTGCAGGTCAATGGTGAACGGGCGGTATTCGTCGGTAGTTCGCCGACGGCGGGCGAGGCGATCGTCGAACTCGATCTCCGCGCTCGCACTTGCCGCGTGTTGCGCCAATCGGACCGCGCCGTGGTGGACGCGCGCTACGTATCGATTGCCGAGCCGATCCGCTTCCCGACCGAAGGCGGCCTGCACGCACATGCATTCTTCTATCCCCCCGCCAATCCCGACTTCCAGGGTCCCCAGGGCACGTTGCCGCCGCTGATCGTGATTGCCCACGGCGGCCCGACTTCGTCGACCCATTCCGGATTCCGCTGGCCGATCCAGTACTGGACCAGTCGCGGCTTTGCCGTCGTCGACGTGGACTACGGCGGCAGCAGCGGGCACGGCCGGGCGTACCGGCAACGGCTCGATGGCCAATGGGGCATCACCGACGTCAAAGACGCGATCAACGCAGCGCGTTACCTGATCGAGCAAGGGCGCGTGAACAAGGACGCGCTGGCGGTGCGTGGCGGCAGCGCAGGCGGTTACCTGGTGCTGTGCGGCTTGGCCTTCCACGATTTCTTCAAAGCGGGCGCCAGCTATTACGGAGTCGGCGATCTCGAAGCGTTGATGAAGGATACGCACAAGTTCGAATCGCGCTACCTGCTTCGACTGGTGGGTCCGTATCCCGAAGCGCAGGCCGTTTATCAGGCACGTTCGCCCATCCATTTCGTGGAGCAGATGTCGAGCGCCATGATCCTGTTTCAGGGCGCAGAGGACAAGGTCGTGCCGCCAAATCAGGCCGAATCGATCTATCAGGTGGTACGCGCGAAGGGGCTGCCGGTTGCTCACGTGCTGTATGAGGGCGAAGGACACGGCTTCAAACGCGCTGAGACCATCACCCATTCGCTCGAAGCTGAGTTGTACTTTTACGGCAAGATTTTTGGCTTCGAACCGGCAGACAAAATTGAACCGGTGACAATCGAAAATATCTGACGTCGCGGGTGGCCTAATGGATCAACGGATCGCGCAAGCGAGCGAAAGTTTCTCATCCGGAAGTCCCTTCAATCGTCATTGCTTGCCGTTATCCAGTGACGTGAGGATCCGGTATGCAACGGTGACCCGTTCATCAATGGGGAAGTTCTTGTTGGCGAGGATGACGATGCCCAACCGCTTCTGCGGAACGAACGCGATGTAAGCGCCGAAGCCGTTGGTCGATCCGGTCTTGTTGATCCAGACATCTTCTCTGGGAGTCTGCGGCGGCTTGATTGGCGTGACGGGCGTTGCGTTGAAGGCCATCGCCGATGAGTTCCCGTCCAGAAGCGTCTGCAATGTGACCGGATAGGGATATTGTTCCCATATCAGATCCTGAGTCATGGGCCCCGCCTTGAAGTAACCCGTGTGCGTATCCGTGACCGCGCGCTGAAGCTTGGGAGCCACCTGGATCAGATTCATGTTGGCTTCCAGGAAGCGGACCATGTCATCAGCGGTCGCCTTGATGCCATAGGCTTCTGACGACAGCACGCCGGGCGCCATCCTGATCGGAGCGCCGGCTTTCGTGTAGCCCTGGGCGTAGTCAGGCAATTTTGCAGCGGGAATATCGATGTAACTGCTCTTCATCCCGAGCACAGGAAACAGTTGATGTTCCATCAGCGCGTTGAAATTCTGCCCCATGCTCTTTGCCGTGATCAGACCGAGCGCTCCGATGCCAGGATTGGCATAAGTCCGATACGTGCCCGGCGCATAGGTGGGCTGCCACGCCTGGAAATACTGCAGCAACTGATCGTTGTTGTGGATATTGTCCGGCACCTGTAAGGGCAGTCCGCCGGGGGTGTGCGTACCCAGATTGAGCAGGCTTACTTTGCCGAACGGACTCTGCTGCAGCGACGGGAGGAACTTGCTCGTCGGGTCGGACAAAGACAGATAGCCGCTAACCTGCGCATAGGACGCCAGCGTCGCCGTCAACGTCTTGCTGACGGAGCCGAGTTCGAACAAGGTATCGCGTGTGACGGGCTTGCTGGTTTCCTTCGACGCCACGCCATAGTTGAGTACGTAGTGCTTGTCTCCGACGATGACGCCGACCGCCATGCCCGCAATGTCGTCCTTGGCCATCAAGGGCTGGATGGCACGGTTCACTGCATTTCTGATCGCGTCTTGCTGATCTTCCGCCGCTTGGCTGGCGGGTGTAAACGCGCATGAAAAGGCGGTTGCCGTCAGCAGGCTTATGGCTCGTAAGTTCATCTTGCCGGGTCCTTCAATGTCTACCGTTAATCGTTGATTGGTGTGCTCGCCGCGGTCTGACCAAGCTGCGCTATCCGGTACGCTGCATAAAATGATTTCTATCGGGCAGCGCGGAAGTTTGCTGGTTGGTCCGACCGGGAACGAGATGAGAACGGAGTATGTCCCCTCTGTGCCTTATCGACTATCGAGGATATCTTGCTAGAGGCAAAAGAAATTCTTTCGGATGTCCTGCGTTTGATGCATTGTTGGGTTTCTGCTCAACGCTTTGCGCCGCTTAACCGCTCACGTTTCCGCGCCCGACTTCCCGGCCGGGCCAACTGGGGACAGTTGAGGTCGAGAAACCGATCATTGACACGTCCAGGCGTGGCTGGCAAATTCGCTCAGTGCCAGAAAGGAAGTGTGTGAAACATGATGGAAAATAACGGACTGTCCGATATGAAGCAGTGGCTCCAGGGACTGGTTGAGGCAGCCGAGGCCGCTATCGCCGCTGCTGAAAATTGCCCGGCAGTGAGCGACCCCGAAAGCGAGGTCGCGATGCTGGTGACATCGCAGCGTGATCTGGTTCGCGGTGAGGTCGTCAGGTTTCGCGCCAAGCTGGAGTCACTCAGCCCGCTCAGTCCAGCAAAGCCGGTAGAGAAAAAGTTTGCCGTGACGTTTGACCGCCGGTATTGGAAGCAGGGAACGTTCGTCTATCCGATGCACGTGTTTCTTGATCCCGAACACAAGTTTTTAGCGCAACAGGTCCAGCAGATTCAGGCGCTCAAGATTGGCGAGACGATTGATCTTGCCGACGGCCGGACGGTTCAACGTCAGCAATAGCGCAACCTAGCGGAAAATCTCGGCAATCAGATTCGCCACCGTCCGTATGCGCTCGCTATCGCGCAGGGCGGGATGCAGCACCATCCACACGTCCTGATCGAGCGCCTTGATGTGCCGCTCAACACAGACGAGATCGCTCGTTGTGTCACCCGCGAGTTGCGCGAGTACGCCGAGGCCGGAGCCGCCCAGCACTCCATCGAATACGCCCATGCCATAGCTGCTGCGCAGCGAGGGCGCGGGCGCGCCCGGTAGCGTCTTCAGCCATTGCGTGGCCGGGTGATCCGGCTGCCGGTCGTCATAACCGACGAACGACAGTTTGTCCCACTCCTTCCGGGTGATCGCTGCCTTGTGGCGCAGATAGTAGTCGCGCGAGCCAAACAACCCAAAGCGGATCCTGCCGATGCGCCTGACGTACAGATCGCCCTCGTCGGGGCATTCCGACCACAGCGCGATATCCGCTTCGCGTCTTGCGAGGCTATAAGGCCGACGCGACGTCAGCACCTCGATGGCGAGGCCTGGCAGCCGCTCCTGGAACGAGCCAAGCAGTTTCAGCAGAATGTACGACGGCCATTCGACGGCGTTGATCCGCACCGTGCCGTGCGGCCCGCCGCCGCCGTTCACGTCCGCGGTGCGCTCGATCCGATTGGCGAGGTCCTCCATCTGCTCGGCGTAGGCCAGCACCTTGGCGCCGAACGCCGTCACGGTGCAACCTGACGGCACCCGGTCGATCAGCGGCTCGCCCAACCGCCGCTCCAGCTCCGTCAGGCGGCGCGACAGGGTCGGCGGGCTCAGGTCGCAAGCCGCCGCGGCGGAGCGCATGGTGCCGCCGCGCGCGATCGCCACCAGAATCCTCAGGTCATCCCAATCCACGTGTTCCATTTTTGAAACGCTCGATTTTGAAATTTGACATAGCATAACCGGGATCGCGAGGATAGGATTGAAGCCAGTCATTCTTGTCCCAGCATCTGGCGAAGCCGCTTGACGGTTTCATCCACACCCGGAGGCAAGCGTGGCATCCCGACTCAACACACGACTCAACGGCTATCAGTACGTAGACCGAACGAGCGATACGGAGACACAACAATGAATCGCCATTTCCAACCGGCGCGGCGTCGCGCTATCGTTGCCAGCGCTGCCTTCTTCGCGGCCTCGCTCCTGCCCATGCCCGCCGCATTCGCCCAGACTGCACACAAGCCGAAGGTCGCGCTCGTGATGAAGTCATTGGCGAACGAGTTTTTCCTCACCATGGAGACCGGCGCCAAGGACTATCAGAAGCAGAATCCCGACAAATTCGACCTGGTCACGAATGGCATCAAGGACGAGACGGACACGGCTAACCAGATTCGTATCGTCGAGCAGATGATCGTGTCGAAGGTCGACGCCCTTGTGATTGCCCCGGCCGATTCCAAGGCGCTGGTGCCGGTGCTCAAGAAGGCGGTGGATTCGGGCATCATCGTGGTCAATATCGACAATCAGCTGGACCCGGACGTGCTCAAGTCGAAAAACCTGAACATTCCGTTCGTCGGGCCGGATAACGCCAAGGGCGCGCAGAAGGTAGGCGACTACCTCGCCAAGCACCTGAAGTCGGGCGATGACGTCGCCATTATCGAAGGCGTGTCGACCACCACCAACGCGCAGCAACGCACGGCCGGCTTCAAGCAATCCATGGCGGCAGGCGGCATGAAGGTCGTCTCGCTGCAATCGGGCGAGTGGGAAATCGACAAGGGCAACGCGGTCGCGGGCCAGATTCTCAATGCAAACCCTGATGTCAAGGCGCTGCTGTGCGGCAATGACAACATGGCTATTGGTGCGGTCTCGGCGGTACGCGCGGCTGGCAAGGCCGGCAAGATCCAGGTGGTGGGCTATGACGACATCAGCGCGATCAAGCCGATGCTCGCCGACGGCCGCGTCCTCGCCACGGCCGATCAATACGCCGCCAAGCAGGCCGTGTTCGGTATCGACGTGGCGTTGAAGGCACTCGCCGAACACAAGAAACAGTCGGAATTGTCGGGCGTCGTCGAAACGCCTGTCGATCTGGTCACCAAGTAAGACCGGCACAACGCGTGGCTTGCTCCGTCGAGGAGCCACGCTCTCCGATCCTTGTCCGGCTTTTTCAATCTGATGTCCACTCCCAACCTATCCCTTGTTGATTCCCCGTCCGTGTTGCAGGTTCAGGGTATCGGCAAGACCTATGCTGAACCGGTGCTTGCCGACATCTCGCTGGAGCTGCGCGCCGGCGAAGTGCTGGCGCTGACCGGCGAGAATGGCGCAGGCAAGAGCACTCTGTCGAAGATCGTCGGCGGCCTCGTCACACCGACGAACGGTTCGATGACGCTCGGCGGCGCAGCCTACGCGCCGGCCAGTCGCAAGGAGGCCGAAGCGCTCGGCGTGCGCATGGTCATGCAGGAGCTGAACCTTCTGCCGACCCTTTCGGTGGCGGAGAACCTGTTCCTGAACCGTTTGCCGCAGCGCGGCATGTTCGGCTGGATTGACCGCGCCAAACTGCGCGAGGACGCACGGCATGCCATGGCGCAGGTCGGGCTCGATGCCATCGATCCCGACACGCTGGTGGGTACCCTCGGCATTGGCCATCAGCAGATGGTCGAAATCGCGCGCAATCTGATTGGCGATTGCCGCGTGCTGATCCTCGACGAACCCACCGCAATGCTCACCGCCCGCGAGGTGGACCTGCTGTTCGAGCAGGTCGAGCGGCTCAAGACGCGTGGCGTCGCGCTGGTGTACATCTCGCATCGTCTGGAAGAACTCAAGCGTATTGCGCAGCGCGCCGCCGTGCTGCGCGACGGCCGGCTAATGCATGTCGACGAAATGGCCAACCTTTCTGCTGACCGTCTCGTGACATTGATGGTGGGACGCGATATCGGCGAGCGGATCGATCTTGGCGAGCGGCGCATTGGCGACGTGGCGCTGAAGGTCACGGGGATGACGCGTGAGCCGGCCGTGCGCGATGTCTCTTTTGAGGTCAAGGCTGGCGAGATTTTCGGCATCAGCGGTTTGATTGGCGCGGGCCGCACGGAGCTGATGCGGCTCATCTACGGGGCGGATCGTGCCGATGCCGGCGTCGTATCCATCGCGCATGATGGCGGCGCGCTCGAGCCTGTGAAGATCGCGTCGCCCTCGGATGCCGTGCAGAACGGTGTCGCGCTGATCACGGAGGATCGCAAAGGCGAGGGCCTCCTGCTCACACAGCCTATCGCGGCGAATATCTCGCTCGGTCATCTGAGCGCGGTGTCGAAGCACGGTGTGGTGGACGGTGCTCGCGAGGCGGCGCTGGCGGGCAAACAGATCGACGCTATGCGGATTCGCTGCGCGGGCTCGTCGCAAACGGTGTCGGAGCTTTCGGGCGGCAATCAGCAGAAGGTGGTGATCGGCCGCTGGCTTGCGCGCGATTGCACGGTGCTGCTGTTCGACGAGCCCACCCGCGGCATCGACGTCGGCGCCAAGTTCGATATCTATGCCTTGATGGGCGCGCTCGCGCGGGAAGGCCGCGCGTTGGTGGTGGTGTCGAGCGATCTGCGCGAGTTGATGTCGATTTGCGACCGGATCGGTGTGATGTCGGCAGGACGCATGACGGGCCTGTTCGAGCGTGGCGCGTGGACGCAGGACGCATTGCTCGCAGCGGCGTTCGCGGGCTATGCCCAACGCGACGAACTGCTGCACGAACCGATCGAACCCGGCGCGCGCGTGCCTGACGCAAGGCACGACGCAAAGCCCGACGAAAAATTAGTGGAGTATTGAAGCATGACCGCCCCAACCAGCCTGCCTACTGTGCAGAACGAACCGCCCAAAGACGCGAAGCCGATCGGCACGCGCCTTGGATTCTCGAACTACCTGGGACTGCTCGGCGCACTCCTCGGCATGATTGTGCTGTTCTCGTTGCTGAGCTCGCACTTCCTGACCTACGACACCTTCAGCACGATCGCGAACCAGATCCCCGATCTCGTCGTGATGTCGATCGGCATGACGTTTGTCCTCATCATCGCCGGGATCGACCTGTCGGTGGGCTCCGTGCTGGCACTCGGCGCGGCGCTCACCAGCGTCGCAGCCTTGCAATGGCATTGGCCGGCGTTGCCCTCCGCCTTGCTCGGCATGGCGGGCGCAACCTTGACCGGCTGCGTGACCGGCGCAATTACTGTGGCGTGGCGCATCCCGTCGTTCATCGTATCGCTCGGTGTGCTCGAAGGGGCGCGCGGCGTTGCGTATCAACTGACGAACTCGCGCACGGCCTACATTGGCGACGCGTTTGATTTTCTGTCTAACCCGATTGCATTCGGCATTTCCCCCGCGTTCCTGATCGCTATTCTGGTGATGATCGCCGCGCAGTTCGTGTTGACCCGCACGGTCTTCGGCCGTTATCTGGTTGGCATTGGCACCAATGAGGAAGCGGTACGTCTCGCAGGCGTCAATCCGCGGCCCTATAAGATTGCTGTATTCGCGATGATGGGCCTGCTTTCCGGACTTGCTTCGCTGTTCCAGATTTCGCGGCTCGAAGCTGCGGACCCGAATGCCGGGTCGGGCATCGAATTGCAGGTGATCGCAGCCGTCGTCATCGGCGGAACGAGTCTGATGGGCGGACGCGGTTCCGTGACCAGCACCTTCTTTGGCGTGCTGATCATCTCGGTGCTGGCCGCGGGTCTTGCTCAGATCGGGGCGACCGAGCCGACCAAGCGCATCATTACCGGTGCCGTCATTGTCGTGGCGGTCGTGCTGGATACCTATAGAAGCCGGCGCCGCGCCGCCTAATTCGATCGTTCGGTGAATGGTCAGCAGGAGAAAGAAAGTGTCGAAAGAAGCGAAGCAAGGTCGCGTTCTCGTGGTTGGCAGCATCAATACGGACCTGGTCGCCCGTTCACCGCATTTGCCGCGGCCCGGCGAGACCATCAGCGGACATGAGTTTTCGCAGGTGGCCGGCGGCAAGGGCGGCAACCAGGCGGTGGCGGCCGCGCGCATCGGCGCGCGCGTGGCGATGGTTGGTTGCGTGGGTAAGGATGCGAACGGTACGCAGCGCGTCGAGGATCTAGAAGCGGAGGGCATCGACTGCGCAGGCGTTGAGGTCGATCCCGTACAGCCTACCGGCGTTGCCATGGTGACGGTTTCGGACGACGGACAGAACACGATCGTCGTAGTCGCGGGCAGTAACGGTGAGGTCACGCCGGAGAGCGTCGCGCGTCACGAAGCAGCAATCAAGGCTTGCGATGTCGTGGTTTGCCAACTGGAAATACCTTGGGATTCGGTCTATGCGACGCTGGCTCTTGCTCGGCGGCTTGGCAAGATCACGGTGCTGAACCCGGCGCCGGCAACCGGGCCGCTGCCTGCCGAATGGCTGCCTTTGGTCGACTACCTCGTTCCGAACGAGGTCGAGGCTGCGATACTCGCCGGCCTGCCGGTCGAATCGCAAAGTGGCGCGAGAAGGGCCGCGACGGAGCTGCAACGTGGTGGCGCTCGCAACGTGATCGTCACGCTCGGTGCCCAAGGCGCTTATCTTTTGCTGGAAGGCGGCGAAGGGACGCATTTTCCGGCGCCGCAAGTGCGGGCCGTCGATACGACGGCTGCCGGAGATACCTTCATTGGTGTATTTGCCGCGCAGCTGGCCGCGCGGCAGCCGCTGGAAGGTGCGATCAGCCTCGCACAACGTGCGGCCGCGATTTCCGTTACGCGCGCCGGCGCGCAGCCTTCGATACCGACTCGTGCGGAGGTCGATAGCGCAGCCTGAAGCGGACGCCTATTGTGGTGTTGTGACATGAGGTAGTCCGACCTGCAACTCTGAGTGGCTTGACGTTGAATTACCGGCACCCTCTCCGGAGGGTGTTCCTTGGGTCAATCGCAGTCTATACAGACGACATACAGGATGAAAACATGAGATCACAATATATAGGTATCCTTATCATGCCGATGATCCTTGCCGGATGTGGAGGAGACGTCTCGGTCACCGATCCCCTCGCCGTCGCACCGAAGGTCATCATCGATTCAGACTTCAACACGATGGGCGACGACGGTCAGCTATTTGCCATGACCACGCAGTTGATGGGAGAGGGTAAGGTCAACCTGCTCGGGCTCTGCGTCGTGACCGGCAACGACTGGCTGATCCAGGAGGAAGCGGATGCGCTCAAGGCCGTGGAGCGCATGGGTGTGCAGAATGTGGTGGGTGTCTATGGCGGGGCCGACTATCCCTTGCAATACGACGTTGCGAGTATTCGTGCGCAACAGGCCGCCAATCCGCAAGGCTATTTCGGCGCGTGGAGCCGGCCGGAACCGACCAGCCAGTCTCAGCTTGTCGCGCCGCCGGACGGCTTTGCGGTGTCGACGAAACTGCAGGCGCAAAGCGCTGCGGATTTCATGATCCAGACCATCAAGCGCTATCCGAACCAGGTCACCATTCTCGAGGTCGGTCCGCCGACCAATCTCGCCACGGCCATCATGAAGGCGCCGGAGATCGTGCCGCTGATCAAGCAGATCGTCTACATGGGCGGTGCCATGGCTGTGCCCGGCAATGCAAACGCCGTGGCGGAACTCAACTGGTGGTTCGATCCGCTTGCCGTCCGCACGGTTCTCCAGACGACGATTCCCCAGAGCGACATTCCACTCGACGTGACCAATACGGTGCCACTCACTCAAACCGTGTACGACGAAGTCGTCAACAATCCGAGCAAGCAGACTGCAGTGACGAAGGCTTACGCCATCGCCAATGCGGGCGCATTCGCCGAGAACACCGACTTGTTCGATACGTTGACGATTGCGTATTTCATGGATCCCACCTATGCCACGCAAACGAAAAGCGCTTACCTCAATATCGATACCACGAGCGGCGAGGATCAAGGGCATGTGACGGTGTACCCCGATCAGCCCGCGCCAGGTGCTTCGCCGCAGAAGATCACCTACGTGACGCAGTTCGACAACAATCGCTTCTTCAGTCTCTACGTCGATCTGCTCACGCGCCCGGTGCCGATTACGTTGCCATGATGAGGAAGTGGCGGCCTGCGGATTCATGCGTCAGGTACCTTCCCTTAGTACTTCTATGAATGCGCGCAGCCCGGCGGGCACATGGCGGTGGCCGGGATAGTAGAGATAGAGGCCGGAAACGACGGGACACCAATCGTCCAGCACGGTCACGAGCCGGCCATCATCCAACCAGGCACGCGCAGCGGGCTCGGGAACATAGGCAATTCCCAACCCGTTGGCAGCGGCTTCGATCATCAATCCAATGTTGTCGAGCGTGAGTGCACCGGGGACATTGACCACGACCTCCTGTCCCTGCTTCGCAAACTCCCAGCGGTAGAGCTTGCCGCTCGGCAGGCGATTGCGGATGCAGCAGTGTTGAGCCAGATCGTCGGGCGTCACAGGTCGTGGCCGTTCCGCGAGATAGGACGGCGCTGCGACGGCGACAAAGCGAAGGTCATCGCCCAACTGCACCGCCACCATGTCTTGCGGCAAGGCTTCGCCAAGCCGAACCCCAGCGTCGAACCCCTGCTCAACGATATCGACGAGGCGTCCCTCCGCGACCAGATCCAGCGCCATGCCCGGGTAGCGAGCCAGAAAACGCGGGACCACGTTTTCCAGGAGCAGCCGCACCGCGCCCTCGTTAGCGTTGATTCGTAGCGTGCCGGTGGGTTGTCCGCCTTCGTCGGCGACCGAGTCCAGCGCTTCGTCAAGCTCGCGCAGCACCGGCGTGAGTCGTCTGAGTAATTGTTCGCCAGCTTCTGTCGGCGACACGCTGCGTGTAGTGCGATTCAGCAGACGAATGCCCAGATCCCGCTCCAAGGCTCGCATGGCGTGACTCAGCGAGGATCGCGACACGCCGAGTGCATCGGCCGCTCGTCGGAAGCTGCGGTGGGTCGCAACGGTGGAAAAAGCCGTCAGATCGGCGAGTGTAGGTTTGGCCATTGGTGAAGATTTTTCACGGGGTCATGCCAACTATAGCGGCTTCTCGCACTAGTGACGCACTTCTAGAATGGGCTTTCAAACCTTCTGGAGAACGTGACATGAACAAAACATGGTTTATTACCGGCACTTCTAGTGGCCTTGGCCGTCTGCTTGTTGAGCGGCTGCTCGCACGCGGCGACCGCGTCGTCGGCACACTACGGCGGCCTGGCGCGCTGGACGACCTGGTCGCGCAGTACGGCGACCGCCTTCGCATCCTGACGCTCGACGTGACTGACGCCAATGCGGTGCGTGCGACGGTGGCCCGCGCGTTTGAGGAGATGGGGCGCATCGACGTCGTGGTGAGTAACGCCGGCTACGGACTATTCGGCGCGGCCGAGGAGGTGACCGACGAACAACTTGAACAGCAGATTGCTACGAATCTGATCGGCTCGATCCAACTCATTCGCGCATCGCTACCGCACCTGCGTGAGCAAGGTGGCGGGCGAATCGTGCAGGTTTCGTCAGAAGGCGGGCAGGCTGTCTATCCGGGCTTCAGTCTGTACCACGCCACCAAGTGGGGTGTCGAAGGCTTTGTCGAATCGGTTGCACAAGAGGTCGCGCCGTTTGGGATCGACTTCATCATCGTCGAGCCGGGCCCCACGGGGACGAACTTTGGCGCGAACCTGGTGAGCCCGGAAGCGATGACCGTTTATGCCGAGACGCCTGCAGGGGAGATTCGTCGCCTTATCACCAACAATGCATTTCCGCTAACGGGCGATGCTGCCAAGACCGTCGACGCGATGATCGTGGCTGCCGATGCCGAAAGACCGAGCTTGCGTCTTGCACTTGGTAGTTCGGCGTATCACTCGATTAGCAAAGCGCTGACCGGTCGGCTCGTTGAACTTGAGGCACAGAAGAGCGTGACGCTTTCTGCTGATGTGGATTAGTGTTACGCCTTCTCGTGGACGGCATTACGACGCGGGATATCGCAATCAGCACGGACTGCCGATGCGATTGTCCAGGTAAGAAGCGGTTAGTGACTGAACGACGCGACGCTACTTCGTGTCCTCGAACATGCCGTTCAACCACGTGCCTGATGGCTCCTTCGGCAAGCCGTCGAAGCGGCCTTCTGCAAGCGCTTGAACGCTAGTCACAAGGCCGCCCCACGCCGCGCGGGCCAGTGCGCCGCCCACGCTCACGCGCCGCACGCCGAGCTTCTCCAGTTCTGCAAGTGTGAACGCGGAAGGTCCGCCGATCAGTAGATTGACCGGCTTCGGGGTGACCGCGGCGACCACCGCCTCGATCTGCTCGCGCGTCTGGATGCCCGGCGCGTACAGGCAGTCGGCGCCCGCTTGCGAATACGCTCGCAGGCGCGCGATCGCGTCTTCAAGATCGGGCCTACCAGCAAAGAAATTCTCGGCCCGTCCGACGAGTAGCGTGTCGCCGCCCGCCTCGTCGATCGCGCGTCTTGCGGCGGCGATCCGTTCAACGGCCACATTGAGCGGAAACAGAGGCGACGCCGGATCTCCCGTTGAGTCTTCGATCGACAATCCGGCGACGCCGGTATCGATCGCCATGCGGACGCTTTGCGCGACTTCGGCGGGATCCTTGCCGAAGCCGTTTTCGAAGTCGGCGTTGACCGGCAGATCCGTCGCGCGGACCATGTCGCGCAGGTGGGCGAGGACCGTATCGCGCGACACGCCGTTGTCCGGCCGGCCGTTCGACCACGCGAAGCCCGAACTGGTCGTGGCAATCACCTTGAAGCCGACGGATGCGAGATAACGCGCGCTACCCACGTCCCACGGATTTGGCAGTACGAAACATCCTTCTTCGTGCAACGTGCGAAATGCCTGGCGCTTTTCGGCAGTGGTGCGAGACATGATGAATCTCCTTTGTGTGAGGACGTGGCAGCGTGATTCTGCCACGCAACCTGGGTTTCAACGCGACCATTATGCCGCGCGGGCAGCCGCTCGCTGCTGCCGCAAAATCCGTACAAAGTTCAGCACCGTCGGCGACTTTTCACGCGGCCGATGGATGAGCGCGATACCCGTCGAAAGCGGTTTGCCCTTTAGTTCGTGATACGACACGCCTACGACCTGGACCTGCCGGATCGACGCAGGCACTACTGCGACGCCGAACCCGGCCGCCACGAGATTCGCCGCCGATGAAATCTGTGGTGACTCCATGCCGATCGGGGGCGCGAAGCCGGCTTCGCGGCAGGCGGCGATGATCGAGTCGTGCAGATCCGGGCCTATTGGCCGTGGAAACAGGATGAACGGATCGCCCGCAAGGTCTGCCAGATCGATGCGCCGTCGCCGGCTCAGTCGATGATCCGCCGGTAGCACCGCCAGCATGTCTTCATCGACCAGCGGTTCGACGATCAGATCTCGGCAGTTCAACGGCATGCGCACTAATGCGGCATCAAGCTGACGCTCGGCGACCTTGTCGAGCAGCGCCGAGCTGTTGCTCTCCTCGCAACTGATCGACACTCGCTCATACGCATGCCGATACTGTTGCATCGTCGTCGCGACCATGGGATGAAACACCGTCGAACCCGCGAAACCGAGCGAAAGCCGTCCCGTCTCTCCACGTCCCGCATTCTGTACTTCGACGAAGGCCTGATGTGCGTCCTCGACGATGCGCCGTGCGCTCTCGCGAAAGAGCCGTCCCGCTTCGGTCAATTCGACTCGGCGCGGATGCCGGACAAACAGCGGCGTGCCGATTTCCCGCTCGAGCTTGAGGATCTGCTGGCTCAAAGGCGGTTGAGCGATGCCCAGGTGCGCGGCGGCATCTGTGAAATGCAGATGCTCGGCCACGGCGAGGAAGTAGCGTAACTGACGAAATTCCATATCTTTTTCGTCTCCAAAAAGTGACTTCGAGATATTGGACTAATGACTGGCCTGATTTTAACCTTGTGTCAACCCGATGCGCTCAAAGGTCACATCTGGCGATCAGTCGAAGCGATGCGCGTCACGCCCAATGTTTCTTCAGGAGAATTCAATGTCAGCAACCCGCGCACCGTCAGCAGCCGTTCCAGATAGCACGGCTGACACTTTGATTGCGGACCTGCGCAACATCGTCGGCAAGCAGCACACCCTGACCGAAAATGACGCGACCCGTCGTTACCGCACAGGTTTTCGGTTTGGCGCAGGCAAGGCACTTGCAGTGGTGCGCCCCGGCACGATCGTCGAACAGTGGAAAGTGCTGCAGGCATGCGTTGCAGCGAATGTGATTGTGATCACGCAGGCCTCGAACACGGGCCTCACCGGCGGCTCGACACCGGACGGCGACGACTATGATCGCGACATCGTGATTGTCAGCACGAGCCGCATGAAGAAGGTGTACGTGATCGACGATGGCAAGCAGGTCGTCTGTCTTCCCGGGGCCACGCTCGACCAGTTGGAAAAGACGTTGAAGCCACTTGGCCGCGAGCCTCACTCGGTGATCGGCTCGAGTTGCATCGGCGCCTCGGTATTCGGTGGGGTCTGCAACAATTCGGGTGGCGCGCTGGTGCATCGCGGCCCGGCGTATACGGAAATGGCGGTATTCGGCCAGGTGGACGCAGCGGGAAAACTAAACCTCGTCAATCATCTGGGAATCGAACTCGGCGATACACCGGAAGACATCCTTGGCCGGCTCGAGCGTGGCGAGTTCACAGAGGTTGATATTCGCCATAACGCGGGCGCCGGTTCCGATCACGGCTACGCGACTCATGTGCGTGAGATCGATGCGGATACGCCGGCGCGCTTTAACGCCGATCCGCAGCGCCTCCATGAAGCCTCGGGATCGGCTGGCAAGGTGATGGTGTTTGCCGTGCGGCTCGACACGTTTCCGATTGAGCAGAACGCGAAAGTGTTTTATATCGGCACGAACGTACCTGACGAACTCACTGCGATTCGCCGTCACGCGCTGCACGACTTCAAACACTTGCCCATCTCAGGCGAATATCTGCATCGCGACGCTTTCGATATCGCTGAGGAGTACGGAAAGGATACTTTTCTTGCGATCAACTATCTCGGCACGTCCCGACTGCCCGCGCTGTTCGGACTAAAAAGCCGGTTCGATGCACTGTTCGATCGGTTCGGCTTTCTTCCTTCGCATCTCACCGATCGCGTCATGCAGGCTGCGAGCCGGCTGTTCCCGAGCCATCTGCCGCCGCGAATGAAACAGTACCGTGACAAGTACGAGCATCACCTGATGCTGAAAGTCGCGGCCGAAAGCGTCGAGGAGACGCGAGCCTTCCTCTCAGGCTTCTTCGCAAAGGCCACTGGCGGCTATTTTGAATGCACTGACGAAGAAGGCAGGAAAGCGTTCCTGCACCGCTTCGCTGCTGCCGGTGCGGCTGTCCGCTATCGCGCCGTGCATACCCAGGAAGTGGAAAACATCGTCGCGCTGGACATCGCACTGCGGCGCAATGATCGTGACTGGATCGAGACGCTGCCACGCGAGATCGAAGAGACGATCTCTATCAAGTTGTACTACGGACACTTCCTTTGCCATGTGTTCCACCAGGATTACATCGTCAAGAAGGGCAACGACTGCCTCGAAGTTGAACACAAAATGTGGACGCTGCTGGACCGCCGCGGTGCCGAATATCCGGCGGAACACAATGTCGGCCACCTGTACCACGCGAAGCCCCAGCTTGCAGCGTTCTATGAGGAACTCGATCCCTGCAATTGCTTTAACCCGGGGATCGGTCAGACATCGAAGTTCGCGAAGTATCGGGAAGCGGCGCTCTAGCCGACGTCTGTTGCCGGCACGCTCAGATCTTCTCGCAGATAGCCTGGATGAGCGCCGCGCGTCCCTCGCTCAGATTGCGGCGAAGGTTGACGGTCGCCTGGCCGAACGCCGGGCCCATGACGGTGCCGAGAGCGAGCACAGGCGGCGTCGAAACCTGCGCTCGCTCGGCCTCCCGCGCCAGAAACCAGGTGATGCCAGCTTCAGTGCAGTCAATCCAGGACGTGATGCGGAACCCTTGATTCGTGAGGACGCTGCGCATCGCGTCCGCCGTTACGAGGAAGCTCGTCTCCGGCCCGCGCGCCCAAGGCACAGGGTAATGCAGGGGGTCTTCAGAGGCGGCGACGACATCGAAGATGGCGAGGTGGCCACCAGGACGCAGCACGCGGAACGTTTCGCCGTAGAGAGCAGCCCGGTCGGCGATGTTCATAGCAACGTGCTGGGTCCATGCGAGATCGAACTCACCATCGGAGAACGGCAGGGAGAGCGCGTTCCCGCGCTGGTAGGTAACCTTGCTTGTGAGGCCGGAGCGCTCTGCGAGGAAGTTAGCGGCGTCGACGAAGGACTGACTGAGATCGACGCCGCGCACCGTGCAACCGTAGGTTTCGGCCAAATAGCGGGACGGGCCGCCTAGCCCGGATCCAATATCGACGACACGGGTCGCCTCAGTGATCGGGAGCGCCTTCGCCAGTTCTACGGTCGCCGCCAGGCCCCGCGAATGGAACTGGTCAAGCGGAGCAAGATCTTTTGCAGAGAGCCGCTTCTCGCCGAGTTCGCTTTTCGCCAAGGCCGCGCGTAACTGCTCAACCAGGCTGGCCCGCTCGTAGTATTGGGTAATCTCTTCTGCCTCGTCCATCTTCCTGCTCCGTCGTTTGTGTGATTGGGCCCCAATGCAGGGACCGGGCGATCCAACGTCAGTGGTATCTCGTCGAATGGTTCTTCAACGGGATCGAGCACCTCAGAGGGATCGCCAAGTGTTTCAACAATCTCGCCACCCTATCCAGTCCATCGGCGCTTAGGCTCTACGAGTGTAGATCCAGGTTGACGCCAATGAGGTATGAGTTCACTTGTTCCGGATCAGCAGGCCAAGTGGCGCGAGCGGTCCGACCGGCAGCAGTTCGTAGGTCATGAGGCCGTCAGCCACCAGCGGCAGCCCGTCCAGCGTGGCCTTGGCTTGCTCGACCGAATCGACGTTCATAAGAAAGATAGGCCCAGCTTTCTCACGAAACCAGAATTGCTCGACCTTGCCCTCGAGATACAGCTTGAGGGTGGCCGGGACCTCGTTTGGCATGTGCTGCTGGAGCTTCTCCGGTGTGAGGGTCGAATTTGCGGACGCGATGGCAAAAACTTTCATGGGTGACCTCCTTGGTCGGTCTTCGTTGTGATGTACGACGGAGATCACTGTAGCCCTCGGACGCAAAAAGCTGTATCGTCGTAAATGACAACTTTAGGGTCATTCACGCCATGCGCATTTCCATCCTCGCCCTTGAGGGACTGTTCGACACAGCGCTCACTGTCATGCTCGACGCGTTTACGCTGGCAAATAAGTTCTCGGCCGGGCAAATGGGCGGGAGTCCTTATTTCGATGTGTCGATTATCGCCATGCGCAAGAGGGTCCGGTCGGGCCAGGGACTGACCATACCGGTCCGAGGGGTAACGGCGGATTTAAAGCCCGACTGGGTAGTGGTTCCTGCACTGAGTACGGGGACACCGGAGCAGTTGGTCCCAGCTCTCGAACGGCCGGATGTGATTCAAGCCAAGGCGCAACTGCTGAAATGGCGTGCTGAGGGTGCGCTGATCGCCGCGTCCTGTATCGGGACGTTCCTTGTGGCGGAAACCGGACTTCTCGATCATCGGGAAGCGACTACGACCTGGTGGCTCGGTCCGCTGTTTCGGCAACGTTACCCGAACGTGTTGCTCGACGAGTCTCGCATGCTTGTGCCGACCGACGTGGGGGTGACGGCTGGCGCAGCGATGGGGCACCTCGATCTCGCCCTCTGGTTGATACGCAGAGCCAGTCCGGAACTGGCAGCGCTCGTCTCACGCTACTTGCTCGCCGACATACGCTCCTCGCAAGCGCCCTACATTATCCCCAATCACCTGGCTCAAGCAGACCCGCTTATTCAGCGCTTCGAACTATGGTCGCGAGACCATCTCAAGGCAGGATTTTCGCTGCAGGAAGCCGCCGATGCACTGGCGACGAGTGCACGTACGCTGCAGCGGCGTTGCCAGGAGGTGCTTGGCAAATCGCCGCTTGCCTACTTTCAGGACCTACGCGTTGAACGCGCGCAATCGCTTCTACACGGCAGTGGCCTGGACATTGATGCCATCGCAGCCGAAGTGGGTTACGTCGACGGAGCAACTTTACGCACGCTCCTGCGTCAACGCCTGGGGCGGGGAGTGCGGGATCTCCGGGCTGACCTGCGCTGAGGCGCTAACGTAAGCGGCGCCCCGACGGAGGAAGCACCAGGTTACCGGTTATTCGAGGACCGTATTCGGCGCTGTGCTAAATGACATGAAGCGGGCGATGGACCACCTGCCATCTGGTTGCCGCCTGAAAATGTCTATTCCTGCTTCATTTGTTACGCTCTGCTCACCACCCTTCCTGGCCGTAAGCGTCCAGAACAGCCGCACTACGGCGATATCTCCAGAAACTATGATCTCGCGGATGTCCGGGCTGTCGTAATGGAGGCTCAACTCAGGCTTTGCCAGTAGGGCGGTGAGCCTCGCGCACAGCGCGGTCCGGTTGCCATTTAGCACTTCAGGGACGGTTGAAACCAGATCAGGCGCGAACACGTCACAGACCCCTGTGGCGTCGCGAGCGTTGAACGCCTCCGCCCAACGCTGCAGCCGTTCCGTGATGGCAGCCTTATCGGAACCTACGTCAGAGTGAGCCGGAGTCGCCGCAACAACGCTCAGCAATACTGTGGCAATCGTGAGCAGCCGTCTGATCATGGAAATCTCCCATAGCGTCGCCCTGACTTCTCGCGGTACGGGTCCGTACCGACATATCTGGCGGTTGTAGGTACGGTACAGCAGAACAGCTTTGGGTACTGAAACCTTCGCGACCACGGGGAAGTCGCCGCTGCTCGGGAGACGCTGCCCAGGTGAACTCGATGCCGTCAGATTTTCATGGCTGAAGCGGAATGCTCCGTTCAGTGTACGACCACCATTTTCCCCCGCGCTTCGCCCGCCTCCATCACGCGATGCACCTCATGGATTTCGTCGAAGCCAAAAACGCGAGCCGGTTTCACATTCAGACGACCGGCCGCAGCATCCGCGGCGATCTGCTGTAACGGCACGTCCGACAACGGAAAACCGGGCGTCCCAAACACAAAGCTGCCGAAGAAAGTTAAATAGACACCGCTCGCCATTTGCAGCAACGGGTTGAAATCCGGGATTGGATCGAGGCCACCGAGCCAACCCGCGAGGCACGAGCGCCCTCCGCGTCGCAACATCGCGAGCGAATCCAGCGCGACCGAATTGCCGACCAGATCCAGCACCGCATCAATCTGCTTCGCTTCCGGAATGTGCTTCGAGAGATCTGGTCGTTCTATCTCACAGCGCTCGGCGCCCAGCGACTCCAGCATCGAAAACCGATCACGACTACGTGTCGTCGCGATGACACGAGCCCCAGCGTTGACCGCCATCTTCAGCGCCGCTTGCCCGAATGACGAGGTCGCTCCACGGATAACAAGCAGCTGTCCCTTCTGGATCTCGAGGTTGCGGAACAGGCATGTCCATGCGGTCGCATACGTTTCCGGAATCGCGGCAAGTTCAGCCCACGGCAGATCCGCTTCGATCAAGGCCACGTTCGAAACGGGCGCGCGCGTATATTCAGCATAACTACCGTTGATGGTGCGTCCGAGGCCACCCATCAAAGCGGCTACCTTGGCACCTACCGGAAATTCTCCACCGGGGCATGACTTTACGATGCCCACACATTCGATCCCGCTAATGGGCGCCGCCTCAGCCCATTCCCCGCGGCGCATATGCATTTCCGCATGGTTGATTCCGAACGCCTTGATCTCGATGACGACATGACCCTCTTTCGGCTCGGGTTCCGGAATGTCCTTATAAACAAGGCTATCGAGGCCGCCGAATTTCTCCAGAACAATGGCACGCATAGGGATCTCTCCGTAGTCAAATATGGAATAAGGTCTCCCGGGTAAGCCGGGAAGGAAAGGTTGACGGTCGTTCGTATCCGCTGAACTATGTAACCTGTCTATTGATGTTTTAGAGGTTACTAACTTGGGCGTAGATTGTCAAGCTCGAATCGCAATTTGGCCCTGCCGGAGCGTCCCTATTTACTGGTCAAGTGGGCTGCAGGTGAAACGGCGCAAGCAGCCAACTGTTGCCAGAGAAGAGTCGCCGGTCGAACGATCGTTCGCGGCCGAACAACAGAGGAATGCTTATTAATTAGGGTTTCCGGCCAGCGCGGTGCAGCTCACCTCGCCAAGTTCCTGCCCTAACCAGCGAATGCGCTAGATCCGGCTGGTTGACGCGATCTGTGCGGACGCAACGGTGGGCAAAGGAAATGAAACATGGACTGCAAGACCCTGTCCGCTGATTCCGGTGCCGAAGTCGAGTCTGGCGCCAAAGTACTCCGCGATACGCGCGACGATTGAGAGCCCGAGTCCGCTTCCGTTCGCACCGGTGCCCGTGATCCGGAAGAAGCGGTCGGTGAGGCGCGCGATGTCTTCTGGCGCAACACCGGGACCGTTGTCTCCAACCGTCAGCATGACGGCGTCCGTGTTGCGCCGGATAGAGACTTCGACACGACCACCTGCATTGCCGTACTTGATCGCATTGTCGATCAGGTTGTCGAGCAGGATGTCCATCAATACGGGTTCGGCCATGACTTCCGAGTGCACTTCGCCGACGAGCGCGACGCTCATGCCTTTTCGTTGAGCATCGGGTTCGTTGGCTGCGATCGCGTCCTGGGCTAGCGCCACCAGCGCAACCGGCTGGGCGGGGATCTTGTGATGTTCGTCCAGGCGTGCGAGCAGAAGTAACTGCTCGGCGAGATGGGCGCTGCGATCCACGCCTTGTACGACCCGCTGCATGGCGAGTTGCTGCTGGGCGCTGTCCTGTGTCACGAGTGCCACTTGCGCCTGCACCTTGATGGCCGCCAGCGGCGTCTTCAACTCGTGCGCGGCGTCCGCAGTGAACGCGCGTTCCCGCGAGATCGAAAGTCGCAGTCGCGACAGCAGTTGATTGATCGCGTCGACGAGCGGACGCACTTCTACCGGAGTCGGCCCTATCTCGATCGACTCGAGCTTGCCGGCATCCCTGGTCCGTATCGCCCGCGAGAGCGCTTTCAGCGGCGCGAGGCTATGACCAATACTGATCCAGACCAGCAACGCCAGAACCGGCAACGCCAGAGCGATTGGCTTCGCAATTCGATGCGCGACGCCGGTTGTCAGATCGCTGCGGCTGTTGGTTGACTCAAGCACACGTACCGTGCGGCCTGACGCATTGTCTTGAAGCACATAGATTTGCCACGGCCGGCCACCAAGCGTCACAATCCGTGCGCCTGGTGTTGCCTCAGCGGGCGACGCGAATGCACCTAGTGGTGCGAGGTGCGCGCTGCTGGCGAGGACGCGGCCGTTGGCGTCCAGGACTTGAAACAGAGCCTCGCGCGGCGCTTCGTCACCATCCGTGGCGGTGACGCGGGTTGGGTGACGACTGTATTCCGTGCGTGCATCGATACGCGCTTTCGACAGGATCGAGAGGTCGTTCTGGTCGAGCAGCACAATGAACTGCGCAAGCTGGACAAGGCGTGCATCGTCCCATTCTGCAACCTCGCGCGTCGCCTGACGGTAACTCCAGCCGAGAGCGATCGTCCAAACCAGCGTAATGCTGGCGAGCACCAGCAGCGCCAAGCGACCGCGTATCGAATTCGGCATCACGCTCTCTCCACAACGTAGCCGATACCCCGGACAGTCTTGATCAGGTCAGCGCCGAGTTTCTTCCGCAGGTTCGAGATGTGCACTTCGATCGCGTTGCTCTCAACTTCCTCGTGCCATCCGTACAAGCTCTCTTCGAGGCGAGACCTTGATTGAGGAACACCCTGGTGCGTGAGTAACTGAAGTAACACCGCCCACTCGCGGGCGGTCAGCGGAACGCGTACATCGTCGCGCAATACGGTCTGCGCAACCGGATCGACAGCGAGGGCGCGATACCGAAGGATTTCGACGCTACGTCCCTGCGAACGACGCAAAAGCGCGCGACAACGCGCGATGAGTTCGGTCAGATCAAAAGGCTTGCCAAGGTAGTCGTCCGCACCTGCCTCCAGGCCTCCCACCTTGTCGGCAACCGTCCCCTTTGCCGTGAGTACGAGGACGGGTACATCCTTGCCGCCTCCCCGTAACCACTTCAGGAGTTCCGTGCCCGGGACTCGGGGTAGTCCAAGGTCGAGCACGACCAGCGCGTAGTCCGTGGTTTCGAGGGCGAGCTTGGCTTGATGGCCGTCCTGTGCCCAGTCGACCGCAAAGCCTGCGTGATGAAGGCCGGCCTCGACGCCGCTGCCAATCAGATCGTCATCTTCGACAAGGAGAATTCGCATAAGTGTGCGCAGAAATAGTTTTGCTGGTAGCGGTGCTTCTAAAGCGGCGAAGCGCACGGCCGTGTTGGCAAGTTTAACCATGTTGGGACAGTGAAAGCAGATGAAACCCCACTGTTCGGTTGCTTAAGGTTTCCTTCAGGTTTGGCATTTACTATCCACCCACAACGCACGTGTAGTGATGTGACTTAAACCCCGACTACGTGCATCTGCTGATCGATCGCCACAAGGAAAATGAAAGCGCCTTCGATATTTCTTTCCCCCGTATCGACGAGCTGCGCCATGAAACCCTCCACAATCGACATGCTGCGGGCCTATCTCCTGACAGCATCACTTGCCGCAACAGCGATCCAGGCGGCAGCGTTGCTATCGATCATCCTGTTTGGCGTTTCCGAAGACGTATTTACCTCGATGACCTTCCGTATCGCGGCCGCAGCGATCATCGTATGCATCGTACTGGTCATCAAGCGAATTGCTCGCGCCGCATTCGTCTCAGCGCTGTCACAGTGCTACGCCACTATCACCGACGCACATTCCAACGCGACATCGGTTTCTCCGGTCTGCCCGGTGCGGACGCTTGTGATTCTTCATCTCCGGTTCAATCGGAGGCCGTTTGAGTGGAGAAGCTGTTAGCGGCGACATCTTCGGGGTACAACGACGTTGCATGAGTTTCGACGGAATTTTCACAAGGGCTTAGTTATCGGGTTAATCGAATCTGTCTAAAAGCCTTCATATTTCTGTCGTTCTACATATTAAGCATTACAAAATATTAATCTTGATCAGGTCAACGCGTTGAATTGAACCCCGACATTAGCGCCGCAGGGCTTCGCACGAGGTCACAGACGATGATCGAACATCCCGTTTCTGTCTCACAGTGGCTTTTGTTCGCCCTGTGCTGGATCGCCACGTTCTACTCGTTGGTCGCTGCCTTTGCGATGCCGTTTTTCAGCAAGCGTGCCGGCGTATGTCACGTCGGCTGGACCTCCGTGAGCGTGCTCAAGCCGCTATGCGGGATCGAGCCGCGTCT